>CAGP01000048.1 GCA_000263275.1 Helicobacter bizzozeronii CCUG 35545 | reverse complement strand
GGGTAATACCCTTGGGGTTGGGGCATCAACCTTTGGAATAGGGAATGTAAGACTCCAAACGGAGCTATCCTGCTTGAAGCCGCGATCTCCACTAAAGCTAGAATCCCCTAACTTTAGTTATGGGAGAGTATGTCGATATGCACCGCTTTTGCCAGTGGGGCAAGTGGTTTCCCCTTGTGCTTTGAGAATTATAGCCTAGAGGAAAAACGGACAATCTGTGCCCGCAATAAAGCCCATGCTAAGGCACAGGTTAAAACAATGCTCCAAATTTGTAAGCCCCAGTTTTACATGCCCTATGCCGGCATGTTTGTCGAAAAGGCAAATAGGGATCAAGAGATCCGAGCGCAGAATGCCAAAAAACAGCCCCAAGACTTCAAAGCACTCTGCAAGACTCACTCTGTGGGCTACATTGAGCCCTTACAAGATCGCGCCTTGCATTTCAGCAACCAAGGTCTGCAAACCCACACCACGCCCCACCACCCCCTACCCCCAATCGACCCAGAAACCTATATTGCCCGCTTCAAAGAGAACTTCAGCTATGATGCACAAAAATTCATTGATTACTTGCAACACTCAGGTTACAGCGACAAGCAGATTGTAACCTTTGTCCCCACTAATGACGATTTTAGCGTGGTGGTGGACTTGAGAGTGGAGGCCAATTTTGCTAACCAAACTTTCCGCATCCTTGAACCCACAGAGGAAATTTTAGAATCTCAAGAAGGTTTTAGGGTGATGGTGCTCAAAATCCGTACCGAAATTCTCGCTTGTGTCATAGAAAAACATCTTCTGTTTGAGGACTTTTCTATTGGCTTTCATTGCCGTATCTACCGGCAACCCAACACCTACGAAAGCACTTTTTGGTTCCACTTCACCAATGTCTATGCACACACTTGCTTGGTGTAGTGGGCGCAATTAAGCTTATATTTAACTAGGACTAGCTAAAATAGCGATCGTTTTTTTATTTCAATCACAAAGGGTCGGTTTATGCGTCGGTTTTTAGGAATTTTTTTGTATGGGCATGTTGTCTTTGGGTGTTGCAAACGCTAAAGATTACTCTAGTCTAAGTGGTCCGGAGTTGATCAAGTTAGCCGGTAAAGTGCCAGCTGAAGATGCTTTGGATTTGCGTGCAGCGGTCCATAAACATGTTGAGAGCTTGAAAACAGCCAAGGCTAAAAGTAGCTTTAAATGGAAGTTCAAACAAGCAGCTGAAGCCCACTTCAAGAAAATGAAAAAGAAAGATTTTGTGGCTATGCGTGAGGAAGTCCGCAAGGAATTTGAGGAAGCCACAAAAGAACATTCTCCAGATGAACTCAAAGAAATGGGTCTAGCTGGAGTCCATGTTTGTAAGGGTGAGGTGCGTAAAGTGTGGTGTGCTTCTAAAAAGAAAAAAGGAGTACATAAAGAAGGTGCTCACAAAGAGGGCAAAGCCCACGGACACCACGAGGGTGGTCATAAGGGTATGGAAAAAGCTAATAAGGGCGGTTCTATGGAACACATGGAACATGGCGACAAAGAAATGCCAAAAGCCCCTGCTAAAAGTGGCGGTGCTGAAGGGCAAGCTCCAAAATCAGAAGCACAACACTAGTAACCTAAAATTTTAGGGTCCCTTTGGGGACCTTGCCTTTATTCCTTTCTGTTTTTTCTCTTTTTTTTAAATTTTTCAGTGTTGGAAGGTGCGTATGAAATCTGTAAAATTAGGTTTATCAACTTTGGTCTTGGCTAGTCTGTGCTCGGGTCTATGGGCAAATGGGGTTTGACAAGAGTAACCAAGAGTTAATCGAGATGGCAGGTAAAGTGGTCCCCAATGAAGTCCCAGACTACCAAATGGAGATTTTTTAAACGCATGAAGGGCATGAATGCGGAACAAAAAAAGAAATTCCATGACCAATTAAAAGAAGCTGCGGATAAAAACACCGAAAACATGACCATGGAGGAGTTTGAAAAACGCCGTGAGGCTATCCGTGCAGCCATCAAGGCACGCATTGCCAAGATGACGCGTGCAGAATATAAAAATAGCGGTTTGTCTGCCAAGTCTTGTGGTTGCCATGCCAAGTGTAATTGCGATGTTGCAGGACCTTGCACTTGTGGTAAACACGGAGACAAGCACGATCATAAACATAAGCCCGTGTCCGAGCATCACGAACACGGGGATAAACACGAATCCTAGTCATATCCTAGCTTTCTTTGGAGACCCATCCTAAGATGGGTCTTTTTCTCATAATTGCGACATAGTTACCATACATAACATCCTAAGAATTTAGTTAGGTTTTTATTTCCTTTTAAGGGTTAGATAGGGCGTTTTTGTGCTACACTTCTAGGCGAATCCAGATTTGGGGTTCTAAAAAAATATAAAGGATTTTCCTAATGAAGTACAAAGAAGTTGTTTTAACCACTGCAACGGGCACGCCTATTGCCAATAACCAAGATGTTTTGACCGCAGGTCCAAGAGGTCCGGTTCTCTTGCAGAGCACTTGGTTTTTAGAAAAGTTAGCCCATTTTGATCGCGAACGCATCCCCGAGAGGGTGGTGCATGCTAAGGGTAGTGGGGCTTATGGCACTTTTACGGTTACCAAAGACATCACCAAATACACCAAAGCTAAAATCTTTAGCAAAGTGGGTAAAAAAACCCCTTGTTTCTTCCGCTTTTCCACTGTGGCGGGTGAAAAAGGCTCTGCCGATGCTGAGAGAGATCCACGCGGCTTTGCGATGAAGTATTACACCGAAGAGGGCAACTGGGATTTGGTGGGTAATAATACCCCCGTGTTTTTTTGTGCGCGACCCCATCAAATTCCCCGACTTTATCCACACCCAAAAACGCCACCCACAAACCAACCTACGGGACAGCACGATGGTGTGGGATTTTTGGAGCAATGTGCCTGAGAGTTTGCACCAAGTTACCATCGTAATGAGCGATCGGGGTATCCCTGATGGTTATCGCCACATGCATGGCTTTGGTAGCCACACCTTTAGTTTAATCAATGCCAAAAACCAACGCTTTTGGGTGAAGTTCCACTTTAAAAGCATGCAAGGCATCAAGAATCTCACCAGTGAAGAGGCTGCTAAGGTGCGCGCACACGATCTCGATTCTGCCCAAAGGGATTTATTTGAAGCCATCGAGCGGGGCGACTACCCCAAATGGCGGATGTCTATCCAAGTGATGCCTGAGAGCGAGGCTAAAACCTATCGTTTCCATCCCTTTGATGTTACCAAGACTTGGAGTCAAAAAGATTACCCGCTAATCGAGGTGGGGATTGTAGAGCTCAACAAAAACCCAGAAAACTACTTTGCTGAAGTGGAACAATCCGCTTTCACCCCTGCTAATGTGGTCCCGGGTATTGGCTATAGCCCCGATCGCATGCTACAAGGTCGTCTTTTCTCTTATGGGGACACGCACCGCTACCGACTAGGCGTGAATTACACCCAATTACCCGTGAATGCGCCCCGTTGCCCTTTCCATAGCTCATCACGCGATGGCTACATGACCAATGGCTACTACGGCTCGATGATCAACTACAACCCTAGCTCCTTCCCGGGCTATAAAGAAGATCCCAATGCTAAAGAACCTAAACTAGACTTGACTAAGCTAGAAGATGAGTTTGCGGCTTATGACTATAACTTTAGGGATTATGACACTGACTACTACACCCAACCCGGTGATCTCTACCGCCTCATGCCCAAGGATGAAAAAGAGAGGACTTGCCTTAACATCGTGCATTCCATGCATGGCGTGCCCGATAACATTGTGAAACGCCAAATCGAGCACTTTAAAAAAGCCGATGCCAATTATGGCAAACGGGTAGCCGAGCTATGGGCACAAATGAAACGCATGCATAAAAACAAGGCATAGATTAGGTTTGGAGCAAATATGCAACGCAGAGATTTTATCAAAACGGGCATTATGGGAACGGGTATGTTGGTTGGGGCGGGCTTTTTGGGGGCTAGCCAGTCCCCGTCTCCAAAGTCTAAAAGACACCGCCTCCACCTAGACTATGAAATCCATGTGGCATCTTCCAAACAAACAAAGATGTGGATTCCCCTCCCCCTAGCCACAAATTACCAGCAACCCAGCAACCTCCGTGTGCGTGGCAATTACACCCATTTGGAGGCTAGGGACACCGATCAAGTGCCCATGTTGCATGTGGTCTTTGACAAGCAAGAGCCTGTTAAACGCGTGCAGATTCAAGTCGATGTGCGGCAACTAGAAGCCAACTCTGCTGGTTCCAATCCGCAGGATTTGGCGCGCTTTTTAGAGCCCACGCGTTACATCCTAATCAATGCAGAGACCATCAAGCAAGCCAAGGAGTTAGCGGGGGTCTCTGCCAAGCAGAGTGTGGATCGCTACTATGCGTGGGCTAAAAAACATGGGACAACGGCTACTTTTGTTTCGCTATGCAGGAGTGCGGGTATTCCGGCTAGAGAGGTGCAGGGTTTTGAGTTGGGGCATCAGTTGGCTTTAGGCGTTAAAGCCGAGGTGTTCTTGCCTAATGCAGGTTGGGTGCGCTACGATCTGCAAGGTGCGCGCAATTCCAAATTAGATGGGCGGGGCCGCTGGATAGGGGATTTTGTTGCTTTAAATTTCCAAAAAGATACGCCCTTGGATCGCTTCTTAATCGATTCGTTTAACGGGGCGTTTGCTCTGATTGATGGGGATAATTTGGCTTACTACGATGCGAGCTATTTTGTCCAAGATCTGAGCTATAAGACACTCCACGCTGTTTAAAAAGAGTGGGGCGGGTGGCACAGCATGGGGACTAGATGGAATTTTTAAAAAAACTCCTTGTGGAGTATAAAACCAAACTCTTTGTGATTTACTGGCTCCGCTGGATGCTCTCTGCTGTGGTCATGTTGCCCTTCATGCTCTTGTTTGAGTGGATGCACACCCCCCTTTGGCTCAATCTTTTCTTAGGGCAGACCAT
Source organism: Helicobacter bizzozeronii CCUG 35545 (assembly GCA_000263275.1). Lineage (GTDB taxonomy): Bacteria > Campylobacterota > Campylobacteria > Campylobacterales > Helicobacteraceae > Helicobacter > Helicobacter bizzozeronii. Next base: position 83,659 of record CAGP01000048.1, on the reverse strand, counting down.
CGGAGCCATCATTTTCTTTAAGATCGATAAATTCATCTTCCGCAAACAAGATTAGTTTTAGTCTTGCCTGAGCAACCACGCCACAGACTCCAAGTTTAGAAGTCCCAGCGTGGTGCTAGACTTTCTTTAAACACACTCCAACATTAGGCGTGCCATTAAGGATAATTCCAACTTACTAGAAAAGTGTTCTTTGTTTTGAGCGGGCAGGGTGCTTAAGCGTGTGGTGGGGTTATTGCCGTAGAGATCGAGGTGCTGGATATGGCATTGCTTGTTAAGCTTTTTTTTGCCAAAAATTAGCTTGTTCTTGAGCCTTTTGCACCAAGGCACCTTGCAAAGAAGCCCAGTCTAAATCCTCTGTTTTGAAGTGCAGGGCTGGGGTGTTGAGCACAAAAAGCGTGCTTTTAGCCGCCACTTGTGCAATTTTATCACGCAAGGTTTCATACTGGGATAGCGCAGAGGCTTTGAAGCTACAACCCATATCGGCATAGAGCTTATAGCCAGTCAAAACTTGTCTGTTGTCCTTATCAAAGGTGTAATTGGGTTTGAGGCTATAGCTGGTCGCATGGCATAGGTTAGAATTTTTAACAAGTTTATTGATCTCTAAAAAGCCCTCTTTGATACTTTCCTCTTGTTGGGAGCTTAGAACCGGCGCGCTCAGCAAGGCATTTGCACTGCTAAAAACAAGGTGTGTGGTGTAGGTTTTGGGTGTAACCTCTTGGGTGGTTTGGATTTCTAGGGTGATTTGGGTTTTATCCTTTTTGGATGTGTGTTTGCCCAAGACAAAACGCTCAAAGGCTAATCCGCCTATGAAAAAGCCCAAAAAAAACAAGCCCCAGCCCAATCGCAACCAATTTCTTCATATCATCCCCTTAAAGTTAAATGGGGGTGATTGTAGCGATCTTAAGTCAATGCACCCTTAAGAGACGGGCATAGAGTCCAAACTCCGCAAACGCACCACCATCTCATTGACCTCGTGTGAATTATAATGCGCTTTGAGGTGTTCTAACACCTCATGAATAAGCGATAGCCCATCTTGGCTCACAGCCTTTTCTAGCTCGATATTAACCTGCTTATTGGTGATCACGCTCCGATAAACATTCATTTTCAAAATGATCCATTCGATGTGGCGCATCACATTCAAAAGCCCCGCTTCTAATTCCTGATTATTGTCTAGGCTCTTGTGACTATCGGCTACAAAGGTCTGCAAAATCTTCAAAAATTCCTCAAAGTGGGTGTTAATCACCGCGCTTAGTTGGGCAATTTCTGTAAATTCCTGCCCCAACTTGTCGATCCCCTCTTTAAATTCGCCAAAACTACTCTTAATGCTCCCCACCTCCTTAGCCACCCTCTCGGCTAATTTTCTAATCTCATCAGCCACCACTGCAAAGCCCCGCCCATGCTCCCCACTGCGTGCGGCCTCAATGGCAGCATTTAGGGAAAGCAAATTGGTCTGATCGGCAATATCGCTAATCACATTGGTAACTTGCATCACAAAATCCATGCTGCTTTCCAATTCACCCATCACGGCGTTAATGTTGGTGCAATTTTCATTGAAGTGGAGCAAATCGGTATGGATTTTTTGGATCGCATCTTGGTTTTTGAGTGAGCTCTGCTCAATATTTTGCGCCAACTCCTTATTTTCTACACATTGATCGATGCGTGTGCCAAGCTTGGTCAAAACATCTCTAATGCCCTTAGCACCGCCATCCATATCGGCTAATTGCAACACAATGGCATTGTTGTTAGAGGCGATGATCCCCTCTACATGGGACTCAGCATGCTCGGCATATTGTTTGAAAATCCCACGATAACCCCCATAAAACATATTGCGGTAATCCTTGCCATCTTTGGCTGCCTGCACACAAGCATTCATCTCTCTAAAAACCGATTCCACTTGATCTAAAAAATCATTCAAGCCATGCATGATGTTTTTGTATTTGCAATTCTCATCAATGCCCGTAATGCGCACTTCCAAATACCCATCTTTAATGGCATTGACGAATTCCTCGATCTTGTTTAACGCCATATCCTGTTTTTTATCAAACAACCCTAACATGCGTGTCCTCTATAGTCGTTGTAGTTTATTGACCCATTCATCATAGCCACAGCCCTGTTTGTCTAGCACCTCTTGCAAATGCGTGCTACTTGTCTGCATGCCATGCCTTTTTTCCACCTCGAGTAAGTCCGCATAAATGGGCGTGATAATATCCAAGGCTTTTCTGTTGGGCGCGCGCCGCACAGAGTAATAACCAATGGGCTTATCTTCATCATCAACAGAAGCGGTTACATTGGCAAAGACCCAGTAGAAATTCCCATCAAAGGTTTTATTTTTTGATGTAGGCAAAAATCTCTCTTTTGTCCATGATCGCCTCCCAGAGCATTCTAAAGATAACCTTGGGCATTTCTGGATGCCGCACAACATTGTGTGGCTTGTGCAAAATCTCCTTTTCGCTGCATTGGACAATGTCTAAAAAAGGCTTATTGGCGTAGGTGATGGCACCTTTTAAGTTGGTCTTGGTAACCAAAAAATGATCCGGTTTAACAAACTTTTCCATAACTGCGATCCTAATTTAAAGAAGTGTCGATTCTGATGACATCCACTTTTACAATCCTCAAACAACCGCCTCTAATTGTAATAAAACATGCTTGCCTATGGGTAAAGCCGCCGTGGCTGCTGGGCTAGGTGCATTGCATACATTGATCGTGCGTTGCGTGTTGTAAAACAAGAAATCCTCAATGAGCTCCCCATTCCCACTCACCGCTTGGGCGCGCACGCCAGAGGGGTGGTGTTCTAGGTCCTCAAGCCTTAAGGACGGGCAATATTTTTGTGCCACAGAGAGGTAACTTTTCTTGCAACAAGAACGCTTAAATTCTCGCATGCCGACCTTAAAATGGGTCTTGATCACTTGGCGCACGCCCTTATGTGCCAACATCTCTTTACAATCCTGCCAACTCACATCAAATTTAGAATACCCCTCTCTCTTAAGCGCTAGAACCGCATTAGGACCTATGGTGATCCCCCCACCAATCATGGGGGTCAAATGCACGCCTAAAAAGGGCATACTCGGATCGGGTATGGGATAAATCAAGTGTTTGACTAGCTCATTGCGATCGGGGGTGAGTTTAAAATATTCCCCCCTAAAGGGGCAGATGGTAAAATCTGGCTTTAAGCCCAGCATTTTTACTAAGCGATCAGAATGTAAGCCCGCACAGGTGATCAAATAATTACACTCAAACCACCCCCCGCGTGGTGGTGATTTTCACCCCCCTAGCATGCTCGCTCAAACCCACCACTTTAGCATTGTAAAAGACCTCCCCACCCCTATTGTTAAACAAAGTCCGCATGGTCTGCACAATAGCCGGGTAGCTCACAATCGCACTGCTGGGGAAGAAAATCCCCCCCAAACCCGTAATGTTGGGCTCTCTCTCTTTGAGCTCTTGAGCGTCCAAGCGCACCCGTTCCAAGCCATTTTCTTTGGTGCGCTCCCAAAGCTCCTCCATGCGTTGCATTTCTAGCTCATCGCTGGCCACCAATAGCTTCCCACATTCCTCATAGACGATCCCATGTTCCTCACAAAAGGCTTTGGTCGCTTTGTTGCCCTCATAGCAAAACTGCGCCTTGAGCGTGCCGGGGGTGTAATAGACTCCTGCATGGATCACCCCGCTATTGCGTCCGGTTTGGTGCAATGCGCTGGCATTCTCCTTTTCCAAAAGGGCGACTTTAGAGTCGGGGTATTGATCCAATAACTGCATCGCCACCGAGTGCCCTAAAATGCCCCCTCCGATGATGATGAAATCATAGATGACCGTCATGCTAGAAGTTTTTGAAATTTTTATAACGGCTAAAAGGATTGGTGCTGAAAGAGAAATAACCCCTTTGGCGCATCAATTCCCGGCGCAAGCCCGCATGGGGTTTGAATTTGTCCCGCCCATGCAACCAAAAAAGATTATTGATCAGCAAAAACTGCCCCACGGGTACGGGGAAAGAAAGCTTGGCTTTGGAGTTTTCTAGCGAATCGCCCAAATCTGCCAAATAAACCCCCTCTTCATAGTCTTTGGGCTGGGCGAATTGATCGATGTAGAGCATGACCGGCTTGGCATGGCTATCTGCCTCAAAGACGGGGTGATAGACATCTTGGGTAACATTCTTGCTAGGCGGGGCTGCCCAACGCATAACCCTCTTGGCCATGTGGTGGTTGTAAAACTTGCCTAGCTCTTCCCAATCATCTAGGTGCAGGAGTTGCGAGTCCCCACCCTCCATGTTTTGCTCATCAATCTTATACATCAACACATAGTCGGTAACCTCATTGACATAAGTCCCGTCATTGTGGAGTTCTAAAGGCTTGTCGGGTTTTCTCAGGTAGCTATCCGAATTGTCCGTATTGAGCACCGCCCAGCGGGCATAATATTGCCCGGTCATCTGATCGAAGTTGGATCGCCCGATCAAATGCACAAAAGCCGTGGCGATTTTGACCATCTCATCGCCCTGTTCAGCGCGATTAATCCCCTCTGGATTGACCAGCAACGCCCCCGCATTGCGATCGCCCAAAGCGCGTTCCAAAAAGGGTTTGAGTTGGTGATCGCAGATTTGATCTAAAATCTGTGCCACCCTAAAGCGCAAAAAAGATTTTGTATTCCAACGCCTGCACTGGGTAAATTTCAATTTCTTTTAAAAATTGCGCAACGCCCTCTTTGCTGATCGTAACCTGCAAGAGCCTATTAGAATAAGGGGTAGGTTTTACGCATAAATTTTGGGATTGGACATGATAAGCCATTTGTTCTCCTTTCATCAAGTCAAAGTCAAAATGCCATAATGCGCCAAAATGGACCCTAAAGTGGCTCCACAATAAACCACGATGATGCCAGCTTTTACGATCCTATGCGTTAGCATTCTACCACAAATATAACCGGTTGGTTGTTCGTTAAAATCCCGTGCCCGGTGCAAGATTAAAATTGGGAATAAACTTAACACCAAAGCCCCCACCACGCCGGGCCAATACAACGCCTGATCCACGCTATCAATGGCATCTAGCAACACCAAGATCAAGGGGGGCAAGACCACAGCTAACAAGACCCAAAAGCGGGTCTGCAAATTGCGCTCAATGTCTTTACCAATGTGGTTAGCAATATTGGTTAAAAACATGCCCCCAAGCCCCCAATAAGAGGTCAAAATCGCACAGAGTGCAAAAATATTAGCCGTGTAATACGCCCATGCCCCAATGGATTTCCCCCAAGAGAGAGTCACCACATCGGAGACATTTTGCAAGCCCTCTAGGCTAATGGCTGAAAGTGGGATCAAGGTGAGCATCGCAAAAGTGATAATATTGCCCACAACAATGGCTTTTGGCAAGAGCTTAGGTTGGTGGGCAAACCCACGCGCCATTTCTGGGACGATGTATTGCGAGGAATAGACAAACACCACGACATTAAAAATCGGCACGCTGGAGAGGACATAATTTTCCCCCAATTCCAAAAGATGGCCAAAATTGGTTTTATCCTTAAAAAAGGTAGAGATAATCAACACACACAAAATCACAAACATCACGCCTACAATCTGTTTTTCCCCCCGCCCAATGGCCTTTAAGCCCAGCCAAAGCACCAAAGAAGCAGGGATAAAAAAGATCAGACTCCCCCAGTGATTGGGCAAACCCAATAATGCGTGCAAAATCCGCCCGCTAGCTTTTTCATAAGCCATCAGTGCCCCTAGCGCAGTTACAGCCACTGAAATAAACATGGCGTATTTAGCCAATTTGCCCAAGTATTTGACACATAGTCCGGTGAGTTGCAAAGGTTCTTTGGTGCGCATGCTAGCCTCAGCAATGTAGAGCATGGTGATCGTGGATAAAATCCCAGCCACAATAAGCCAAAAGAGCAGAGGCAAAAAGCCCGCATTTTTGGAGGTGTTGGCAATGGAGAGAATGCCAATGCCAATATTAGTGCCCACTAGCATCGCCACCCCCTCTAAAAAAGTCAGCTTTTTTGTTTTGGGGTGTCCCTTAAGCTCGGCTAAAAACTCTTCCTTAGCCTCCCTGAGCGGCACTACTTTTCCTCTAAATCCACACACATGTATTTGAGCTCCAAATAATCCTCTATGCCGTATTTAGAGCCCTCTCTGCCCAGTCCGCTTTGCTTGACCCCGCCAAAGGGGGCGGTTTCTGTCGAGATGATCCCCGTATTCACGCCCACAATCCCATATTCTAAAGCCTCGCCCACGCGGAAAATGCGCGCAGGGCTTTGGGTATAAAAATACGCCGCTAGCCCGTATTGCGTGGCATTGGCTTTGGCGATCACCTCCTCTTCATCCTCAAAGCTAAACAAGGGGGCTAGGGGACCAAAGGTTTCTTCTTTGGCAACCAACATCTCTTGATGGACATGGGTTAAAATCGTGGGTTCAAAAAAGCTCCCCCCCCAGCTGGCTAGGCTTGCCCCCGCTTAAAATTTTTGCGCCCTTAGAGGTGGCATCAGCGATGTGTTCTTGCACCTTGTCTAAGGCTTTTAGATCAATTAAGGGTCCCTGCGTGGTGCTTTCCTCTAAGCCATTACCCAGTTTCAAGCCTTCGACTTTTGTTTTCAACATCTGGCTGACTTGGTCATAAACGCTTTTTTGCACATAAATGCGGTTAGCGCACACGCAAGTTTGCCCGCTATTGCGGAATTTGGAGGCTAAAATCCCCTCCACAGCCTTTTGCAAATGGGCATCCTCAAAGACAATGAAGGGCGCATTGCCCCCCAGCTCTAAGGATAGTTTTTTAATGCTAGGCGCGCTCTGTGCCATGAGTAGCCGCCCAACCTCTGTAGAACCTGTAAAGCTGATTTTACGCACCAAATCGCTCCCACACAGCACCTTAGAGATCATGCCAGCCCCCCCACTCACCACGCTTAATACTCCGCTAGGCACGCCTGCTTGCATCGCCAAAACCATAAGCGCATACGCACTTAGAGGCGTTTGGGTGGCGGGTTTGACAATCATCGAGCACCCACAGGCTAGAGCGGGTGCAACTTTACGGGTGATCATCGCACAGGGGAAATTCCAAGGCGTGATCGCCCCACACACCCCGATAGGTTGCTTGAGCACCAAGATTTTTTTGATTTTTTGCTACACTGGGCAGAATATCCCCATCAATGCGTCTTGCCTCTTCAGCAAACCAGCGCAAGAAATTCGCCCCATAGACAATCTCGCCTCGTGCCTCTTTTAGGGGTTTGCCCATCTCTTGGGTCAAAATGCGTGCTAAATCCTCTTGGTGCTCCAACACCAAAGCATACCACTTGAGCAAAACATTAGCGCGCTCTAGGGCTAACTTGCTCGCCCATAGCTTTTGGGCTGTGTGTGCTTGAACAATCAGCCCCTCTAGTTCCTCTTGGCTAATATCTTTCACAAAGGCTAGGGTTTTGCCCGTCGCTGGGTTAGTGACCGGAATAAAGCCCTCTTTTTCTTGCTGGCTCACAAAGGGGTGATCTAAGAGCTTGAAATTCATTGGGTAACCTTTTTAATGGCGTGTTCTAAAATCCCAAGGGCACGATCAAATTGTTCTTGGGGGATGGTGAGCGGATAAAGGAAGCGAATCACATTCCCATAACCCCCACAAGTGAGCAACAAGAGCCCTTGATCCATCGCCTCTTTTTGCACCGCCTTAGCCAAATCTGCACTGGGCTTACCCTCTTTAAAAAGCTCCATAGCCACCATGGAGCCTAACCCCCGCACTTGGGCGATCTCTTTAATCTCTTGTTGGAGAGTTTGGAGCTTTTGGGTGAGTTGTGCGCCCAAGCTTTGGGCTCTTTCATTGAGTTTTTCCTCTTTGATGATCTCTAGCACCTCTAGGGCGGCAGCTGTGGCCAGTGGGCTACCCGCATAAGTCCCCCCTAATCCCCCCGGGCTAGGTGCGTCCATGATCTCTGCTTTGCCCACAATGCCAGAGAGGGGCAAGCCCCCGCCCAAACTCTTAGCCATGCAAATCAGATCGGGACTGACCTTAAAATGCTCCATCGCAAAGGTTTTCCCCGTGCGTGCAAAACCAGTCTGCACCTCATCGGCGATCAAAACAATCCCATGCGTGTTGCAAAACTCCCTAAGCTCTGTTACAAACTCCACTGGAGCGGGGTTAAACCCCCCTTCCCCTTGCACGGGCTCAAAAATGATAGCCGCCACATCTAGCGGGGAAATTGAGCTTTTACAAATGTGCTCTAAACTTTTCATGCTATCAGCCACACTCACCCCATGCAAAGCATTAGGGTAATAAGCATGATAAACCCCCGGATTACCCACGCCCAACTCGGCTTTATAGGGCACGACCTTACCGGTCATGCTCACTGCCATTGAAGTGCGCCCATGGAAAGACCCCCCAAAGGCAATCACGCCATAGCGTTTGGTGTGGGCTTTGGCAATTTTGATCGCATTCTCGGTCGCCTCCCCCCCTGTGGTGAAAAAGCATGTCTTTTTAGCCCCCTCAATGGGTGCTAAGGCATTGATCTTTTCGGCCAATGCCACATAACTTTCATAGGGGCTGACTTGGTAGGCGGTGTGTGTGAAATGCTCTAGCTGTTTTTTAACCGCCTCAATCACGCGTGGGTGTCTATGCCCCACATTCAACACCGCAATCCCGCCGGCAAAATCAATAAACTCACGCCCATCCGTGCTTTTCAGCGTGGCATTCTGCGCTTCCTGCACGAACCAATCGCACACAATCCCAATCCCCTTAGGTGTGGCTTGTAATCTACGGCTTAACAAATCTCCCATGATCGATCCTTTAGTTTTATTCTCAAGTAGGATTGTATAGCAACTAACTAAACAAATATCTAGCCCACCAAAAACACCCGCCTTAATGGGCTTTTCTTGTATAATAATGCCCCAAAACAAGGAAAACAATGCCCGATTCCCCCCGCACACTCTTATTGGTAGCCGCCCACCCCTTAAATAGCCCCCGCCCTTATCGCTTAAGAAAACTCCTAAAACCCTACCACCAAATTAGCGTGATGGGCATTAGCAAAACGCCCCTACCCCCTCAGGAGGATTTGGAGATTTTCACTTACCCGCCCTACCCCAAGCGCAATTTTTTTACAAGAATGCAAGCTTTACACTGATGTTTGGTTGCAAAACGATCACGCTCTCATTTACACCCAAAACCGCACCCAAATAGTGGAAGTGTTGCGCGAACATGCCTTTGATTTTATCTTTTGTTTTGATCTGGTGCTCTTGCCCATTGTGCTAGCCTACAAGAAAAATGCCAAAGTGATCTTAGATGCGCGCGAATACTACCCGGCACAAGATAGCAGTAATATCCGCTGGCGTTGGCTCTTTAAAGCCTTTTTCACCCGTTTAACCAACACCTACATGCCCCAATGCGATCACATTTTGAGTGTGTCTAAAGGCGTGCAAGGACTCTATGAGAGTGGGCATGGGATTTCTAGCAGCGTGTTTTATTCCTACCCCTTTTACCACAAACTTAAACCCACACCCACCAAGCCCGATCAAATCCACTTGATCTACCATGGGGGGGCAAGTTATAACCGCAGTTTTGAGGGGTTGCAAACCATGATGGAATATTTGAGCGATCATTTAGGCGATTGGCGCTTTTGGCTGACCTTGATGTTAGTTGCCTCCCCTGCACGCCTAGAGGAACTCAAAACCAAACTCACCCACACCCGCATTAAAATCATCCCCCCAGTGGAGTTTAAAAAGATCATTAATTTTAGCAATGCCTTTGATATTGGGCTGTATTTTAGCCCGCCCATCAATCTCAATATCAAGCACGCCATGCCCAATAAGTTTTTTGAATATATCCAAAGCCGTTTGGCTCTGTGTGCCGTGCCCAATGTGGAAATGCAAGCCATCATTGAAAAATACCAAATCGGGGTGGTGAGCCAAACCAGTAGCCCACAAGATTTAGCCCTCACACTGCATAAATTACGCCATGAAGACATTGAGTTTTACAAGCACAACACCCAAAAAGCCGCCCAAGAACTCTGCGCCCAGCAAAACCAACTCCCCCTTTTAGAGTTGCTCCAAAAAATTTAACGAGGTGTGCTAACATAGGTCTTTGGAGCGCACATGAATATTAGATTGGGTCTGCTTTACATGGCTTTGAGTGCTTTTAGTTTGGGGGCAATGAATGCCTTGATCAAGATTGCTAGTGCCTATTATTCACCCTTAGAGAATATTTTTTACCGTGCCTTTTTCACTCTCCTTTTTTTTGGGATTTTTCTATTTTATCAAGCCCTTTAGCTTTAGGGCTTATAAAAAGGGGGGTGGGGTTTTGCTATTTTGGCGCATGGTGGTGGGGGCTTTGGGCATGACCTTGATGTGCTACAATGTCTATACCATGCCCCTAGGCACGGCCAGTGCTTTTAACCAAAGTTCCCCCTTATATGCCATTTTGATCTCTTTTTTGATCTTTAAAGAACCCGTGAGCTTGCGCTTGATTGGGGCGGGGGTGATTGGCGTTTTGGGCGTGGTGTTTGTGGCTAACCCCCACACCAGCGGGCTAACTTGGGTGCAAGTTGCCTCTGGCGTGCTCAATGGGGTTTTAGTCGCCATCGCCTACACCAGCTTGTATCGCCTCAAAGAGTATTATAACGGCGCATTTGTCGTTTTTATCTTTAGCTTGTGCTTGAGTTGTATTGGTTTTGTAGGGCTTTGGATTGATTTCCCCCCCTTTGCTACAGGTTATCACCCCATGCGCTTTAGTGGGACTTGGTGGCATTGGGATATTTGGGTGTTAATGGGGATGGGTTTAAGCGGGACTTTTGGGCAATACTTTTTAACCAAAGCCTACATGATTGCTCCAGCTGGGGCGATTTCGCCCATGATCTATAGCCGCTTGTTTTGGAGCGTGAGTTTTGGGATGTTGCTAGGCGATCCATGGCTGGGCTTTTGGGAGGGGCTTGGCATGGGGTTGATTGTGTTCTCAGGCGTGCTGATCGCCTCTTATGCACGCAAAAAGTGATATTTAACATTCTTGGAGTATAATGACTCCTTTTGCAAAGGATAGACATGGATTTTGACATCGAGCATGGCGATCACTCCACTACGGAGTTGATTTTGCAGTATAAATATTTGGCTATTGTGGGCTTGAGCCCCGATCCCTCTAGGGAAAGCCACCGAGTTGCGGCGTATCTACAAGAACAAGGCTACCACATCACGCCCATTTACCCTGATGACTCCCAACCCATTTTAGGGCAAAAGGTCTATAAGACTTTGAGTGCGGCTTTGCAAGACAAACACAAAAGGGGGGAGACGATCTTTGTGGTGGTGGTTTTTAGGAAGCCAGAAGCCGTTTTAGAGGTCGCCAAAGAAATGTTGCAAAATGATCCCATTCCTCTTGTCTTTTGGATGCAACTAGGCATTAAAAAATGCGGAGGCTAAAGCCCTCTTAGAGGCAAAAGGCGTGGTGGTGGTGGAAGATAAGTGCATGCTTGTGGAACACCAAAAGCTATTTTGAGCGCGCCTAACACGCTCCCTAAAAACCTCCTTTCCAAGCCCCTTTACTACATTCTCCTAGCCTTAATTGTGGGGGTTTCTCTGTCTTTGGGTATCTATAAAAGCCTAGAAATCTCGATTAGCTATAAAGAAGCCTTATTTTATTTTAGCACGCCCCATTTCTTAGCCGATCGCCTCTTGCTCCAAGCCTTACATGCCTTTGTGGAGGGAGTCGGGTGTGCCCTGCCAAAAGATTTGGTGTTGCGCTTGCCCGGTTTGTTCTTACACGGACTCAACATTGTTTTAATTTACCACATCAGCCACAAAATGCCCCTCAAAAAGCCCTATGATCCCCTCTTTGTGGCTCTCACCTTTGCTTTGCTCCCGGGCGTGCAATTAGGGGCAATTTTACTAGGCAAGGTTAGCCTCTTACTCACCCTCTCATTTTGTGTGTTATTGGGTTTTTATACATGGGTTTTTTACCCCCTTGTGGGGCTGATTGCCCTATCTGATGGGAGCGCAATGGTGTTATTGATGGGTTTATTGCTCTATGCGTTCAAACAACGCTACGCCCTTAAAATCGCGCTTTTATTGATTGCTCTCAGTTTCAATCTCTACTATTTTAACTCCATCAAGGGCATGCCAGAGGGTTTTTTCATTGATACCCTCGTGGTGATGTTTGTTCTTTATTCGCCCTGCTTATGTCTTTACTACCCCTATGCCCTCTACGCCCAAGTGGTGAAAAACTACAAACAAGATAGCCTCATAGGCATCGTGGCAACAACCGGATTTGCTCTGCCCTTGTTGCTCTCCTTGCGCCAAGAACTCCCCCCCCAATTTTTAAGCTATGGGGCGGTGGGCATGCCTATTTTGCTCCAAAAAGCCCTCTCGAGTATCCGCTTGCATTTGCCTATTTTTAGAAGCCATTACTATATCCGCTATAGTTTGGTTTTTGGCACGCTTTTTTTAGAGAGCGCATTTTTATGGGGGGGGTATAATCCCTTTGTCAGCACGCACTATATTGTCAAAGAATTAGCCACAGCCCTCAAGGCAAGGGGCATTGAGGCTATCCATGTCAATTCCTATCAAATGGCTTTACGCCTAAAATTCTATGGTATCCACGATCGCACAGATCTTTTCTTGGTTAAACAAGGCAAGCAAGGGGAGATCAAAATCCGCTACAAAAGTAAAGTCGTGGCTTCCTATGCGATCACAAACCACAAACCCTAATGCGTCCTGCTTTTTTACTGATCGCTGAAAGCCCTCTAAGTGCTAGCCCCAGAGCCTACCGCTTAAGCCTAGCCCTACTAGCCCTCTACCCCCACACGCCCCTATTTGTGCTATCCCCCCCGCCCTGCCCAATGCCCCAATCGGTAAGTTTTTTAAGTTTCCCGCCCTTAGATAAAAGCCTGCTGGAGGCTACAAAAATTGCCCACTACACCGCCCAAAAACACTTTAGCCCCCTGCTTTTCACGCCCAACCGCCTAGAACTCGCCCGCCAACTCAAGCAACTTAAAGCACGCTTGGCAAGACAAAAAATCTATATCAAGGCTGTTTTTGTGCAAGATTTGGCTTTGTTGCCCACCCTCGTAGAATACACACGCCTGCCAAATCTGATTGTGGATTTGCGTGAGTTTTACCCCGCATTGGTTAATCCCCAGCACTTCAGCGCGCCCCTTTTCCACCATATCTGCACCCACTATTTAAGCTATGCCCACAAAAGCCTTAGCGTGAATGCCTCTATTGCCAAGCTTTATGCCCAAAATTACCCCCACTTTAACCCCGCCCATAATTTGATCTGGCACTCAACCCCCTTTTATGCTAATTTGCAACCCAGCCCCTTAAGCTCCCCTATGCGCTTGCTCTACCATGGGCTAGTCGCTAAAGAACGCGATTCGCATAATCTCTTAGATTTAGCCCAAGGTTTAAAGGATTTGCCCCTACCCTATCATTTAAGCTTGATGGTCTTAAGCAAACACCCCACCTTTTTTCAAGATTTTAAGGCTAGGGTAACACGCTTGCAAGCCCAAGGCGTGCCTATCCAACTCCTTAAACCCGTAGGATTTTTAGAGATCATCCCTGCAAGCCAACCCTTTGATCTGGGGCTTTTAAGCCTGCCTAATAATTCTCTTAATCATTTGTATGCCCTCCCCAATAAGTTTTTTGAATACATCCAAAGCGCTTTGGGGGTGATTAGCACGCCCCTAATGGAAGTCAAAGCCCTACTAGAAGCCCACCAAATGGGCATAACCAGCCCAGATTTTAGCCATGCTAGCTTGCTTGAGACCTTGGCTAGTTTGGATATGGATCAAATCCGACACTACAAGCAACAAGCCAGCCAAGCAGCCAAGCTGCTTTGCATGCAAGCCCAACTGCCCAAGCTAGCCCATTTTTTAAGCGATCTGTGATGCGTTGCTTGGTGTGTGGAAAATGGGTTTTAGGCTTGATGTGTGCGCGTTGTTATGCTGATCTATGCCCCTCTTTGGTGGTGCGCTCCTTGGAGGGCGTGCCTGTTTATAGCTTTTATGTTTATGAGGAAATTGAGTGGCTGATTAAAAGCAAGTACCAGTCCTTGGGGAGTCGTGTTTTAGCACTTTTAGCGCGCCGTTGCGCTGCACAACTTGCCCCCCACCTGCCTAAGACCCCCCTTTATGGGGTGGGTATTGATGATCATGTCAAAAGGGGCTATTCCCACACCGCCGTTATTTTGCACGCCCTCTGTGTTGCGCTCAAGCCCCACTTAAAAGCCAAATACAACCAACTCAAAGCCACAAACCCCATCACTTACGCTGGGCAGAGTTTAAAATTCCGCCAAGAAAACAGGAAAAATTTTGTCTTTAGTGGCGATCCTAGCTTGCCTTATTTTTTAGTCGATGATGTCCTCACTACGGGCAGCACCATGCAACAAGCCATAGAAACTCTCCAAAATGCTGGGGCACGCATTGCCTTTGCCTACACACTGGCACACGGCTAAAACCCTTTATTTGCCATCCCATAAGATTTTTGGACTAATGGATTAAAAATCTGCTATCATTAAAGAGGTGGGATGGTCTTATATAATCTCCCACGACAATAACTTAAAGGAGATGTATGCCTAATTTAGATTGGAACAATCTAGGTTTTAGCTATGTCAAAACCGATTTTCGTTTTGTTGCCCGCTACAAGAACGGGTCATGGTCTGCTGGAGAACTAATTGAGGATAACCAAATTACTTTACATGAATGTGCCCCTGCCCTGCACTATGGGCAACAATGTTTTGAGGGTCTTAAAGCTTATCGCTGTCAAGATGGATCGATTAATCTATTCCGCCCTGAAGAGAATGCCAAACGCTTACAAGCTTCTTGCAAACGCCTTTTAATGGCACCCGTGCCCGTTGATTTCTTTGTTGATGCGTGTGTCCAAGTGGCTAAAGCTAATGCCAAGTGGGTGGGTCCCTATGGTTCGGGAGCGACACTCTATATCCGCCCGCTAGTCTTGGGTGTGGGGGCTGAGATCAGTTTAGCCCCCGCACAAGAATTTTTATTTGTGGTCTTTTGTATGCCCGTAGGACCTTATTTAAAAGGGGGCTTGCAACCGGCTAATTTTGTTGTTTCTGACTACGATCGCGCCGCGCCACAAGGCACAGGAGCGGTGAAAGTGGGGGGCAACTACGCAGCTAGCGCACTCCCGGCTAAATTGGCTAAGGAGCAAAATTTTAGCGATTGTGTTTATTTAGATGCCGCCACGCACACCAAAATTGAAGAAGTGGGGGCGGCTAATTTCTATGCGATTTCTAAAAAGGGCGTGTTGGTAACCCCCGCATCGCCCTCTATTTTGCCTAGCATCACCAAATACTCTCTCTTGCACTTAGCCAAAGAGCAATTAGGGATCGAAGTGCTGGAGGGCGATGTTTATATCGATTCTTTAGATGAGTATAGCGAGGCGGGAGTGTGTGGGACAGCTGCGGTGATTGTGCCTGTGGGTGGGATTTTTTACAAAGACAAAATGCATGTCTTTTATAGCCAAACAGAGGCAGGACCGGTTACCAAACAGCTTTACCACGCCCTTGTGAATATCCAGTTAGGCGATGCGCCTGCGCCTGAGGGTTGGATTGTTAAGGTCTCTTAAAGGAGCTTAGATGAAAGATTTTTTACTCAAGCTCTTATCGGGGATGGCAATAGCGGTGGTGATCGCTCTAGCACCCAATGCGATCTTGGGGGGCTTACTCAAGCCCTATGCCCATATCCATGCCATTGGGCTCTTTGCAGATGCGCTGGTGATTTTGCAAGCCTTGCTCTCCCTCATTACCGGCGTGTTAGTGGGGCTTAATTTCAACTTTAATCCCCTAAAGTCTAGCATCATCGGGGCAGCAGCCTTTATTGCCTCTGGAGTGGTGAAGCACACGCCAAATGGGCTTGTGCTCGCCGGTGTGGGGGATTTGCTCACCGTTTTAATCGTGGTCGCTTTGGCTGTGAAGATCACACAATGGCTAGGCGATAAATTTGGATCGCTCACCATCATTTTACAGCCCATCGCTGTGGGGGTTTTTTGTGGCTTTTTAGGCTTATTTATCTTGCCCTACACCACCGGCGTAACTTTGCAAATCGGGCAAGCCATCATGTATTTCACCCAGTTACACCCACTTTTAATGTGTGTGCTCATCTCTATCTCTTATGCTTTCATCATCATCTCGCCCATCTCCACGGTGGCGGTGAGCTTAATCATTGGCATTAGTGGTTTAGCTTCAGGGGCGGCTAATATGGGCGTTGTGAGCACGACGGCTGTTCTCATTGTAGGCTCGCTCTTGGCTAAGAATAAAGCTGGGGTGAGCGTGGCAATCTTGCTAGGGGCGATGAAAATGATGATCCCCAACTTTTTCAAATCCCCCATTATGGCAACCTGCGTTTTTGCTAATGGTGTGCTAGCAGGGCTCATCACTTATTTTTTCCAAATCACTGGCGATGCCAAGAGTGCGGGCTTTGGGCTAGTGGGGCTGATTGGTCCCATCAAGGCTTATGAAGAGGCGTTGCTCAACCAGCTAGATTTGCCTTTAATGCGCGTGGTGCTCACCTATGGTGTTTTGCCCTTTGTGGGGGCGATTATCTTGCACTTTCTGTGTTGCAAACTCTTTAGGGCTTACCAGCATAGGATTTATTATTTCCAGCAAGCAGCCTAAAAAATGGGGGGGTGGGAGTCACTCCCCTTTGCTTTAAGCTAAGACCTGCTATAATGCCCAGCTTGAATGCGATTTTAAAGGACCATGATGGTGCAGACCCTATCTATTATCAAACCCGATGGTGTGAAAAAGAAAATCATTGGGAAGATCATCACCCGTTTTGAGGAAGCGGGCTTGGAGGTGGTGAAAATCAAACGCATGCACTTGAGTGCAACCCAAGCGCAGGATTTTTTATGCCATCCACAAAGATCGCCCCTTTTTCAAGGATTTGATCGCCTTTATGACCAGTGGGGATGTGGTGGTGATGGTTTTAGAGGGGGAAGGGGCGGTGGAAAAGAACAGAAAATTAATGGGGGCTACCGATCCTAAAAAAGCAGAGCCGGGCACGATTCGGGCGGATTTTGCAGATAATATCGATGCCAATGTGGTGCATGGGAGTGATAGCCTAGAAAATGCCAAACAAGAGATCGCCTTTTTCTTTGGCAACTAGAGGGCTTTTTGCGCTTAGAGATGAAAAAAATAGGCACGCATGCCAAGCCCTTTACTTGCCATTTAGATCGCATGGAGCTAGAGGGGCAGGTCAGTCGGGTAGGGAGTAAGCTCTACTTGGTGGAGGGGCGTTTGCATGGGGTGTTAAGCGTGCCATGCGCTTTGAGCGGGACCATCTTTGATAAGCCCATTTCTCAAGACTTGCGTTTGCTTGTCTTTGATGGTATCTACAAACCCACAAAGGCACAAGAGCCAATTTACTTAGAAAATGGGCTCTGTATGGAAACAATGGATGTGGTGGAAAGTTTAGATGGGTGCATTGATTTAGAGGCGTTATTAGACTCTGAAGTGCAATCCATCCAAGCAGACTACCACTATTTGCCTAATTCATAAATAAAGGAGAAACAATGGCTGTTCCTGATAGACGCGTGAGCAAAACAAGAGCGAGAAAAAGACGCACGCATTACACTGCCAAGTTGGCAACACCTATTAAAGATAAAGATGGGAGCTGGAAACTCCCCCATTTTATTAACAAATTCACGGGCAATTACAAATAGAGTCCAGCATGAGGATTGTGATTGACCTCATGGGAGCGGATTTAGGTATCCTCCCCATTGTTGAGGGCGTTGCTAAGGCTTTGGGCACCCAAGTGTTTGAACCGGTTTTGGTAGGTGATGCCACCAAAGCAAAGGCTTTGATCTCCAAAGATTTAGCCTCTAAGGTTGAAATCATTGATTGCCCCGATTATATCCGCATGGAAGAGCAAGCCACCGATGCGCTCAAGCGCAAAGAAGCCTCGATCTTTGTGGGCATGGACATTTTAAAAAACGGGGCGGATGCGTTGGTTTCTGCTGGGCATAGTGGGGCGACTATGGGGCTAGCCACGCTCAAGTTGGGGCGCATTAAAGGGGTTAGCCGCCCAGCACTCTGCACGCTCATGCCCTCTGTAGGGCAGCGCGCCAGTATCTTATTAGATGTGGGGGCCAATACAGACTGCAAGGCAGAATACTTATTGGATTTTGCCATTATGGGCTATGAATATGCTAGGAGTGTTTTAGGCTATGAGAATGCCAGTGTGGGGTTGTTGTCCAATGGGGAGGAGGATAGCAAGGGCTCTTTAGCCACTAAGGAGGCTTTTAAACTCATCAGTCAATACCCGCTTTTCCACAGAGAACCCAACAATGCTAACGCCTCTCCCTTTAAGGGCAATGTAGAGGGGAATGATATTTTTTGTCAATTCTGTCGATGTTGTGGTGTGCGATGGGTTTGTGGGGAATGTGGTGTTAAAGACCACAGAGGGGGTTGCTAGTGCCATTAGCTCGGTGTTTAAAAACGAGGTTAAGAACAACTTGACAGCTAAATTGGGAGCATTGTTACTCAAAGGGGCTTTTGGTCTCATTAGGCAAAAAACCGACTACGCCGAGTATGGCGGTGCACCCTTGTTGGGTGTGAATAAAACGGTGATCATCAGCCATGGCAAGAGCAATGCGCGCGCGATTGAGTGTGCCATTTACCAAGCCATTAAAGCCAAAGAGAGCAATGTGTGCGAAAAAATGGCATTAGCCTTTAGCCATAAGGCTTTAGATGAGGAAGCCTCCCATGAGTGAAAAGAGAAACATGCCCTATGCGATGCTAAAATCTGTCGCTGCGTATGTGCCTGATAGGTGCGTGGATAATAGCACCTTTGAGGGCTTGTTAGACACAAGCGATGAATGGATTCAAAAACGCACCGGGATCAAGACCCGTTATTTTGCCACGCCCGAGCAAAAAAAGCAGTGATTTGGGTGTCAGAGCTGCCCAAACTGCCATTGAGCGGGCTGGTTTGAGCAAAGAAGACATTGATTTGGTGTTGGTGGGGACACTTAGTCCGGATTATCTAGCCATGCCCTCCACAGCTTGTACCCTGAGTGCTAAATTAGGCTTAGAGAACACGCCCAGCATGGATATTTTAGCAGCTTGTAGCGGGTTTATTTACTTGCTAGCGACCGCTAAGGCATTTGTGGAAAGTGGCATGTATCAAAATGTGCTGATCGTGGGGGCGGAGAAGTGTAGCAGTGTGCTTGATTTTGGGGATCGCAGCACTTGCGTGCTCTTTGGCGATGGGGCGGGGGCATGCGTGATTGCGCGCACAGATGACCCCAAAAAGAGTGTCTTAGATGTTAAAATCGCCTCTAATGGGGCTTATGCGGATTACCTTTACACGCCTAGAACCCTCAAACAAAGTGTCTTCATTGAATCTTGCGATCAAAGCCAAACTTTGCGCATGAAGGGCAATGAAGTTTTTTAAGCTTGCCATTAAAACCTTGCTCAAAGATGTTGAGGATATTTTAAGTGCCAATGACATTGCCCCCGAACAGATCACCTATTTTATCCCCCACCAAGCCAATTTGCGCATCATCCAAGCCGTGCAAAACCAGCTAGCCTTCAGTCAAGAGCAGGTGGTGCTCACCGTGCAAAAGTATGGCAACACTTCAGCAGCCAGTATCCCTATGGCGATGAATGAGATTTATGAACAAGGGAAGCTCAAAAAGGGCGATTTGATGCTCTTGGACGCTTTTGGGGGGGGTTTGACTTGGGGTTCGGCGTTGGTTTATTATGGCGGAGATTAATTTTAGCATGAAGGAGTTTAGATGACAACAATTAGATTAACACGCGTGGGGCGTAAAAAAAAGCCCTTTTATCGAGTGGTCGTAACTGATTCAAGAAAACGCCGCGATGGGGGCTGGATTGAGTCCATTGGTTATTACAACCCTTTGAGTAACCCTAAGGTGGTGCAGATTGACCATGCGCGTTTGGATTATTGGAAGGGCGTGGGTGCCAAGATGAGCGAGAGGGTGCAAAAGTTGGCTTTTCAAGGCTCAAAGGCTTAAGGTTTGCCAGAACAAGAGAGCAAGGTAGAGGGGGAAAATTTAGAGGGGGGTTTTTGTGTTGAAAAATTCGTGCAAGAGTATTGCAAAAAGATTGTAACCTACCCGCAGGTTTTAGAAGTCAAATCCAAAATGCTTGAAGAGGGCACTAAGGAGCTTTGCATTTACACCAACCCAGTGGATATGGGGCGAGTCATTGGCAAAGATGGTAAGATGGTGAGCGCGATCAAGGCTTTTATCTCGGGGGTGAAAGCCAAGAATGGTTTGAATTATAAGATCGTGGTGCTCGCCTCTGAAAACCCCTATGTTTTGTGATGCAAGTAGATGATTTATTGGTGGTGGGTCGCTTAGGGCGTAGTGTGGGGTTACTGGGGGGCTTGAAACTCTCTTTGCAAAGCGATTGTTTAGAGTGCTTGGTGGCTAAAGCCCGTGTTTATGCCTACACACCTTTAGGTCCTATGCGAGCCTTGACAATCAAAAACTACAACCATGACCTTGCACTGATTTTCTTTGAAGAGATCACCAACAAAGAGCAAGCTAAGTTGCTCACTCTGCACACTTTGGCCATGAGCCAAGAGGAGACGCTGAAATATTGCTATTTGCAAGAGGGGGAGTTTTTATACTGCCAACTTCTAAACCTAGAGGTGTTGGACGGGGGGGAGGTCTTGGGGCGGGTGGCTAGCATTGAGCGTTTGGCGGGCACGGATTATTTATATGTGCAAACCCCTAACAAGTTATTTTTAATCCCCTATATTGATGCCTATATTCTGCACACAGACTTAGAAAATCGGCGTATCTACACCCAGCATGCCCGTGGGCTTTTAGAACAATCCTAAGAAGTTGGCATGCACTTTAGCATTTTAACCCTTTTCCCCCAACTGGTTGCCCCCTATTTCCAAGCCTCCATTTTAAAGCGTGCCCTAGACAAGCAGATTTTTAGCTTAGAGATTACCAACATGCGGGATTTTTCCCCCCACAAGCACCAACGCGCCGATTTTGCGCCCATAGGCGGGGGGGCTGGGCAGATTTTAGACCCCTATATGCTAGAAAATGCCCTAAGGGGCGTGGGGCGAGGGCATGTGATCTTTTTGAGTCCTAGTGGCAAGCCCTATGATCAAAGCGATGCCAAACGCCTAGCCACCTATGCGCATTTAATCTTGGTGTGTGGGCGTTATGAGGGCTTTGATGAGCGCGCGATCGAGACTTATGGCGATGAAGTGTTGGGCATTGGGGATTTTATTTTAACTGGGGGGGAATTAGCCGCGCTGTGTGTGTGCGACAGCGTGGCGCGCCACTTAGAGGGCACTTTGGGTAATAGCCAATCTTTAGAACATGAAAGCTTTGAGGGACAACTCTTAGAAGCCCCCCATTTTGCCAACACCGATCGCTTGAATACGCCTAGTTGTGTAGATATGCCCGCTATTTCAGAGTATTCAAAGGGCAACCATGCTAAAATAAGGTCGGTTATGCGTGATTTATCTATTTGCAAGACCCAATACTACCGCCCTAGCTTGTATCGTCTCAATAGGTCGCAACGCATGGTATTCGATTCACTTTATCAAAAAGGTTAAATTATGAAAAACCGCTATATCCAACATTTTGAGGACAGCCAAATCAAAACCCAACCCCCCCGCCTTTAAAGCTGGCGACACGCTCAAACTCGGGATTCGCATTAAAGAGGGGGATAAAATGCGGACTCAGTTTTTTGAAGGGGTTTGCATTAGTTTGCGTGGATCGGGCGTGGATCGCACTTTTTGTGTCCGTAAGATCGGTGCAAATGGGATTGGTGTGGAGAGGATTTTTCCCCTTTATTCTGAAAGTCTAGCCAGCATCGAGGTTTTACGCGTGGGGCGAGTCAGACGCGCTAAACTCTACTACTTACGCCACCGCAAAGGCAAAGCCGCCCGCATTAAAGAGGTGCGTAAAAAAGAAGGTCTAGTTGCCCTTGCAACGGGTTGCATGCTAGGTTTGCGCCTCTTGGCTTTGGGTATGTTCGTGTGTGGGCTTTGCGCCCAATCTGTGCCCCAAGAGGAGGAACAATCCCCCACCCCCTCTATGCAAGACCTCAACGCCATTCAGGGGAGTTTTTTCCACAAAAAACGCACAGAGCTAGACAACACGCTTTTTATTGATTACCACTTGGGGCAGACTTATAAAATCCGCTTGCGTTATGCCATGGTAACCACCATGGTTTTTAGCGAGCCCATCCAAGAGGTGATCTTAGGCGATCATGTGGGCTTTAGCACAAAATTACTCGGGGAGGAGAAACAAGAGAATAGTAATATTTTGCTAGTCAAGCCCTTACAAATTGGTATTGATTCGAATTTAACCATCATTAGCAAGAGTGGTAAAATCTACTCTTTTTATATTTTTTCCACCACTTTTACCAGCTCCAAACACCCCACACTCCATGTCTATGTATCTGATAAACATTTTTTAGATCAAGCCTCTCAAGTCCAGCAACCCCTAGCCCTTTTAGAACCCCAAGAAGAGCCCCCAGAGGCACAAATCCTAGAGAATGCACCCAAAGAAAAGCCACCTAGCCCAGATGATGAGGCACATTATCTCAAGATTGGTAGAGGCGCGCATACGATATTGATCCCCAAAAAGGAGATCGAGCATGGGTATCGCATCTTAGGGCATAAAAAACGTGCTTGGTTTTGTCTGTGGCTGTGTAAAGTCGCCACCTCTAAGCCCATCAAGCCCCTAGAGATTTTTAATGACGCACACTTCACCTACTTCAAATTTGATCACCGCGCCTCCCAAATCAAATTCCCCGTTGCTTATAAGGTGGTCGATGGGTATGATAACCCCATCAACACACGCATTGTGGGGGATTATTTGGTCGCTGAGGACATTGCGGACAAATGGACCTTAAGAGAGGGCAAGCAACACACCTGTATTAGGCGCAATCTTAAGAAAAAAACCCTGATGTGGCGTAAAATATTCCTTTGGGGTTTAGCTGGGGTGGGTATTTTTAGCGCCTCTCTTGTCATCCACCACAAACCCAAGCCTCCCCAAACCCCCAAATTACAAGAAGTGAGCTACCCGCTCGCCGACTATGTTTTTACGCCCCCCAAAGTTTCAGCCCCCGCCCCCACACTCCAAGATTACCAACGCCTCCAAGATCAATTAGAGATCAGGGCACGCCAAATCGAACAACTCCAAGCCCAGCTACAAACCCAACGCAAAACCCCCGCTCCAAAGCCCGCTAAGCCCCCACCCCAAGAGCTAGAGCCCCTAGAGGACCCCCAAGTTTTAGAGATTCTAGCCACGCGTATCCAGCCCTTTGCCCCCCTAGAGCCCCAAGCTCCTAAAGAAGAGAGCGATGATAGTGGCTTAGAAGATTCAACCGATTATGGCGCGCATGGCTTTGATAATCTCTCCCAAAAAGATATGGCAACCCATGAGAACAAACTATTAAGGACCATGACAGCTGATAAGCTCATCCCAGCATTTCTCATCACGCCCATTAGCTCCCAGTTGGCTGGCAAAGTGATCGCCCAAGTGGAGAGCGATGTTTTTGCCAACATGGGGCGCGCCGTGCTCATCCCCAAGGGGTCTAAGGTGATAGGGTATTATAACAACACCAACAAGATTGGGGAATACCGCCTAGACATTGTTTGGACCCGTATCATCACCCCCCATGGCGTGAATATCATGCTCACCAATGCCAAAAGTGCGGATATTAAGGGCTATAGTGGGTTGGTTGGCGAGATGATGACCCATAATTTCCAACGCTATGGACTCCCCCTTTTGGTCTCCACCCTCTCAAATGGACTTTTAATCGCACTCACAGCGGGCATTGCTAACAAAACTGGGCGTAATAACTTTTTTGGGGATTATCTTTTAATGCAGCTCACCCGCCAAAGTGGCATGGGTTTGAACCAAATTGTCGCCCAAATCCTCAAGGACAAGAGCAATTTAAAACCCGTTGTGGTGATTAGGGAGGGTAGCCGTGTTTTCATCTCCCCTAACCTCGATATTTTTTTTTCCCATTCCAAAAGAGGGCGAGATTTTGGCAGAGTTTTTTACCCATTGAAACACAAATGAAACACAAATTAGCTATAATTAGGGATATAATGAGTTTTTAAGGATAGCCATGAAAGTTTTATTTTTTTTGCCACATGTTTAGGTGGGGCGGTCTATAGCCAAACTATTGTGAATTGTATCAAGTTACTACAAAAAGAGGGGGTGGAGGTGATCTTTAAAAAGGATCAGACTTGTTGTGGGCAACCCAGTTACAACTCGGGTTACTACGATCAGAGCAAACAAGTGATTTTGCATAATCTGAGACTTTTTAGCGAAGATTATCCTATCATCGTGCCTAGCGGGTCTTGTGTGGGCATGATGGCACATGATTACAAAGAACTTTTTGAGGGCACTCCGCACTATGATGAGGTAACACACTTTGCAGGGCGTGTTTTTGAACTCTCGGAGTTTTTAGATCAAAAATTAGGGGTGCGCTACACCGATACTGGTGCGCCGGTCAAAATCACTTGGCATTCTAATTGCCATGCCTTGCGGGTGGCTAAGGTGATTGAGAGCGCTAAAAAAATCATCGCCCAACTAGAAAATGTCGAACTAGTAGAATTGGAACGCGAAGAGGAGTGTTGCGGGTTTGGGGGGACTTTTTCGGTCAAAGAACCCGAGATTTCTTTTGCGATGGTGCAAGATAAGATCAAAGACATTGAGAGTCGGCAAGTGCAGTATGTCTTAGCCGCCGATGCGGGTTGTTTGTTAAACATCAGTGGGGCGATGAGCAAAATGCAAAGCCCAACTAAGGCGATGCATTTTTACGACTTTTTAGCCCAAAGGGTGGGGGTTGCTTCAGGGGGTCTAGCATGATAGCCCACAGCGCACAAGAATATGAAGAAGCGATCAAGGCAAAACTAGAGGATGAGCAACTCCGCACGAATTTGCGATCGGCAATGGATACCCTCATCACCAACCGCAAAAACTTGATTGCTAATCGTTACCACGATTGGGAGGAGCTTAGAGAATTGGGCAAAAATGCCAAACTCAAGGTATTAGCTAGACTGGATCACTATTTGCAAACCTTTGAGGAACAAGCCAAAGCCAATGGCTTTATCGTGCATTATGCCAGCAGTGCCAAAGATGCCAATGAGATCATCTACAATCTAGCCAAAGAAAAAAAGGTCGATCGCATTTTAAAGGGCAAGTCGATGGCGAGCGAGGAGATCGGGCTAAACCACTTCTTGCAAGAAAAGGGCATTGTGGCTAAAGAAACCGATTTGGGCGAGCTCATTATCCAGCTCATCGATGAACACCCCGTGCATATCGTGGTGCCTGCCATCCACAAAAACCGCTACCAAGTGGGCGAGATTTTCCACCAAAAATTAAACGCTCCCTTAGAGAGCGAGCCTGAAAAGCTCAATGGCATTGCCAGAAAGCACATGCGCGAGGAGTTTAAAAGCTTTAAAATGGGGATTTCGGGTGTGAATTTTGCCATCGCCAACGAGGGGGCAATTTGGTTGGTGGAAAATGAGGGCAATGGGCGCATGACCACCACCGCTTGCGATGTACATGTCGCTATTTGTGGGATTGAAAAGCTGGTTGAGAGTTTTGAAGATGCCTCTATTTTGGTGAGTTTGCTAGGACCTAGTGCGGTGGGCGTGCCCATTACCTGCTACCAAAACATCATCACGGGTCCGCGCCAAGAGGGGGATTTAGATGGACCCATAGAAGCCCATATTATTTTGCTCGATCACAACCGCTCTAATATCTTGGCGGATGAAAAATACTACAGGGCTTTAAGCTGTATCCGCTGTGGGACATGTCTTAATCACTGCCCAGTTTATGACAAGATCGGGGGGCATGCCTACTTAGCCACTTATCCTGGACCTATTGGCGTGGTGATCACCCCCCAACTCTTTGGGCTTAACAATTACGATCACATTGCCAATTTGTGTAGTTTGTGTGGGCGTTGTGGGGAGGTCTGCCCGGTTAAAATCCCCTTGCCTGAGCTCATTAGGGATTTGCGTTGTGAAAAAGCCCATGAAGGGCGGGGCGTGGTGCGGGGTTACAAAGACACCAAGCATAGCAAGCTTGAAGAGCTAGCCATGAAAGCTTTTGCTAAAATGGCTTCTAATGGGGCTTTGTGGCGGGCGTTTTTAAAGCTCAATGGCTGGTTAGCCCCTTTAGGCAAATGGTTTGGCGATTATGCCCCGGTGCTTAAAATTTGGCTCAAACACCGCGACATGCCCACTATCAACGCCGGATTGCATGCCAAAGTTAAGCAGTTACAAGGAGTGGTTTATGAATAGCAGACCTGTTGTCTTAGAACGCGTGCAAAATGCCCTCAAAAGGCACGCCATCGCCCATGAGGAAGTGCATTTTAAAAATATGTTGCGCGATGAAAAAGAGAGTTTGCTCGAGGAATATATCCACTTCCAAACCTTGAATCGCGCCCAAGTGGTGCAATCTAGCCCAGAGAATTTGGCTCAAGATTTAAAAGAGGTTTTGGTGGGTTTTGAGAGTGAAAAGATTTTACACGCCACGGATCTACCGCTTAATTTGGAGGAATTAGACTCGCAGAATGCATGGGTGAAAATCCCTTATAACCAAAGTGTGGAGGAGCTTAAAGACACTCTTTTCCATGTGGATACCTCAGTGCTCAAAGCCACATGCGGGATTGCTAACTTGGGCATGGTGGGTGTGGTTTCTTCTCCAGCTAGTCCGCGCCTAAGCTCTCTCATCACGCTCAAATGTGTTTTCTTGCTGGAAAAAAGCAAGCTGGTTAAAAACCTCTATGAGGGTTTAGAAGCCCTCAAAGCCCAAAGCCCCGATCGCTTGGCGACTAATATGCTCCTCATTGGCGGGCCTAGCCGCACGGCTGATATTGAGCTTAAAACCGTCTTTGGTGTGCATGGGCCTATGGCGGTGTGCGTGATTTTGTATTAAGGAGAAATGATGTGCTTGCAAGCAAAAACCACGCTCAAAGCAGAGGGAAAAATGATCTATGCGGCACTGAAAAAATTGTTTTTATGTGGCTCTATTTTGGTGTTATTTTATGGTTGTGCTACAGTGAGAATGGCACCATCATCACTTGCTCAAGAAGCTAAAAAATTTGTTGCGCCTGAAATGGGTCAAGCCGGACTCTATGTTTATCGCGATGGTATTTTTGGTAGCATTCTAAAAAAAAGATCTTTGGGTTGATGGTGAATGTTTGGGCGAGTCGGCACCTAAAGTGTTTTTCTTTATGCGGTTGCCAGCAGGCAAACACACCATCGCAACCGAATCTGAATTCTCCCCCAATACCTTAAGCCTTGATATGGAATCTGGCAAAAATTATTTTGTCCGGCAATATATCAAAATGGGGGTATTTGTCGGCGGTGCGAATTTGAAATTAGTTGATGAAGAAAAAGGTCGGGTGGCGGTAGCGCAATTAAAGATGGCTGAACCGGGACATTGTAGCGATCCACATCCAAAATGATTTTTATAGAGCGGTCGCAGTGATTTTGTATTAAGGAGTGTGCATGGCGTTACAATTTGGAGACAAAGCCCCTAATTTTAGCTTATTAGATTCTCAAGGCAAGCAAGTTTCTTTGCAGGATTTACGCGGGCAAAAGGTGGTGTTGTATTTTTACCCCAAAGATAACACCCCGGGTTGCACCCTTGAGGCGCGCGATTTCACCGCTTTGCAAAGCGACTTTAAGGCTAGGGGGGCGGGCAATCATCGGGGTTAGTCCTGATGATGCCAAGAGTCATTGCCATTTTATCACAAGCGAGAATCTCAGCATCACGCTTTTAAGCGATCCGCATTTGGAAGTTATCAAGGCTTACGGGGCTTATGGGGTCAAAAACATGTATGGCAAACAGATCGAGGGGGTGATCCGCTCAACCTTTGTCATTGATGAAGAGGGCGTGATCTTGCACGCCCTCTATAATGTCCGTGCCAAAGATCACGCTAAAAGAGTGCTTGTTTTGCTCTGAATGGGCGGGGTTTTGTTATAATGGGCGTTATTTTATAAAGGCAGTGCATGCAAATTTTCATTAACGGGCAAGCCCAAGAGGTTAGCGCGCCCAATATCGACTCGTTGATCCAGACTCTAGGCATTGAAAAACGCGTTTGTGCGGTGGCTTTGAATGAACAAGTTGTCAAAAAAGAGGAATGGGGCAACACCCCCTTACACGAAAACGATCGCTTGGAGTGTTTGCAATTCATGGGCGGGGGGTGAGCCTTTGTGGCGGCTTTGGCGGAGGGGGCGATCTTTGTTGCCGATGCCCACCACCAGGAGGGTAGCCCCCACCTCCCCCGTTTGCTTGATGGCTTAATTGCCAATCCGCCCCCACAGCTGTTTTTAATGGGGGATATTTTCCAAATTTTAATGGGGAGTGTGCGCAGTAGCTATAAACCCCATGCCTTGATTTTAGAACAACTGCGTATCCTTAGCCAAAAAAGCACGATCTTTTACTTTGAGGGCAATCACGACATCGGCTTAAAATATTGGGCTAACTTGACTCAATATGCCACCATTTACCCCCGCAAGTGCCAGCCCTTAGCCTTTGCCTACCAAAATCAAACCTACCTACTCGCCCATGGGGATTTGTTTTTGGGCTGGGGGTATGAAATTTACATCCGTCTTTTATCCAGTGCGCTATCGTGTAAAATCTTGGGGTTTTTGGATCGAATCAGTAAGCTTTACCCTTACATCGCCCGCCCGATCAAAAAGAAAAAGATCAGAGAATGGCATTTGAATCCAGCAGACTGGGCGTGCTTTAAGCAAGAGCGTTTAAAACACTACCACAAAGGCACGCAAGGCAAGCTAGATGGGGTCATTGAAGGGCATTTTCATATCCAAAACGCCCCGCAAGATAGCCTGTATTGCCCCCTGCCCGCATTTTATTGCACCAAGCAAATTGCCACCCTCACGCATAAGGGGCTAGTGATTAGCGCAATCCCCTAAAATAGGGGGTCGTCCATCACGCTAGGAATAGGCAAGCCCATTAGTTTGAGCACGCTAGCAGCGACATGATTAAGCGCGCCGGACTTGATCTGTTTGGCATCCTGCCCCATCACAAAACAATAAACCGGGTTAGTGGTGTGGTTGGTGAGCACGCCCTCTTTGGTGTTATACATTTGCTCGCAATTCCCATGGTCGCTGGTTAAAAGCATCGCATAGCCCAATTCCTGAGCCACCTTGAGCACCTGACCTAGCGCGCTATCCAAAGCCTCTATGGCTTGGATACAAGCCTCAAAATTGCCCGTGTGCCCGACCATGTCCCCATTAGCAAAGTTGGCGATGATCAAGTCCTTACCCGCGCGCATGCTCGCTATAATTGCCTGAGCGATTTCAGGTGCGCGCATCTGTGGGCAGAGATCGTAGGTGGGGACTTTAGGGCTAGGGATTAAAATGCGCTCCTCGTTAGCAAAGGGTTCTTCAACCCCGCCATTGATAAAAAAACTCACATGGGCGTATTTTTCACTCTCGGCAATATGCACTTGGCTTAAGTTGGCTTGGGAGACCACTTGGGCAAGCGTGTCTGTAATCTCCAACTTAGGGAAGAACACCGGGTGCTTAAAATCCGCGCTATAACTGGTCATCGTGGCGATCACCAACTCGGGTGCGCCCGCCCCACATTCCTTCAGCCCTTTAAACATGTTTAAATCCCCGCTTAAGGCTTGGGTGAGTTCCCTAGCCCGATCACTGCGGAAATTGACAAAAATCACCCCCTCGCCATCAAACATGCCCTTGTAGTGCCCAAAGCTGGCGGGCTGTATAAATTCATCGTAAATATTGCGGGCATACATGGATTCAATGTAGGCTGGAGGCCCTAATATGGTTTTATTTTGGGCATGCACGATGCTTTCATAGGCGGCTAAAATGCGATCATAGCGTTTGTCGCGATCCATCGCAAAGAAACGCCCAGAAATGGTGGCGATGGCGATATTGTGGTTGCAAATGCAAGAGATTAATTTGAGGTATTCTAGTGCGCTGGTGGGCAACACATCGCGCCCATCGGTGATCAAGTGTAACCACACCTTTTTGCCCATCCGCTCTAAGAGCAATGCCATGCCAATGAGGTGATCGATATGGGCATGCACGCCCCCATCGCTCATCAAGCCCAGCACATGCACAATGTGGGCGTTATCCACTACATGCCTGAAGGCGGGGTTATCCTCCATGCAATCCTCTTCAAACGCCTTGGAGATTTTGACCAAATTTTGATAGAGCACACGCCCTGCCCCAATGCACATATGCCCCACCTCAGAATTGCCCATTTGCCCCTCAGGCAGACCTACGCTAAGACCATGCGTACTCAATAAACTATGGGGCAAATGAGCCAACATCCAATCATAGGTGGGTTTTTTGGCATGGTAAAAGGCATTGCCCTCCTTTGTGTCGCTATGCCCCACCCCATCGGTGATGATCAACAATGTCTTTTGCATCAAAACACCGGGGCTTCTTGCATCAAGAAAATCCCATCATCCTCTTGACGCTTTTTGGGTTTGGGCTGTGTGTGGTGGGTTGGCTCCACTTTGGGTTTGGGCTTGTGGTGCTGGGTTGTTCTGGGTTTAGAGGGTTTTTTATAGGTCTTTCTAGGCGGTTTTTTCTTGGTTTGCTTGGGGGGTTGGTAGGGCAATTCAGATTGGGCATAAAGGGGGGTTTTGGGCTTGTGTTCATGTTCTCTAACAAACTGCTCTAAGGTGGGCATGAGGCTTTGTAGGGTTTTGATCTTGGTTAGGAGGTCTTGGTAATATTCATCGGCTTCTTGGTTAGCCATAGCTGGGTGTTTGGCTCTTTGGATATAGTAAGCCCGAATCGTCTCTTTGAGGTTGCCCTTGTGGATACGCTTGAAACTGACCAAAGTATCTAGGGCGATTCGGGAAGCAAAATTGCGATCTCTGATGAGCAGATCGCCATAGTAACTTTTCATAAAAGGAGTCTGCCCCTCGTTGTAAAACTTCAAGACAGCTGGGATATAGGCATGGTAAATCCCCGCACTTGTCTCATCAAAATTGACTCGATAAGCCCCCGCACACGACTCTTTCCATGCAATGGCCGCCATCTCATAGCCTAAATTTTCTTTAGAACCATAATGGTAGGCATAGACCAAAACCTTTTTTTGTTCCAAATTAAAATGACTAGGATTCATACATTCCACAAAGTTAGGCTTGGCTGCTACCCCACTCACCACCGCACCACCCAAAACTGCCAGCACAAAAACATGGCGGAAAAATCCCCAAGCCCACATGACAAACCTTTAAGAGTTTTTCACTTTAAGTTTTGCTATAATCTTAACATAAGTAACCCTTGATAACTATTAATGGCTAGCCTGATTCACGCATAGGAGCTTACTTGAATCCATTACTCATTGAAGTTCTAGTTGAAGAGATGCCCGCTAAGGCTTTGTTAGCAGAATTTAAACACATCCTAGACAAATTCCACCAAGCCCTGCAAAACCACCAAGTGGATTTTAAAGGCGAATTGCATAGCTATTATGCCCCCACACGCCTTGTTTTGCATGCCCTAGATTTCCCCACCCACACCCCAGCCAAACAAATCGAACACTTTGGTCCCCCCTTAAGTGTGGCGATGAGCGATCACCAGCTCAATGCCATCGGGCAGAAGTTTTATACCAAGTTGGAGTTAGACCCCGCCCAAGCCTTTAGCACGGCACTTAAAAACAATAAGGAAGTCTTGTATGCTGTGGTGCAGAGCGCACCCATTGCCACCACCACGCTTTTAGATGGCATTTTGTTGGAGTTTTTGCGATCGCTAGATTTTGGCAAAAGCATGGCGTGGGGCAGTGTGCCAGAACGCTTTATACGCCCCATCCATAATATTTGCGTGATTTTTGGGGCTGATCTTGTGTCCCTAGAGGCTTGCCAACAAGCCTATGGCTGCAGTGCCAAGCGTGCGACTAAAATCCATGTGGCTAAGAGTTTTGCCTACCACGAAACGCCCAGCATAGAGGCTTATTTTAAAACCCTGCAAGAAGGTTTTGTGATCTTAGACCCCGACAAACGCCAAGCAAAAAATCTTGCATGAGATTGCCGCCCTAGAGCAAGAACATGGCGTGCAGGTCCAGATTGATCCCGAGCTTTTAGAGGAGGTGATCGCCATCACCACCTACCCCACAGCCCTTTATGGGCTTTTTGATCGCACCTTTTTTGGATTTGCCCACAGAGGTTATCACCACCTCCATGAAGGAGCACCAACGCTATTTTGCCACCTTCAAAGAGGGCACGCTCAATAATGGCTTTATTGTGGTGAGCAATGCGCCCTTGCAACACCCCCAAGATTTTGCCACCATTTTAGCGGGCAACCAAAAGGTCTTGCGCGCACGCCTAAGCGATGCCGTGTTTTTTTACCAAAACGATTTGAAAAAATCCATCGAATGGGAACATGTAGCCCCAGCCCTAGATAAGATCGCTTTTATGCAGGGTTTGGGGAGCTTGGAAGACAAAGTGGGGCGTGAGCAAAAAATCGCCCTCTTTTTAGCCCAAAAATACGCCCCCAACACCCAAGCCCAAGAGGTTTTGCAAGCCCAACTTTTAGAGTCCTTGCACCTAGCCAAGGCGGACTTGTTGAGCGAAGTGGTCTATGAGTTCCCCGAGTTGCAAGGCGTGATGGGCTCTTACTATGCCAAGCACCACCACAAAAGCCTAGAGATTTGCACCGCACTTAAAGAACAATATCACCCCATCGCTGAGGGTGCGCCCTTACCCAGCACTTTTTTAGGCGCGCTCTTGGCGTTGAGTATCAAACTAGATAGCTTGTTGGCTCTTTTTAGTGTGGGTAAAATCCCTACGGGTTCTAAAGACCCCTTTGCGTTGCGCCGTGCGTGTAATGGCGTGTTGCGTATCTGCTTGCACTACAACCTGCCCTTTAATCTCCAAGCCGATTTGCAAACCCTTAGCGCCCATTATGCCCCCTTTGATCTCTCTTTGCTAAGAGAGTTCATGCTGGAACGACTCTCCCATGTGTTAGGTGCCAAAACCCCTAATCTTTACAAAAGTGTGCTAAAAGGCATTGAAACCTTGGGGGGGCAAGATTATGAGATTTGCCAAATGGCTAACAAACTCTATGCCTTGCAAGATTTTTTAGATCAAGTGGAGGATTCTAAGCAGTTGGTGAGTGTGTTTAAACGAGTCGCTAATATCACCCAAGACACACAACATGCCAGCAACCCCGATCCAACCCTTTTTCAAGATGCCAGCGAACAAGGGCTTTATGAGGCTTACTTGAACTTGCAAAAAAGCACATTCCCCCAATGGGGGGATAAAATCCACGCCCTATTTGCCCTCAAGGTCCCTCTAGAGCTTTTCTTTGAAAAAGTGCTCATCAACGATCCCAACCCCCAAATCCAAAAATAACCGCAAAAGCTTACTCTTTTTAATTTGTCGGGAATTTTTGAGTGTGGCGGATATTAAGGAATTGTAGGGCTTGCGTTTTAAAACCCTTTGGCTAACCGCAAGCCTTTTAGTCAGCTTTTTAAGTGCTAAAACCTTTTCTGTAGAGGAATTTTTCAAACGAGTCGAGCATAATTCGATGGAATTGATCCAAAAAAAGGCAGAGTTTATTAGCCTTTTGGAGGAGCAAAAATCCACCAATGCTTGGGATTTCCCCTTTATCTCCAATGAAACCTCTATGGTGCGCAACTACCAAGGCATTGCTGAGGCCCAGCCTAGAACCGTGCTGATGATCAAACCCAAACTCCCATGGGTTAGCCGTCTTTTAGCCCGCAGTCTTTCGATTAAAAATGTGCAATACCGCAAGAGTTATGAGCTCAGCCGCAATCTCGCCTTTATTGGGGCAAAACGCCTCTATCTGAACTACATTTTAAACATTGAAAAACACAATATTTATGCGCGTAGAGAACAGATTTTTTTTATCCCAGCTCAATGCCGCCCAACGCAAGGTCCAAGCAGGGAGCATGTCTGAAAAGGACTATATCAACTTCAAAAACTCCTATTTGGAATCCAAATTAGCCAAGATCAACATGGAAACCTTAATCATCAACCAAGAAAAAACGCTCAACACCATGTTAGCCATCGTGCATCCTGTCGTCTCCAAAAACGCCGATTTTAGCACCTTCTTAGACAAAGATCACCTCATCAAAATTCCGGGTTTGCAATTTGAATATGTGCGTATTGGGGAGTATGGGCTGCAGCGAATCTTGGATCATTCCTTGTATGTGGAAGTGCTGGATTTGAGCGCAAAAGATTATAAGGTGAATGCCAATTTGGCTAACCGCGATGTCTTCCATAATTTTGAATTTGGTTTGGGGGCAGAGAGTTATAACTCAGCGACCAACTTTTCTATTGAATTTAATATCCCCCTACCTGTAACGCCTAAAAATATCCACTTGAAACGCAAGTTTTTAGCCCTAGAGAATGGCACACGGGCTAAAAATGTGGTGATGAAACGCAACATAGGGATCAACGCCCGTGCCTACCTCAACCAGCTCCAAACCAAAGAAAAATACATGAAAATCCAAATTGAAGCCATTGATAACAAAGCTAAGTTAATGGAGATGGGGCGCATTGCCTATGAAGCCCAAAAAATCGGGCTCTTTGAATATTTGATTTACCAAAATTCCTACATGGATGCCCTGATCGCTTTGGCAGAGGCTAAGATCGAATATGTGAATATCACCGCCCTTTTAGAAGAGACACTGGGGCAGACTTTCACACGCATTAAGGGACCCCAATGAAAATCTGGGTCTGCTTGTTGCTCTTTTTGGGGGTTTTGGGGGCTTATGATGAAATTGTTTTGACCCAAAAGCAAATTGATAGCTTGGGGATTAGTGTTGTTCCCCTAGATAAAAAATTTGGGACAAAGGGCTTGCCCTTTAACGCTGTGATTGATTTTAACAACTCCAACCCCAAACACACGGTGATTCAAAGCTTGAGTTTTAACGCCACCGTGGTCGCCATTTACAAGAGCGAGGGCGAATATGTCAAAAGGGGCGATCTCATCTGTGAGATTAGCTCCATTGATTTGAGCAACCTTTACTTCCAGTTGCAAAATAGCCAAAACAAACTCAAGGTTGCCCTAGATGTGAGCTCCAAAGATTACAAGCTCTACAAGCAAGGCGTGATTGCCAAAAGGGAGTATCAAAACAGCCACCTTATCAGCGAAGAGATGCGCCTAAGAGTGCGCCAACTAGAAGACACTTTCCGCAACTTTGGGATTGACCCTAAAAAACCCATGGGGCTTTATGGCTTTAAGATCATCGCGCGCAATAGCGGCGTTTTATCCATCGCCCCCAAAGTGTTGGGCGAAAAAATCCTCCCTTTTACGACCTATATCCGCATCGCTGAAAATAACGATTTGATCGCGCGCATCAAATTACCCGTCAGCCTCTCTAGATACATTAAAAAAAGGCTCGCATGTGTTGGACGGGCTGGGGAATAAAATTGGGGTGATTCAGAGTATCTCTGTGGTGCTGGATCGCAACTCCAACACCATTTTAGCTACCGCCTTTATCGATGCGCACAATTACCATGTGGGCGAGGTGGTCGATGTCTATATTGAGGGGTTCAAGCCCAAAAACTCCTTGATTGTCCCCTCCAGCGCAATTATCCGCAACGATCAAGATTACCTAATGTTCATCCGCACGCCCAAGGGTTTTATGCCCACCCCCGTGCAAATCATTGAGGAGCGCACCCGTGTTTTTGTGATCAGCAATAAAAATATTAATCCGCATGCCAAAGTCGCCGCCGGGGCTTTAGTGAGCCTGAAGGGCATTTTAAACAATCTAGGTGATGATTGATGTTGGCTTCCATCATTGAGTTTTCTTTACGCCAACGCTTGATTATCTTGATCTGTGCCTTTTTGCTCTTGCTCTCTGGGCTGTATGCCTTTTTCACCACCCCTGTTGATGCCTTCCCGGATATGTCCCCCACCCAAGTTAAGATCATCTTAAAGCTTCCGGGCAGCTCGCCTGAGGAGATGGAAAACAATGTGGTGCGCCCCCTAGAGTTGGAATTGCTAGGCTTAAAAGGGGAAAAGTCCTTGCGGAGCACTTCTAAATACGCCATTTGCGACATCACGATCGATTTTGAAGATGGCATGGATATTTACCTAGCGCGCAATATTGTCAATGAAAAACTCGCCCTTGTGATGCCAGATTTGCCCCCAGAGGTGGATGGTGGCATCGCCCCCATTGTTACCCCGCTATCTGATATTTTCATGTTCACCATCGATGGGAATTTGCCTGAGGTGGAAAAACGCCAACTCTTGGACTTTGTGATCCGCCCCATGTTAAGGACGATCCCGGGGGTGGCAGATGTCAATTCCATTGGGGGCTTTAGCCGTGCCTTTGTGGTGATCCCCGATTTTAATGACATGGCAGGCTTAGGGATTTCCATTAGCGATTTAGAAAATACGCTTAGAGCCAACTTGAGTAATAGCGGGGCGGGGCGTGTGGATCGCGATGGGGAGACCTTTTTTAGTCAAAATCCAAACCATGGCACTCACCCCCAAAGAGATCGGGGACATCACTATTTCCACCAAAATGGGCTTTTTGCATATCCGCGATTTTGCTAAGGTGGTGGTGCATTACCGCACCCGCTTAGGCTTTGTTACTAAAAATGGCATTGATGAAACCACAGAAGGACTCGTGCTTTCCCTTAAGGGGGCAAATTCTAGTGAAATCATCAAGCAGGTGCGCCAAAAACTCGATCAAGACATCAAGCCCTTATTGCCCGCTGGCGTGCATACCCATGTTTTTTACGATCGCTCCGAATTCACCCAAAAAGACCATTGACACGGTTACCCAAACCCTCATAGAGGCGGTCGTGCTGATTGTGATCACTTTGTTTTTATTCTTGGGTAATTTTAGAGCCAGTGTAGCCGTGGGGGTGATCTTGCCCTTGAGCTTAAGCGTGGCTTTTATTTTAATCAAACTCAATGGGATCACGCTCAATTTAATGAGTTTGGGCGGACTGATTATTGCCATTGGCATGCTCATCGACTCGGCGGTGGTCGTGGTGGAAAATGCCTTTGAGAAATTGAGCCATAACCGCACCACCACCAAGCTACACACGATGTATCGCTCGTGTAAAGAAATTGCGGTCTCGGTAGTGAGTGGGATCATCATCATCATTGTCTTTTTTGTCCCCATTTTGTCCTTAGAGGGCATTGAGGGCAAGATGTTCCGCCCCCTAGCCTCTAGTATCGTCTTTGCCCTACTGGGCACTTTGGTGCTCTCCATCACGGTGGTGCCCGTGATTAGCTCGATGGTGCTCAAAGCCCAGCCCCATAAAGAAACCTACCTCACCCGCTTTTTTTTATTTTATCTACACCCCCGCTTTGCGTTTTGCCTTGAAAAACCCTAAAAAAAATGCTCTTAGGGGCCTTGATCTTTTTAGCCGGCAGTCTCTCGCTCTTCCCCTTTGTGGGTAAAGCTTTCATGCCTAACTTAGATGAGGGGGATAGCGTGCTGAGTGTGGATAGCGTGCCCTCTATATCGCTCAACCAATCTAAGGATTTGATCTTACGCATTGAAAAGACCATTAGGGAGAATGTTAAAGAGGTCAAGGCGATCGTAGCAAGGACGGGATCCGATGAACTCGGTTTGGATTTAGGGGGGCTCAATCAAACTGATATGTTTATCTCCTACATCCCCAAAAAAGAATGGAGTGTCAAAACCAAACAAGAACTCTTGGATAAAATCCTCAAATCTTTGGAGGATTACAAGGGGATTAGCTTTGCCTTCACCCAGCCCATTGAAATGCGTATCTCAGAGATGCTTACAGGTGTGCGGGGGGATTTAGCCATCAAGATTTTTGGGAATAGCATTGATAAGCTCAATGAGTTGAGTGCGCAGATTGTGGAGGTGATTAGGGGGGTCAGGGGCTCTAGCGAGGTTTTTACAGCTCTTAACAAAGGGCTAAATTACCTTTACATCACCCCCGATCGGGATGCGATGGCTAATGTGGGGATCACCAGCGATGAATTTGCTAAGTTTCTCAAATCCGCTTTAGAGGGGATCATTGTGGAGTTTATCCCAACGGGCATTTCTAGAACCCCTGTTATTATCCGCCAAAAAGAGGACATCTCCACCAATATTACCCTCATTAAAAGTTTAGAGATGACCTCTAAACGCAGGATTGCTGT
This sequence comes from Helicobacter bizzozeronii CCUG 35545, assembly GCA_000263275.1. Lineage (GTDB taxonomy): Bacteria > Campylobacterota > Campylobacteria > Campylobacterales > Helicobacteraceae > Helicobacter > Helicobacter bizzozeronii. The sequence continues at coordinate 45,640 of CAGP01000048.1, read as the reverse complement.
GCCCATCACCTCCATTGCCACCATTAGCGAAGTGGATGGTCCTGTGGCGATTGTGCGTGAAAATAGCACGCGTATGAGCGTGGTGCGTTCTAATGTCGTGGGGCGGGACTTGGGCGGATTTGTCGATGAGATCAAGGCTAAAATCGCTGAAAAAGTGCAACTGCCCCCCAACTACTACATCACCTACGGCGGGCAGTTTGAAAACCAAGAACGCGCCAACAAACGCCTATCGACCGTGATCCCCATTAGTATTGTGGTGATCTTTTTTATCCTCTTTTTCACCTTTAAAAGCGTCCCCCTCTCGCTCTTAATTTTGCTCAATATCCCCTTTGCCATCACTGGCGGGCTGATTGCCCTCTTCTTAACCCAAGAATATATCTCTGTGCCGGCTAGTGTGGGCTTTATCGCCCTTTTTGGGATTGCGGTGTTAAATGGGGTGGTGATGATTGGGTATTTTAGAGAACTTCTAAATCAGGGCAAGAGCGTAGAGGAATGCGTCTTTGAGGGGGCTTTGCGGCGTTTGCGCCCCGTGCTGATGACCGCTTGCATTGCTGGGCTAGGCTTGATCCCCTTGTTGCTCTCCCATGGCGTGGGCTCTGAGGTGCAAAAACCCCTAGCCATCGTGGTTTTAGGCGGGCTGGTAACCTCTAGCATTTTAACGCTCTTGCTCTTGCCCCCAATGTTTATGCTGGTGGCTAAAAAAATACAAGGTGGTTTGATGGTGATCTTAGAGGTCTATGTGGATATGAAACTCAAAGACATGATCGTGGATCATCTCTTAGAACATGGGCATGATTACTTTTACTTTTTTGAGTGCTTTGAGTATGCGGCTATTTCTTTATTAAAGAGTGAAAAGGAGCAGGTCAGCGGGCGCAAGGACTATGGCTTGTTCAAACTCTATTTAGAGCAAGCCCAAGCAGACAAGCTCGCCCAAGAATTGCAAGCCTTGAGCCAAGAGATCGCATTGTATCTCTTGCCCAGTGTTGCCAAATTTCCAACTTAAAAACGCAGATGCGGGGATTTAAAACATAGCGGCTGTCAGATTTAGGGGATAATTAACCCCCGCTTATAATTAATAAGCGGAGATAGACCTTAGTCTTGTTTGTTGCTGTTATTGCAGCTATTGTTGTTTTGGTTGCTGTTATTGCAGCTATTGCTATTGTTGCTGTTTTGGCTATTGCTGTGGCTGTGGTTGCTACAGCTATTGTTATTGCTATTCATAACTTTTTCTCCTTTCTAAAATTTTGGAAGTTTGCACTTCCACACTCAAGTATAGCACAAATTGGCTTGTCTAACCCATGCTTGTAACTTGGCGCAGGCTTGGGCATGGTTTTCTAAAAACTGGGCATGGGCGTTGTGATTAGTCCAATTGGTGGTGCAAAAAATCCCAAAGCTGGGTAGATTAAACGCTTTAGCCACGCTTAGGACACTGAAAAATTCCATATTTTCTAGCCCAATCCCCAAATGGCGCATACAGCCCGCAAAATTGGGATCGGTGTGGATGTAATTACTGGAATTGACCTTGATGGGTGGCAAATCAAGAGCTTTAAAATCATCTGTTTGGATTTCTAGGGCATTTTCTATAGGCGTGTAGCTGTGTTGGGTAACAAAACTCTGCTCAATTTGGAAAGCGTGGGCACTTTTATACAAGGACAACAAGGGCAGATCAAAATCATACACCCCCGCACTCCCAATAAAGATCAAAGAGGTTGGTTTTTCTAGCAAGCATAAACGGCTAAGTTCTAAGGCACTTTGCACCAAACCCACCCCGATACTCCTAGCAAAACTAAAACTTTCCATTTTCCCCGCACACACAAACATGCTAATCCTTATCATTTTCTTTATTCTACCACTTTTAAGCTAGCCTGTGCTAGAATGCGCCCCAAAGTTTTAAAGTTAGGAAGATGGCAATTTTAGGGCAGCACTTTTTACATGATGCCCGCTATTTAGAGCAGATCTTACAAGCGATCCCCTATACACATTGGGACGACCCGGTGCAAATGGTGGAAATAGGGGTTGGCTTGGGAGATCTCACCACCAGACTTTTAGGGAGGCTACCTAAGGGTCTGTTAGCCTATGAAGTGGATAGCAAATTAGCTCAGAGGTTGAGGGCTTGCCTAGAACACTCTTTGCTAGCGCGTTTAAAGCTCGTGGTGGGCGATGTGATGGAGCGCAAAAGGGTTAAAGATGGATCACAGCAGGAAAAATACCAAGTGGAACTTTTTAAAGGTTACCCCTTTGCCCTATCCTCTTGGGGATTTTTGCATGATGAACCCTATTTCTTGGTTTCTAATCTCCCCTACTACATCGCCACGCCCATTATCACCCAAGCACTTAGGGACTCTCTATGCTTAGGGATGGTCGTGATGGTGCAAGCGCAAGTGGGCATTAAGTTTTGTGCGCCAAGTGGCAGTAGCGATTATGGAGCTCTAAGCGTGTTAGCCTCTAGTGTGTGCCATGAGCGATCCTGGCTCTTTGGAGTACCCCCTAGTGCCTTTAACCCCCCGCCCAAAGTGCAATCAGCACTGATCCGTCTGCTCAAAGCCCCTTTGGGTCCTAACTTGGGCGCACCTTCTTTGGAGGTCTTAGAGAGCGTGCTTAAGATTTGCTTTAAAGCTAATCGCAAGACTCTGTTTAATAATCTTAAAAGCACCTACCCTCTAGAGTGGGTGCAAGCCTTTTTTTTGCCAAGCACGATCTTAGCCCCACTCTTAGGCCCCACCAGCTAAACCCTATCCACTATCTAGGCTTGGCACATCTCTCCCAAAATCTTACAGGAGAACAACATGGATAATCCTTCCAAAGATAATCCCCCCAAAGTTGATTTGAGCAAAGAGTCCGCACAAGCCCACCCCAACACGCACAAACCCAAAAACAAGAATTTTGGGGAGTTTGGGCGCAAAAACCGCATCAAACATGGCAGGAAACAAGCGGGCAACCCGGCGATGAGCCACCCGCACATGCAAGAACAAGAGGGCGTTAAGAACATCACCAAAGCCAACGAACGGGGGAATTTGGGCTTCCATAAGGAATTAAAGCAGGGCGTGGAAACCAACCATAAAATCCACATCAATCACCTAAACCCCCATTACAAACTCGATCTCAATGTCAAAGCCCGTGTCAAAATCACGCCCTTGGGTGGTTTGGGTGAGATTGGCGGGAACATGATGGTTTTAGAAACCATGCAACAAGCTATCATCATTGATGTGGGGATGAGTTTCCCTAGCGAGGACATGCATGGCGTGGATATTTTGATCCCCGATTTTAGCTATTTGCACAGCATTAAAGATAAGATCGTGGGCATTTTGATCACCCACGCCCATGAGGATCATATCGGGGCGGTGCCCTACTTGTTTAAGGAATTGCAATTCCCCCTCTATGGCACGCCCTTAAGTTTGGGGATGATTGGCAATAAATTTGACGAACATGGCTTAAAGAAGTTCAAAAGCTATTTTAAAATCGTGCAAAAACGCCAGCCCATTGAGATCGGGGAGTTCATCGTGGAGTGGATTCACATCACCCACTCCATCATTGATGCTAGCGCACTCGCCATCCAAACCAAAGTGGGCACGATCATCCATACAGGCGATTTTAAGATCGATCACACTCCTGTTGATAATATCCCCACCGACCTTTACCGCCTCGCCCACTATGGCGAACAAGGGGTGATGTTATTGCTCAGTGATAGCACCAACTCTTATAAACCCGGAATTACCCCCTCTGAGAGCAGCATTAGCCCCGTGTTTGAAAATCTCTTTAAAAACGCTAAGGGCAGGGTGATCATGAGCACCTTTTCTTCAAATATCCACCGGGTGTATCAGGCGATTCAACATGCCATCAACCACAACCGCAAAGTCGCCGTGATCGGTCGTTCTATGGAAAAAAACCTAGACATTGCTAGGGAATTAGGCTATATCCACCTGCCCTTTAAAACCTTCATTGAAGCCCATGAGGTCGAAAAGCTCCAAGATCATGAGGTCTTTATTGTTACCACGGGCTCACAAGGGGAGACCATGAGCGCTTTATACCGCATGGCAACCGATGAGCACCGCCACATCAGCATTAAGCCTAGCGATCTCATTATCATTTCGGCTAAAGCGATTCCGGGCAATGAGGCGAGCGTGTCCAGCATTCTAAATTTATTGATGAAAAAAGAAAGCCCAAGTGGTTTATCAAGCCTTTGATGTCCATGTCAGCGGGCATGCCGCCCAAGAGGAGCAAAAATTGATGTTGCGCCTCATCAAGCCTAAGTTTTTCTTGCCCGTGCATGGGGAGTATAACCATGTCGCCAAACACAAAGAAACCGCAATCGCATGCGGTGTGCCTGAAAAAAATATCTACCTGATGGAAGATGGCGATCAGGTGGAGGTCAATCCTAATTTTATGCGCAAGGTTAAAAGCGTGAAAAGCGGGAAAAGCTATGTGGATAACACCAACAATGTCAGCATTGAGCAAAAGATTGTCCAAGAACGCTTGGAAATTGCCAGTGCGGGCTTTTTGAGTGCGGTTCTTTTTATCTCCAAAGAGGGGCAGGATTTAATGCCCCACTCCAAGATCACCAGTGTGGGGATTGCCAATCTCAAAGAGGAGCGTGCCTTTGTATCTGAATTGCAAGGCTCATTAGGATTGCACATCAAAGCCCTACGCCAAGATGTTTTGAACAATAATAAGAGCCTAGATGAGAGCGTGCGTAATTTTATCCGCAAGGCTCTTTTCAAGCACACCAAAAAATATCCGGCTATTGTCAGCCATGTTTTCGTGCATTAGGGGGTTGCCATGCGTGCGCTTTTTTTGTGGCTCTTGTGCCTTGTTCCTCTTAGTTTATTGGCTAAAACCCATCAGGAGAAACCTATGCCACACACGATTTATTTAGCGGGGGGGTGTTTTTGGGGGCTAGAAGCCTACATGGAGCGTATTTATGGGGTCAAAGATGCCTTAGTGGGCTATGCCAATGGCAAGAGCGATCAGACCAATTACCATGAACTGCACAACACCGATCACGCCGAGGCTGTCAAGGTTACCTTTGATCCCTCCCAAATCAGTTTGGATAAACTCTTGCGCTATTATTTCCGAGTCATCGACCCAACCAGCATCGATCAACAGGGCAATGATCGCGGTAGGCAGTATCGCACAGGGATTTACTATACAGACCCCAAAGACGAGCCCGTGATCGCCAAAGCCCTAGCCAATTTGCAAAGCCATTACCAACAAAAGGTGCGCATCGAGCTAGAACCTTTAAAAAACTTCGTGGTCGCAGAGGAATACCACCAAGATTACTTGAAAAAGAATCCGGGGGGTTATTGCCACATTGATTTGAAAAAGGCTAATGAGCCCTTGATCGATCCTAACGACTACCACAAGCCCAGCGATGGTGAGCTCAAAGCTAAACTTAATGATTTACAATACAAGGTAACCCAAGAGAACTACACAGAACGCCCCTTTGATAATGAATATGACAAACTCTTCAAACCGGGCATTTATGTGGATATCACCACCGGCGAACCGCTTTTTTTGAGCACCGATAAATTTGATAGCGGTTGTGGGTGGCCAGCCTTCTCTAAGCCCATTGCTAAAGATGTGGTCAATTACCAAGAGGATAGAAGCCTAGATCGCTTGCGCACCGAAGTGCGTAGCCGTGTGGGGCGGGCACACTTAGGGCATGTTTTTGAAGATGGCCCCAAAGAGTTAGGCGGTTTGCGCTATTGTATCAATAGTGCTGCCTTGAAATTTGTGCCCCTAGAGGACATGGAAAAAGAAGGTTATGGCTATTTGATCCCCACTCTCAAGGCCGCCATGCTCAAAAAAGAGGTGCATCAAAAATAATGCTAGATTATGCCCGCCATGCGCGCCACACCCTAGAGCTACAAGCCAATGCGCTTTTAAAGGCAATAGGGGCGCTGAGTAACCCCACCCTAGAACCCATTATCAACGCCCTAGCCAACGCGCCTTTGGTTGTGGTGATGGGGGTGGGTAAGAGCGCGCATGTGGGGCGCAAGATCGCCGCTACAATGACCAGCACGGGCACAAAGGCGATCTTTTTGCACCCCACAGAAGCCATGCATGGGGATATGGGGATTGTGGGGAGTCAAGATGCGATCTTGGCAATCAGCTATGGGGGCGAGAGTGTGGAATTGCTCGATGCCCTACGGGTGATCCCCTATAAAACTTTGATCGCCATGAGCAAGGATTCTCAAAGTTCTTTGGGCAAACTAGCCACCTATCACCTTAAACTAGAAATTGAGCAAGAAGCCTTCCACCTCGTGCCGACCACTTCTAGCACTTTGAGTTTAGCCCTAGGCGATGTGTTGGCGGTGTGCTTGATGGTGCATAAAAACTTCCAAAAGGAAGATTTTGCGCTCACCCACCCGGGGGGGTTGCTGGGCAAACAATTACGCTTGCAGGTTAAAGATGTCTATCGCACCCAAAACCTGCCCCTAGTGGGTGTAGATTGTTCTTTGCACCAAGCCTTGTTGTGCGCTACTGATAAGGGCTTAGGCAATGCCCTACTGGTCAATGAGGCGCAACAATTAGTGGGGGTGTTAAGCGATGGGGACATCCGCCGTGCCCTGCTCCAGCCCGCAAGTTTTGATCTGCATGCCCCGGCTAAAAATTTTGCCACCTTAGAGCCTAAGTGCATTGATAACCCCCACATGCCCTTAATCCAAGCCCTAGAGTTCATCGAAACCCACCAAATCTCGCTATTGATCGTGCTAGACACCCAGCAAAGGGTGCTGGGTGTGTTGCACCTACACACACTCTTGGCACTAGGACTTAGCAAACCCACTTAAAGAGGAAACATGTTTGAAAAATTAGAGCTCATCATTAAAAATATTGAAAACTCCAAAGAGGAGATCGAAGTGCTCTTAAAGATCGCCAATATCAGCTTGGGCGATTTTATTTTTGATGAAACGGGGGAGCTTAGACATCCCTGACACGCTCAACATGGCTTTTTACACCCAAATTGGCGAGCATGTGGAGGAGTTAAAGGAGCACATTAACGCGCTCAACAAATACAAACGCGAAATGCTGGTATTTTAGGGGGTTGCCATGTGTGGGATTGTTGGCTATATTGGCAAGCAAGAAAAAAAAGCCCTCTTGATTGCAGGGCTTAAGGAGTTGGAATATCGGGGCTATGATAGTGCCGGGTTAGCCACTTTGGAGAAAAAATGCCCGGTGCTAGAGATTTATAAGACCGATGGGAAAATCAATGCACTAGAGAGCCTAACTCAGGATTTCACCTCAAAGGGGGAGGGTGTGGGGATTGCCCACACGCGCTGGGCAACCCATGGCAAACCCAGTGCCACCAACGCCCACCCGCATGTTTATGCCGGTAGTGCGATTGTGCATAATGGGATCATTGAAAATTACGCCATCCTCAAGGAAAAATTACAAAAAAAGGGGCATGTTTTTGCTAGCCAAACTGATAGTGAAATCATCGCCCATTTATTTGAAGCCCAGTTGCAAGCCCAGCACCTGCAAAGTGCGCCCACCAAAGAACAGGCTTTGCACGCCTTCCAAACAACCATCGCCCAGCTAGAGGGGGCGTATGCGATTTTACTCATCAACACCCATTTTCCCAGCTGTATTTTTTTATGCTAAAGAGCGATCGCCCCTACTCATCGCACTTGCCAAACAAGGTATCTTTTTTGCCAGCGCGCCCAGTGCTTTGAGTCAGGCTAGCCAAATGGTGCGCCTAGAGGATGGGGCTATAGGCGTGCTGGATTTGCACACCCCCTTTAAGCTGGAGGATTTAGGCACGCCCTCTGCTGTGATCCAAGATAGCGCGCAGAGCGATTTAGAGGGTTTTAAAACACTCATGCAAAAAGAAATTTATGAGCAAGATAAAGTGCTCACCTTGCTAGGGCGGATTAAAGCCCATCAAGTGCATTTAGAACTCCCCAAAGGGTTTTTAGAGGATCTCTCGTGCTTGAGTGTGGTTGCATGCGGATCGAGCTACCATGCGGGTTTGGTGGGCAAATACTTGATTGAAGACCTAGCCCAGATCAAGGTGCAAGTAGAATTAGCCAGCGAATACCGCTACGCCCACTTTGCCACCCAAGCCAAAGAACTTGTGATCGCCATTTCCCAAAGTGGGGAGAGTGCAGACACCCTAGAGGCTCTCAAATTGGCTAAAAGCTTGGGCTTAAACACGCTTGCCATTTGCAACACGCAAAATTCCACCATGAGCGCTCTAGCGCATGCCACCCTTTTAACCCATGCGGGTTTGGAGCGCAGTGTCGCCTCCACAAAAGCCGTTGTGAGTCAAATTTTAACCCTGTGGCTTTTAGCCCTAGAATTAGGGCACAAACGCCTATCCAAACAAGCCATGCAAGAGCAAATCCAAGCCCTGCATGCAAGCATGCAAGCCATTAAAGATGCCCTAGAATTGCACTCCCAGATTAAAACCCTAAGCGCACAGATTTTAGAACAAAACCCCAAGGGGTATTTTTTCATGGGTAGGGGGGTGTTTTACCCCCTCGCCCTAGAGGGCGCGCTCAAGCTCAAGGAATTAGCCTATGTGCATGCACAAGGTTATGCCAGTGCCGAGATGAAGCATGGGCCCATTGCCCTAGCTGATTGCAGTTTATTGAGCATCGCCCTTTTGCCCCAAAATCTCCTCTTCTCTAAGAATTTAAGCAATGTGGAGGAGTTGCGCGCCCGTGATGGGCTCATCTTTGCCATTAGCCCCACGCCCATTGATAACGCCACCTTCCAAATCCAAACCAAGCCCTACGCCCACTACATGCCTGAATTTTTTAGCATGTTAGTCATCTTGCAACTCTTTGCCCTAGAGATGGCACAACTCAAGGGGCTAGATGTGGATAAACCCCGCAATCTAGCCAAAAGCGTAACTGTGGAATGAGTTTGAAACCCTCTTTATACGGGCTCACTTTAGAGGAGCTCAAAAGTTATTGCGTCCAGCACCATTTTAAGCCCTTTGTGGCTAAACAAGTCTTTAGCTGGCTCTACCAACGCTACGCCTCTAGCTTTGAGGGCATGCACAATCTCCCCAAGAGCTTTAGACAACAAGCCATGCAAGATTTTAATCTAGGCACGCTAGAGGTGGTTGCCCATGAGTGCAGTGCCGATCAAAGCCAAAAGTATTTGTTTAAAACCCCTGATGATCACACCTTTGAGAGTGTCTTTATGGTGATGAAAGACAAACAATTTAACGGTGAGGGGCAATTAATCGCCCAAGAGAAACTGACCTTTTGTTTGAGTTGCCAAATTGGTTGTAAGGTGGGCTGTGTGTTTTGTGCGACCGCTAAGGGGGGCTTTGTGCGTGATTTATTGGCCGCTGAGATCGTGCAACAAGTGGTGTATCTCAAATGCGATCACCATTTAGAGCCCACTAAGGGGATTAATTTAGTCTTTATGGGCATGGGCGAACCCTTGCATAACTTTAATGAGGTCGTGCGGGCGATTAGGATTTTAAGCGATCCAGCAGGACTTAATATTGCCCCCAGACGCATCACCATTTCCACAAGCGGGGTGGCACCCCTCATCGATGCGTTGGGTGCGCTCAATTTAGGCGTGCAGTTGGCAATCTCCTTGCATGCGGTCAATGATGTTTTACGCTCTAAATTAATGCCCATTAACAAGACTTATAATATCCAAGCCTTGATTGATGCCATTAGGCGTTTCCCTTTGGACACCCGCAAACGCATCATGTTTGAATATTTGGTTTTAAAAGATCATAATGATGGCTTAGAGCATGCTAGGGCGTTGTTAAAATTACTCAATGGGCTAAGGGCTAAGGTTAATCTCATCCCCTATAATCCCATGCCAAATAGCCCCTTTGCGCGCCCTAATTTAGAAAAAGTGCAAGCCTTTGCGGATTTTTTGAATCAAAAAGGTTTGCTTTGCACGATTCGCATCTCTAAGGGGTTAGACATCAGTGCGGCTTGCGGGCAACTACGAGAAAAACGCCTCAAGGCGCGTGGATAAAATATTGACAACGATAGAATCGTTCGCCCAGTTTGGGATCGATTAAGAGCGCATGCAAACCATCGCGTTTTAAGGGCTTGGCATTGCTGAGTTGTTTGTAAAGTAATTTTTCTCTGCGTGTGTTGATATGGGGGGCTAGGCGTTTGAAAAAGGGGCTTTTTAACAGGGCTTGCTTTTCTGGGTAGGTGTTGCAAGCACTCACCAAATCTTGCAAGAGAATCAAAACCCGTGCTTTTTTCTGGTTGATGGCGGCGTAATGTTTGTTGAGCACGCTAAAGTAGTGGTTTTGCAAGCGGATACAGCGTTTTTGCTCATCTGTTTTGATGCTGAGTTGGGCTCCTAGCTCGTTAAAAAGGTCGTTTTTGGCACAATCGTTTAACTTCGTGTGGAAAGTTTCGGGCGTGTTAGCCTTGTCTTTGCGTTCTTGCTCGCTGTCTTTAACCTCTTGGAGCAAGTCGCTTCTTTGGATTTCAACCCCACCCATCGCTGTGCCCCTAATGTCTTGGGAAGACAAGCCCACATCTTGTTCGACAGGGTGCCCTGAAGAATCTTCAAACATCGGTGGCTCTAAGCGGGTGTAGTAAAGCACCTCTTGGGATTGGCGATCGCCATTGATGGGATCGTCCCCAAATTGGTCTAACTGGTTTTGGTTATCTTGGGAGAGGGAGGAAAAAAACATGGGTAAAAACATCCCCATGCACCCCAAACACCCCAAAAGAACAAGGCTTAAAAATACCACATAGACCCAACGCATGCCTATCCCAAAAGTTGGTCTAAATATTTGACCACTAAATCCACGCTTTGCTCTGCTTTCAGCTTGTGGGTGATCGCGCGCAAGATTGATCGCTCCTCTAGCAGGGTTTTAAGTTGCTTAGGGTTTTGCCAGAGTTTTAAGAGTGCTAGGGCTTTACTCACATAATCCTTAGGGCTAAGCGCGATCACGCTTTGGGCTTCTTGGTGGTAGTAGCGTTGGTAATCCTCTAGGCTAATGGCATGGGCAGTGCAAAGTTCTTTAAGGGCGTGCATGTGAGCGGATACAAAGGCGTTAAAATTTTCTTGGCGTGCTTGGGGCGTGCTCTCTGAGAGGGTCAAAACCAGTTTATTTTTAGCGCTAAACTCCGCCTTGCTCTCGCCTTGTTGCATGGGGAAGGTGTCTAAGAACAAATCGATCACATGCCCGTATAAATGCGCATCCACATAGCCCACAAATTTAAAACGCCCCAACAAAGAGGGCGGGAGGCTGTGCTCTTTAATGAGTTGCTCTAATTTTTCTTGGATGGCGTGGCTAGACCCAATCCCGCATGCCAAATACACGCTTTGGGGGGCTTGGTGCAAGATGTCTAACACGCTGTCTAAAAACTCTAGGCTATCTAGTTTAGTGAGTCGCCCGATTGTGCCTAAAATCAGCATATCGGGATCAGAAACATAAAAAGAGCGGGTTTTTTGCACCAAGTGCTGGCTATAGGCATCGTAGGGGGGGGTTGTAAAAAAAAGAGAGCATGGGGATAAAAATACCCAAATAGGGCAGATTTGATTGGCTATAAGCCCCAATGGTGGGGGCAATGTGGGTCATGTAGCCCTCTAGGGCATCTAAATGGTAAGCTTTGTTGCCATGGCTATAATAAATCTGCACCGCACTGGAACGGGTGGCGAGCAAAAAATCGCTGATTCCATAGCCATTATTGGGGCTGATTAAAATACGCACTTGGTGGGTGTAAAGCAATTCTTTTAGCCTCAAGGCTTTTTCTAGGTGGCTTTGATAAAAGGCATCGCCCGTTGGGAGGGTGATGAGCTCAATGCCGCCCTCAAAGCCCGCCCACTCGCCCAAATTTTGCAACAAGGCAATTGCTTGGGGGTCATTGGGGCTTTTTTCATCATAGTCCATGCTAAAGACCTTGATTTTAAAGCGTGTATTGAAGGTGGGGTGCTTGGTGAGCATGGCTATTAGTGAGCATTCCACCTTGAAGGGGGAGTTTTCCACCAAGCGATCCCGCAAAATGCCAATCACAATGGGCGTGCTGTGTTCCAAGTAGCAAGGGTAGCTTTTAGCATGCGTGGTGCAGTATTGCTGGAATAATCGGGGGTAATGCTTGGAGGCGATCAAGGTAATATGGGTATTAAAATCCTCCCATTGTGCCCCATCGCTAAAGGCATTCCCACACACATGGTAGATGAGAAATTGCAAAAAAAAGGGCACTATCTAGGGCATTTGCCTCCAAGAGAGCCACAAATAAAACCTTATAGGTTTCATAAAGCCCTAACCATTCTTTGGAGGCAAAGTAATGCGGGACATTCCAAAACAAATGTAATTGCGCGTTTAAAATATTGCGCTGTGTCTTGGAATGGAGGGTTAAAAAGTAGGCGGGATTTAGGAGCTTGTCAAACACGCATTTAGGCACGCTAAAGGGGACCTTTAATTTTGTGAAAAGATCGATGATCAAGGCGTTGTAATGGCATAAAAAGGCACTATCTTGCAAACAAAGTTGTTCGGTTAAAAAATTGCAGTGCCTCTAATTTTGCCCCGCTCATCAACTTAGAGATACACGCCAGCTCAAAAAACAATGCGTGTTTCGATGGGATTACTGCTAGCTTGCATGGCTTGCTGGGCTAGGCTAAAATAGCGTTCAAAGTCCATATCTAGGGCGATCATATCTGGGATCAACAGCCCCAAATACAAATACTTGATTCCCAACACCTCGCCTTTTTTAAATAAGTCGAGGGCTTTAGAAGTGAAGATCTTAAAGATTTCTTGTTGTTTGTCGGGGGGAATGGGCGTATCTAGCAGCGCATCTAAACTATTTTCTAAAAAAAAATGCCCCCTCGCTTAAGAGCAAATCTTGGTAAAAACGCCCAAAGTCAGCCATTAGGGCATGCTCACTAAGGTGGTGTAAAAAATCATCTGATCGAGGGGCTCAAGTTGGAGCAAGGCTCTTTTATAAAGGTAGTGATCTTCTATGCTGGCGACTTTGCCGACATAAATCCCCGTGCTAAAGATGTGATCCAAGCCACTGGTGAAAACCGGGTCTCCCACTTGGATAGGCGCATAAGCGGGCAAAAAGCTCACATAGGTATTAAATGACTCGCTGGTGATAAAACCATAATAGACCTTGTTGCCATTTTTGACCATCACGCTATAGCTGGTTTGCGGGTCGCCATGCAAGAGCCCCACAAAACGCCCATCTCTTTGCACGGCAATCCCTATGGTGCGGTTAAATGCCACCATGCCCAAAATCTGATCTTTGGGGTAGGAGGCTTTGACATCTAAGAGTAACTGGTGGGTATCGCCCAACTTGGCAAAGCCATAAACCCGTGTGAGCGTGAAAAGCGCAGAGGGGAGCAGGGCTGACTCTAGGGGGGTTGGGCAAACATGGGGGTTTTTGGTTTTTGTTAGCAAGGAGGGCAGATAGGTTTGAAGTGTTGGGCGCATAGGTCTTTTGGAGATTTTCTAAATCGCCAATAGTAGCTATTAGAGCCTTGTTTTTGCTGATCAGATCAGCATAGGCGAGTTTGAGATCGCGATAACCTTGTAGTTGTTGCTGGTAATCCTCAATCATTTTGGCTTGCTGGAAGTGCTTTTGGTAGCCCACAACAAAATAATCTTTGGTGTTTAAAAAAAAGACCTTGATTTTATCGCTTAAATAACTGCTAGACCCGCGGATGTCTAGCAAATACAAGATAGTGAAAAAAACGCCTAAAACTAAAATGCCCCGCTTGCCAACCAAACTTGATCCTACAAATCCCCTAGACTACTCAATAAATCCAAATCTTCAATGGCTTTGCTCGTGCCCCTAGCCACCGCCAAGAGCGGTTCTTCGCCCACAAAAACGGGCAACTTGACAATATTACTCAAATATTTATCTAGCCCACGAATCAAAGCCCCCCCACCGGTCAGAACAACCCCATTTTCCACAATGTCCCCAGCCAAGTCAGGTTTGACCTCTTCTAAAACAGATTTTAAGGCGTTGCTGATCTCTTTAATTTGTTCCTTGATCGCCTCTCTGACATCTTCGCTGTTAAGCTCAATGGTGTTTAAAATCCCGCTCACCTGATCGCGTCCGCTCACCTCCATTTTTAAAGGGGGGTCTAGCTCAATGGCTGATCCAATGGCGATTTTAATTTCCTCGCCCGTGCGCTCGCCAATTTGCAAGTTATAAGTTTTGCGGACATAATCTACAATGCTGGCATCTAGCTTATTGCCCGCCACACGGATACTCTTGCTCACCACCAGCCCCCCAAGGCTAATCACCCCAATTTCTGTTGTGCCCCCCCCAATATCCACAATCAAGCTCCCTTGTGGGTCTTTAACCGGCAAGCCCGCCCCAATGGCTGCTGCCATGGGCTCTTCAATCAAAAACACCTCTCTAGCCCCCGCACTCATCGCACTCTCTTTAACCGCCTTGCGTTCCACACTGGTTAGCCCATAGGGCACACAGACCATGATTCTAGGGCGGATCAAGGATTTGCGTTTATGCGCCTTTTCAATAAAATAACGAATCATTTTCTCGGTGATGTCAAAATCGGCAATCACCCCATCTTTCATGGGGCGGATGGCTTGCACGCCCGCGGGCGTTTTGCCAATCATCTCCTTAGCCTCACTCCCCACCGCTAACACCTCCTCCATGCGGTCGTATTTGTTGAGTTTGACAGCGACAATGGAGGGCTCATTGATGATGATACCCTGCCCCTTGACAGACACCACGGTATTAGCCGTGCCTAAGTCAATCGCCACATCGTGAGAAAAAACACCGATTATTTTATCTAGGATCATGAAACTCTTTCTGTTGGATTTTAAGAGGGCATCAGCAAGGGTTTATTTTTTTTAATTAGCAAGGGCTTTTCTTGCTTGAGCACGCACTCTTTAGTGATGATAACTTGGTAGTCCTTGAGGCTGGGCAGATCAAATCTAACATCTAAAGTGAGATCCTCCATGATGGCTCTTAAGCCCCTAGCCCCGACTTTGCGCTTAATGGCTAAATTGGCGATCTCTTCAACCGCATCTTCTTCAAACACCAATTCCACATCGTCCATTTTAAACAGCTCTTGGTATTGCTTGATGAGGGCGTTTTTGGGTTTTTGCAAAATATCAATCATCGCCTCTTTGGAAATGGGTTTGAGTGCGGAGATCACGGGCAAACGCCCAATTAACTCAGGGATCAAACCATAGGAGATCAAATCCTCAGGCTCGACTAGGTGCAAAATATCTTCAAGTTGTTCTTTGGTCTTTTTCTCGCTCCCAAAGCCCAAGACATTGCTATGCACGCGTCTTTTAATGATGTCAATGATCCCATCAAACGCCCCGCCACAGATGAATAAAATATTGGTCGTATCAATCTGCACAAAATTTTCATTGGGGTGTTTGCGCCCGCCTCTAGGGCTCACATTCACCACCGCCCCCTCAATGATCTTTAAAAGGGCTTGTTGCACGCCTTCCCCAGACACATCGCGCGTGATGGAGCGATTCTCTGAGAGCCGGGCGATCTTGTCAATCTCATCAATAAAGACAATCCCCCGCTGGGCGCGCTCCACATCCCCATCGCTAGCCTGCAACAAGCGCGTAAGGATATTCTCCACATCCTCGCCCACATAGCCTGCCTCAGTTAGGCTAGTCGCATCGCTAATGGCAATAGGCACATTCAAAAAGCGTGCTAGGGTTTGTGCCATCAAGGTTTTACCACTCCCTGTGGGTCCTACTAAGAGGATATTAGATTTGGAAATCTCCACCTCTAGGGCGGTGCTTTCTGTGTGCTTTTCTTGGTAATTGAGCCGTTTGTAGTGATCATAGACCGCCACGCTTAAAACCCGTTTAGCCTCCTCTTGCCCGATCACATAGTTATCCAGCGCTTCTTTGAGCGCACTAGGGGAGGGGATCAAAGACATGGGGGGGGTTTTGCTTGGGGGGAGGCATGCCCTCAATGTGATCGAATTTGCGTGGGTGCAGAGTGGGTAATTCTGTGTGGAGTTCTTTATAAAGGTATTCCACACAATATTCGCAAATGTGGGTGTCCTTGCCAGACTTGCGCGAAGAGAAAATTAAGCGGCGGTGGTGGTGTAAGGTGCTTTCAGGCTTATTACAAAAACTACAATAACGGGTATTCATGTTGCCTCCTCATCTTGGAAGTATCCTTCTTTAATGGCGATGCCCCGATCGCTTTGCAAAACAAAGTTACAAATCTCTTGGGCGTGTGGGTTATCTGGGTATTGTTCTAAAATTTTAAGCGCATTGTTGCGAATCGAAGTATCTTTGAGATCAAAGAGTTTTTTATAAAGGACATTAATAAAGTCAATCTCGCTTCTTTCTAGGAGTTTGCGCATGCGGTATCTGTTTAGCCCCCGAATGAACGCCCGGTTGCCCTCAGCATTGCAATAAGGGGGGACATCTCTACCCAAAGCACTTGCCCCAGCGACCATGCACCCCTTAGCGATCCTTGTGAATTGGTGGATTGCGGTCAATCCGCCAATATTGACATGATCGCCAATCTCAATATGCCCGGCTAAGGTTACCCCATTAGCCAAAATGCAATGATCCCCGATTTTGCAATCATGGGCGACATGCACATAAGCCATCAGTAGATTATGGTTACCAATAATGGTTTGATTCCCCCCGCCCTTGGTGCCCGGGTTGATCATGCAATACTCACGGATCAAATTATGTTCCCCGATAATGAGTTCTGATCGTTCGCCCCCGTATTTTAAATCCTGGGGGATCGTGCCTAAAGTGGCGTAGGGAAAAATGGTGGTGTGCGCCTTGATCGTGGTGATTCCTAGCAAAGTAACATTGTTGTAAAGTTCCACCCCCTCCTCTAGCACCACATCGGGTCCAATGACACAAAAATGTCCGATCTTAGCCGTGCTATGGATTTGCGCATGCGGATCCACAATGGCACTAGGAGCGATGTTCATGCTTTTTCCTCCTTGCGATCCACAATCATCGCTTTAAGCTCGGCTTCAGCGACAACTTTGTCCCCCACCTTAGACACGCCCGCCACCTGCCAAATCATGCCCTTGTGTTTTTGGACTGCCAAATGATAATGTAATTGATCCCCGGGAATCACCGGATTTCTAAACTTAACCCGATCAATGGTCATGAAATAAACAATTTTCGTGCTCGCAGCCACCGGATCATAACCAAAAAGACTAATAAAAGCCAGCAACCCCCCCGCTTGCGCCATGCCCTCCACAATCAGCACACCCGGATAAATGGGTTTGCCCGGGAAATGCCCCATAAACACCTCTTCGTTATAAGTGATATTCTTATATGCATGCACATCTTTAAAAGTCTCCAAGCGCACCACCCGATCCACTAACAAAAACGGATAGCGGTGTGGGAGAATTTGGCTGATCGCATGGATGTCAAAATCAAAGACAGAACCCTCTTGCATCTCCAACCCTTTTTTTATTTTTCAGCACCACTTCAAGCGTAAGTAGCCCCCGATCCTAACACACCTAAGTTTAAAACTCAATGAGACTAACGCGCACGCATTTGGGGGTATTTGAACTCCACACGCCCAAAGCCTAAGATATGCCCCCGCATCGCATCGTGCAAGTGGTTAATGAAAAAAGGGGGTTTTAGATCCAAATGCGCCACATCGAGGGCATAGACTTGGATCAAATAATGGTGATCGCGATCGGGAGGCATAGGTCCAATATAGTCGCTGTTGGCTAGATTGGAAGCCTGCTTTTGCTCTGGGCTTAAAGAGGATCGCCAATAGCCCTCTGTGAGTGAGTTGATCCCTTGTGTAATATCCTTATCCTCTTTGGAGGCATTTTCAGGCAACTCCGTGCTGGTGATATTACCCACCACCCAATGGATGAAGGGTTTGCCCATCACCGCACTGGCATCGTAATCCACGATCTCTAGGGCATAGCTCTTGGCTCCGGGCACTTTCTCCCAGCTAATTTTAGGGGATCGCTTGGGTAAGCCATGATCTAAAAACTCTGCCTCGGCATTCCCCCCAAACTTAAGGTCCAAAAACCCCCGATCATCTGTTTTGACAAAAACTTTAAAAACCTGCATGTGTTCTCCTTGACTAAATTGGATTGAGCCTAACATTAAAATCCCAATAAAGAGTAGCCACCCCGCCCTAACCCGCATTTTTAGCATTAGGCTAATTGTTCTTTAAGCACTTGGGCGACATCAAAGCCGGCATTGAGCCCAATCCCAATACTCGCCCCCGATTTATAAACGATGTCCCCCACAATGTATAGATGCTCGATATTGCTTTGGTGTTTGTCATCCACAATGGGTAGGTTAGACGCATTTAAAGACACTTGGCATTTTTTCAAAAACTCCAAAGGCGTAGAACCCCCAATGGCAAATAAAAATCCGATCATAGACCCCATGCGTTCCATCATTAAAATTCACTTGGATACGCCCCTCAACAGCCTCCAAGCCCTCAATATCCACGCCCAGTTTTTGCTTGAGGTTGTTAGCAAAGGCTTCTTGCAAGGCATTTAAATTTTCTGCATTCACACGGCTAAAAGTCTTTTGCCTATAATTTAAAGTGGTGTGGTTGGTGTTAGCAAGTGCGATGGCATATTCCACAGCTGAATTGCCCCCACCCACCACCAACAATTCCTCACGCTCTTTGCAATCATTGATCGTATAGACCACTTGGCGCATCACTTCCACGGGGATTGGGTAGCTGGGGCGGTTGGGTTGCCCCATTTTGCCAATGGCGATCACCACAGCGCGCGCTTGCAAGACCTCATTACTGCCCGTTACGACCTCAAAGAGATCGCCCTTTTTTTGCACGCTTTCAATGCCGCATTTATAGCGCACCTGCGTTTTATGCTCCTCTAATGCCTTTTCAAAAACCGCTAAAGCCCCCTCTTTGTCCGTATCCCCAAAGGGGATATGCCCCCTAATATCCACAACTTGCTTGCGGTAATCTTTATCCACTCTCTTATGCGCTTTGTAGTATTTGCGTAACATGCCACAACATTGTTCCTCTTTTTCGCATAACAAAACTTTATGGATTCCATTCAACTGGCACTCTATGGCGGTGGCAATCCCACTAGGTCCTGCCCCCACGACCAACACATCGTAAATTGTCGTCATATTACCCTTTCTTTTTCTTCAATTCCTCTTCTTGTTTGGCAAGGTTGAGATCATCTGGTCCATCGTATAAAAGCGACTCCAACATCTTTTTTTTCATCGCTAAATTGCTTGCCCTTCAAACCCCACAAGAAAATGAGTAAGCCTACCAACCCCAAGATCAAGGACACAAAGAGCATTAAAAAAAGGGTATTGGTATGCACTAACTCTCCAAACTTTTTAACGCAACTTGGCTCAACTCTTGGGCTATGGCTTGGATTTCTTGTGCCCCCCATTCTGCTTGATCTTTTTTGCTAATACTCAAAGAGGCGTGATCTTTTTTTGCCCCCACCCTTTGTGGTGTAGTCCAAACTCTGCACATGCGTTTTTAAAACCTCTAGCAAAGCCAGCATGTCATAAGCCCCCACACTTTTAAGCACCACATCTAACGCATGTTTTTGGGCGTTATGGTGCTTGAAAATCGCCACTAAAGGCTCTTGATTTTTCTTGTATTGATCCACAAAGGCAAAGAAAGTGTTTAAATCTTGTTTTTGTGCCAACAACACCGCTAGCTGGAGCTTTTTATGGGCAATGGGATAGAGCTTGAGGGCTTCTAGGCAGGCATTCGCCCCCTTAGATTTTGCCCCTTGCTGTTCTTTTTGCTCCAAGGCTTTGAGCAGATCGGGGTTTTTAAGCCTTTGGCGCGCCTCTTTGAGTATAGCACGCTCTTTAGCTACAAACTCATAATAAGCCCGCCCACACACCGCCTCCAAACGGCGCACCCCCGCACTCACGCTAGAACTTTTGATCACCGCAAAGCCCCCAATATGCGCGCTATTGCTCACATGCACCCCCCCACACGCCTCCAAGCTCCCAGCAATCTCCACCACACGCACCCGTTCTAAATACTTATCCTCAAAGAGCATCACCGCCCCACTGCTCTTAGCACAACCAGCCTCCATATTCTCTATAGCCGTGCTCGCTCCCGCACAGATTTTATCATTCACAAAGGCTTCAATCTGGGCGATCTCGGTGTCCTCCAAGTTACGATAAAAGCTAAAATCAAAACGCAAGCGGTGGGGCTCAATGTGGCTACCCTTTTGCTGGATTTGGGCGTTTTTATGCTCTTGCTTGGCAACAGCCCCTAAAATCTCTCTTAGGGCAAGGTGTAAAAGGTGGGTTGCGCTATGGTGTTTGGCAATCTCAGCGCGATCAAAGACTTGGGCGATCACTTCATCGCCCACTTTTAAACTTGCTCCGGGTTCCAACTCTAGTAAGCTGGCATTGATCCCCCCCACCTTTTGGGTGTCCAAAACCTGCGCCAATAAAACATGGTTGGTATCCAAGATCGCTCCTCTATCCCCAATAGGCCCGCCCCCTTGCGCATAAAAAGGGGTTTTATCCAACACAACATACGCCTTGCGATCCATGCCCATGTAGAGTGCTACAACCTTAGCGCGCATCTCCTCATAGTCATAGCCCACAAATTCATTGGGCTCAAGCGCGCTCAAATCCAACGCCTTTAAGCCATCTTTGGCATTGCTCTGTTTAAAACTATGCATGGAGCGTTGTTTTTGCTCTTGCATGCACGCTTGGTATTCTGCCATATTGACATGCATGTTTTTATCACGTAGCATGTCCATGGTCAAATCTAGGGGGAAGCCATAGGTGTCATAGAGTTTAAAAGCCACCGCCCCGCTAAAGCTTGACCCGCTACACTCCTGCAAGGCACTTTCAAACAAATGCATACCCTTATTGAGCGTGGCTAGGAATAATTCTTCTTCAACACGGCATTCAGCTTGGATACTCTCTTGATGTTCTTTGAGTAGTGGATAATCATGCATAGACTCGCACAAATCCCCCAAGATTTTATAGAAAAAGGGCGTGTCTAACTCCTTGCCCTTACTCAGTTCTAACAAATACCCATGCCTTAAGGCACGCCGCAAAATACGCCGTAAAACATACCCCCGCCCCGTATTCTCAAAATACACCCCCATCGCCAGCAAAAACGCCACACTCCTAGCGTGATCGGCTAACACCCTAAAGGATTCCAAATGGTCGTGGTAGTTCAGATCAAAGACATTAGCAATGCTAGCCATCAAGGGCTTAAAGAGCGAGCTATCAAAGTTATTATGCACGCCCTCTAAAAGAGCCTGCACGCGCTCCAAACCCATGCCCGTATCAATGCAAGGCTGGCTAAGTGGGCTTAAAACCCCCTGTTCAGAGCGATCATATTGCATAAAAACCAAATTCCAAATCTCTAAAAAGCGATCCCCCTCCCCCCCAAAATAATCCTCGCTAGAGTGGAAATATTTGTCCCCTTGATCGATATAAATCTCACTGCAATACCCACAAGGCCCCGTATCTGCCATTTGCCAAAAATTGTCCTTATCGCCCATTTTTTTAATGTGATCGGAGCGGACAAATTTTTGCCAAAGTTCATAGGCTTGTGTGTCCTTTTCATGGACGCTGATATAAATATCTTGTTGTTTGAAACCCAACTTTTGGACAAAAGAAAAGGCGTAAGCGATGGCTTCCTCTTTAAAATAATCAAAAAAGGAAAAATTGCCCAACATCTCAAATAAAGTATGGTGGCGGTTGGTATAACCCACATTTTCCAAGTCGTTATGCTTGCCTCCTGCACGCATACACAGCTGGGCACTGGTGGCGCGCTTGGTAAAAGGCTTGGTTTTGCCTAAAAAAATAATCTTTGAATTGCACCATACCCGCATTGGTGAAGAGCAAAGAAGAATCCGCAGGCACGAGACTAGAACTTGGCACCTCCATGTGATCGAGATGCTTGAAATGATCTAAAAAAAGCTCTCTTGATCTCCATTACTTCCCATTGCTTAAAATAAGGGCGATTTTAGCCCAAAAAAACTTAGTTTCAGCATAAGGTTAACCTTTGACCCCGGTTTGTGTGCTTTTGGTGGGCTTGCTTGTAAATTTGCTTAAAAACCCAACCACGCTTTGGCTTGGGCTTTAAGCATAGCCACATCCCCACTGGCAAAAAAAGCGCACTTGGGGGGGGCTAGGCAAGGGGCTTAGGTGGTGGTGCTCTTGCAAATATTGCACGATGGCATTCCCAGAATGCACGAACTGACAAGGGTGCTTAAAGTGGCGGGTAAAATAATCTTGCAAACTAGAGATGATCAAGGGAAAATGCGTGCAACCCAGCACCACCACATCGGGAGCATTTTGGAGATCTTGGAAATAATGGTGCATGCAAGCCTCTAACAAATCCCCTTGTAAAACCCCCTCTTCAATCAAGGGGACGAAAAGCCCGGTGGCTAGGCTTTTAATAGAGCTATAGCCATGCGCTTTGAGTTCCCTTTCATAACGCCCAGAACTAATGGTCGCTTTGGTGCCCAAAACTAAAATAGAAGCATTTTTGGGCGTGCTTTGTGTAATAGCCAACACCCCGGGCTCAATCACGCCCACAATGGGCATGGTGGCTTGCTCTCTCATGGTGGGCAATGCCCATGCGCTCACGGTGTTACACGCCACAATTAGTAAGTCGATTTGGTGGGGCTTGAAAAAGTCCAGTGCCTCTAGGGAAAAGCGTTCAATCGTGGCTTTATCCTTAGGACCATAGGGCACGCGGGCGGTGTCGCCATAGTAGATCACCTCTGCAAATAAGCGCGCCTCCAGCACGCTTTTAAGCACGCTCAAGCCCCCCACCCCGCTATCAAAAACCCCCACACGCATTAGGTGTTTTCATGCATTAGATTCAAAAACTCTTGGTTATCCTTGGTGGTTTGCATTTTGGAGTAAATGAAGTTCAAGGCTTCCACATCATCCATTTGTTGCATGACATTTCTGAGCACCCAAACCTTAGTGAGCTTGTCCTTGCCTAGCAAGATATTATCTTTACGCGTGCCGGATTTAAGCACATCAAAGGCGGGGTAAATACGCCGATCGGAGATGCTTCTAGCGAGCACGATCTCGCTATTGCCCGTGCCTTTAAATTCCTCAAAGATCACCTCATCCATACGCGATCCGGTTTCAATCAAGGCGGTGGCAATGATGGTTAAGCTCCCCCCCTCCTCAATGTTGCGCGCAGCTCCAAAAAAAACGCTTAGGTTTGTGTAAAGCGTTAGCATCTACGCCCCCGGTTAGCACCTTGCCACTAGAGGGCGTTACGGCGTTGTAAGCACGGGCTAGGCGCGTGATTGAATCTAATAAGATCACCACATCCTTACCCATCTCCACCCGCCTTTTAGCCCGCTCTAGCACCAATTCGGCAATGCGGATATGATTGGTGGAGGGCAGATCGAAAGTGGAGCTAAAAACCTGCCCTTTAACGCTTCTTTGCATGTCGGTTACTTCCTCAGGGCGTTCATCCACTAACAACACAATCAATTCCACCTCCGGGTGGTTGGAGGTGATCCCATGGGCTAATTCCTTCATCAATTCGGTTTTACCCGTGCGGGGTGGGGCGACAATGAGCGCGCGTTGCCCCTTGCCAATGGGGCTAAAGAGATCGAGCATGCGCCCGGTTACTTTGGTGGGCTCATATTCTAGTTTGATTTGTTCGGTGGGGAAAAGCGGGGTGAGGTTATCAAAGAGCGGGCGGTTGCGGATTTCATCTAAGGGCAAGTAATTGACCGCCTCAATTTTAAGCAGGGCATAATATTTTTCCTGATCTTTGGGTGGGCGCACCTGCCCGGTCACCACATCGCCATTTCTGAGCGCAAAACGCTTGATTTGGGAATGACTCACATAAGTGTCATTTTGGTTATCTGAAAAACTCCCATCCATCCCTCTTAGAAAGCCATAGCCCTCATTGGCGGTTTCTAAAATCCCAGTAAAAAGAATATACCCGCCCTGACTCACTTGATTTTTGAGGATTTCAAACATCAAATCTTGCCGTTTGAATTCTTGGGGGTTTTCCACCTTTAATTCATTGGCAATTTCGAGGAGTTTTTCGGTGGGCTGGGCGCGCAACTCCTCGATGCGATACCCGCTCACAGGGGTGTGTGTCTTTTGCTTGTGGTACTCTTGCGCCATTAACATCCTTAACTTACATTGGTTTTGCGTTTTGACAGATTGGCAACGCTATTAAATCGGTTAAGAGGAAAACAAGTATGCCCAAATTCTAGTGAAAAAATGGGCAAAAGTCAAGGACTGGCTAGAGCTTAGCCATCACTAATTTACGCTTCAAGCCCGCTAGCAAAATTAAAATAAAGGTCGAGGCGACAAAGGGGTAGAGGAAACTAGGAATAGGCAAGGGATCACCAGCGGCATAGCTGTGCATGCCAGAGAGGTAGTAATTCACCCCAAAATAGGTCATTAAAATGGAGTAAAAGCCCAACACGCTAGCAGAGGCAAAGACATAGGGCATGAACTCAAAGCGTAAAAAGCGCAAATGCAAGATCACCGCATAAACAGCAATGGAGATCAACGCCCAAGTTTCTTTAGGGTCCCAGCCCCAATAACGCCCCCAAGATTCATTAGCCCACACACCCCCCAAAAAGTTACCCACAGTGAGCATGAAAAGCCCTAAGATCATGCCCATTTCGTTAATGGCACTTAATGAGAGGATCGTTTGATCGATATGGGGGCGTTTTTTGCTCCGCAACACAAATAAAATCAAGGTCAAAAGCCCCAAGATAAAACACAAGCCCAAAAAGCCATAACTGGCCGTGATGATGGAGACATGGATATTGAGCCAATAAGATTTGAGCACGGGGACTAAATTACTAATTTGGGGGTCCATAAAGCCCAAATGTGCGACAAATAACGCCGTGCCCGCTAGAAAGCTAGAAGCACACAGGGCTAAATTGGAGCGCAAAATCAGCCCGGCTAGCACAGCCGCCCAAGAAATGTAAAGCATGGACTCGTAAGCATTGCTCCAAGGCGAGTGCCCGCTGACATACCACCTTAAGAGCAAGCCCGCACTATGGGCTAGGGCGCACAAGAGCAATAGCCCATAAAATCCCCAATGCAACCAAGCACGCGGTGCTTGGTTTTTGAAAGTCCCCACCAGCACCACGATCAGCAACACCACACCCAGCAAGAGATAGGGGATGGTTAAGGCATTAAAAAAAATTAGCTGTGGTTTAAGAAAATCTCGGAGCTAATGCGGCTGGCAGGTAGATAAAGTTTGCTATGGGCTTGTTGGTAAGCCCCTAGCTCTTTTAAAGTTTGGTTGATGCCATCCCATTTATTGCTCTCCACCCCCGCATCAAAGCCCACAAACAGCGCACGCAAAAAATGCGTGGCTTGCTTGACAAGCTCAGGATCGCTGCTTTTGATCGCCTCAGCTGGGGAGAGCCATGCGTTGGAGCTTTTCTCCGGGAAAATCTTTAAAATGCTCCCACTAAAAATCATATAGACTAGGTTAATGCGCTCATCAACTTTGAGCACATCTTTATCAAATTCATCGCGATCTTTGGGGGCTTTTTGGTTGATCTCCTCAACATAGTTTTGCAATTTATACCCATGCGGACCAAAGACATCTAAAAAGGCAATGCGTTTTTGATTAGCCGGCACGCCTAGCATGGTGCGCAATTTGGGCGTGGAGGTGTAGATCATTTTGATACTCTTATAATCATCCGGATAGAGCATCATGCCCAACATCACTTGGATATTATCCATGCCCTTAAAGCCATCTTGGTGGGTGATCTTGTGGATCAAATCCATGCTCAAAGTGTCTAAGGGCTT
This sequence comes from Helicobacter bizzozeronii CCUG 35545, assembly GCA_000263275.1. Classification (GTDB taxonomy): domain Bacteria; phylum Campylobacterota; class Campylobacteria; order Campylobacterales; family Helicobacteraceae; genus Helicobacter; species Helicobacter bizzozeronii. The sequence continues at coordinate 19,992 of CAGP01000048.1, read as the reverse complement.
GATACGCCCCTCAAAGCCTTGAATCTGCAGGCGTTGGAACTGCCCTAGTTGATCTTTGGAGTGCGCCTTGAGATTTTTCATGCGCTGGATGATTTGGGCGTTGATATTAGCCATCTTCTCTTTTTCTAGGCTGAGTTTTCCCATATTATCTAAAGGCGTGGCAACCGATTTGCCCCCGTGCATGTCAATTTTGCCTTGTTTGGAGTCATCAGCGCGCAAAGTGTGAGCGCTCAAAGCCACCAAAGAGGCTAATAAAAAGGCATTGATTTTTTTGGGATTTTAAAAAACGCGAGAGCCTTTGGAAACGCCCGCTATGGCTAAAGAGCATAAGAAGTGCCCCCAAGATCAGCACGGCATAACCCAAGTAGGTTAAATTTTTACCCGGATCCCGATTGACCGATAAAATCGTGCCCTTCTCATCGCGATCGTAGGAGGATTGGAAAAAGCGGTATCCGCCATAATCTAAAACATGATTCATAAAAATCCGGTAGGGCATGATGAGTTGATCCTTAGAATCCAAAACCTCAATTTCAGAGGCATAAGAGGAGGGGCTCATCGATCCGGGGTAGCGTTCCAATTCAAAGCGTTTGAGCTTGAGCTTGAAGGGCAGTTTTTTTTTGGGTTTACGCCCCAATTGATCGCAATTTGCATGCCCTTAAGGGTGGCGACCACGCTCTGACTCTCAATCCCATGCCCGCCGATGATTTCATAAACATGGCTCTCCCCATCATAACTTGCCTTGAGTTCTAATAACGCGCGGTTGTCTCTTTTGTCAGCACTTTGTTTGAGGACTTTAAGGGGCTCTAGCAAAAGAGGTTTATCATAAACCATCACCTCTTGACTAGGGAGATATTTGGAAAAGGGTGAGAGATTGCTTTTAAAGGAAAAATCCAGCGGGACTTGTCCGGGTTTCTCAATGTGTAAGTTCAAGTAAGTTGCGGTGGTGGTGATTAAATTAGAGGTTTGGTTTTCGCGGATGTGCATGGTGGCTTCAAACCCAAAAAAACGCGTTACCCCAGCACCTAAGATAATCAGTACCAATGCGCTATGGAAAAAGATACTCACATAACGCCTTCTTTGGAATGCCTTAGAGGTGATCAGCGTGCCTACGATGACCATGAGCAAATACACATGCAGGGCACTAAACCACCAAGTGCCATAAACCACCGCTTGGGCAGCGGGTGTGCCATAGTCATTCTCAATAAAGGTCGCCATCGCACAAGCTGTGGCATAGACGATCATTAAGGGAATGGCGACCCAAAAAGAGCCAAAAAAGAAACCAAAGATTTGCTTGACTTGCATATTTTAAATTAAGCTCTAGATTTTTTCAAAATGTAATCGCGTAATTTTTCAACAAAAACCTTATCATCTGTGATGCCTTTATATAGACCATTGCCAATAAACTCCAAAACCGCTAAGAATTGCTTGGAGGGCATATAACCGGGGAGCTCGTAAATGGTTTTACCATCAGAATCAGCTAAAACAATGGTGGGCGTGGAGCTCACATCATAGACTTGAGCCAGCTGGGAGGTGGAGAGGACAACCTCGCGGGGCTTTTTCTTGGTGCCGATCTTAAACTCGTGCATTTTGCTATAGCTGATGTTGATGTAGTAGGCACTATAGTGTTGCTTGATAAAATTTTTCAGGTCTTGGCGTTGTTTGATGTCTTTTTTGAGCAATTCGCAATAAGCACACCCATTTTTACCAAAGACTAAGAGCATGTATTTGCCATTGGGGGTGATGGTCTTGGTGTCTAAAAAGACATCTTCTAAGCCGGCGTAACTTTGTTTGTCTAAATTGTTGGCATCCTCTTGCGCGCTCTTAGGGGAGATCGCCCCTGAGCTGATCATGGATTCATCGATTTTGTCATCACTGCTGGCAAAAGCCACATGGGCAAAAAGGGCTAATAAGAGAGCATAAAGAATACTTTTTTCCATCAATCTTCCTTGTTTTTCATTCATTGTAGCTTTTTGTGCTAATTATTGGCTTAGAGAAAGGGATTGGCGATCGCCATACTGAATCAAATCTAAAATGGCATGGGCAAAAGCCAAATTAGCATTCAAGCACGGGCAAACCAAAAACTTGGGCACGGCTAGACGCATCGCCTCCCATTTGTATTGGATGTGCAATTCATAGATGGTTTCGGAATTATCGATGCTAAAAGCAAGGGGGTAAATAAGAATTTTGCTTTTGCGGTGGCGTTCAATCATTTCTAGAGTGCTGGGTTCTAGCCACTTTAAAGGGCCTAGCTTGGATTGGTAAGATAATTCAATGGCTTTAAAGCCAAAGGGGAGCAAAGCGCGCTTGAGCAAGCTCACATGGTGGCGGCATTCGGCTTCATAGGGATCGCCCTCCTCAACCATACGCACGGGCAAGCCATGCACAGAGAAAACCAGCACAAATTCTTGAGGGTTATGCCCTTGCATGGTTTTTGCAATGCTATCTAAAATGGCTTGGTTATAAAGGTTGTGGGTGTAAAAACGATCGATGCTAGAGAGAGTGGGCGTGTAGTTGAGGTTTTTAAGGGCTTGCAGGGCATCTTGCATCGAAGATAGGGTTGTGGTGGTGGAATATTGGGGATACATGGAAAAAAGCAAAATAGAGTGGAAACCTTGTTGTTGCAACTCGGCAAAGACCATGGGCGCAAAAGGCGGGGTGTAGCGCATCGCATAGGTGTAGTGCCGTGTGGGGTCTAGCTCTCTTAATACTTGGACAAGTTGGGCACTCAGATCGTTAATGGGGGATTTGCCCCCGATGTTTTTATAAATGTCTTTGGACTTGCTTAAACGGCTTTTGATAATGATTTTGGCTAGGATTTTGCGCCAAAAATGGCTCTTAATGGGTAAAATGTAGGGATCGTTAAACATGTTTGTTAAAAACACCTCAACCTCATAGAGGTTATTGGGTCCGCCCATGTTTAACAGCACAACAGCTTCAGTCATCATCACAGCCTATCAATTATGCATTATGGATTTTATTATTATACCAATTATGCCATAAGTTCGCCGTAGTTCTTAGGATAAAGCCACTAATTGGGTTTGGCGCTCAAAATTTGCCAACTCCATGCCAATAGGGTTACTCTTTAAGTTTCACATGGTAGAATCCACTCCATTTATTAAAAATCTTTTGTTTTTATTATTAGACATGGATTTTTAGTCATTTTTAGTATCAAAAGTTTGCATTTTAGATTTGTGCCTTCTTCTGTTTTTTAAATTTTGTGTGAAATTTTTAAGGAGTTTATGTTGCGTAAAAAATTTCTGCTAGCATTAAGCACTAGCTTGGTTTGCTCTGAGTCGTTGCTCGCCAAAGAGGATAAAACCTACACTCTAGGCAAGGTTTCCACTTCAGGGCAAAAGGATAGAACGGATTATTCTGGGCAAGTTAATTTGGGCTATAGCGGGCTTACTGCCCCTAAAAGCTGGCAAGATGAGGAAGTTAAAAAATACACCGGTAGCCGCACGGTGATCTCTAACAAGGCCCTCACCCAACAAGCTAACCAAAGCATTGAAGAGGCCTTGCAAAATGTACCCGGCTTGCAGGTGAGAAATGCTACCGGTGTAGGGGCGATGCCCACCATCCAAGTGCGTGGCTTTGGGGCGGGGGGCTCAGGGCATAGTAATGCGACCCTCATGCTGGTTAATGGTATCCCTGTGTATATGGCTCCCTATTCCCACATTGAGTTAGATATTTTCCCCGTAACTTTCCAAGCCATCGATCGCATCGATGTGATCAAGGGCGGGGGGAGTGTGCAGTATGGACCTAACACCTATGGGGGCATTGTCAATATCATTACCAAGCCCATCCCTAAACGCTGGGAAAACCAAGCAGCTGAGAGAATGACTTTTTGGGCTAAGGCTAGAAATGCGGGTTTTGCTAACACCCATACCGGCAATGTCTCTTCTGCGGGTTTTAATAGCCCCAATACCAACGATTCCTCTTTTCTGAAGTCCTTGAGCAATAACTTACTCTACAACACCTATGTTAGAAGTGGGGGGATGATCAACAAGCACTTTGGGGTGCAAGCCCAAGCTAACTGGGTAATGGGGCAAGGTTTTAGGGACAACACCCCCACCAATATCCAAAACTACTGGCTAGATGGGGTCTATGACATCAATGAAAATAACGGCATTAAAGCCTACTACCAATATTACAAATTCAACATCGCCCAACCCGGATCTCTAAGCGAACAAGATTACAAGATCAACCGCTTTGCCAATCTGCGCCCCTTTAATGCTAAAGGCGGGCGATCCCAACGCTTTGGGATCGTGTATGAAAACCGCTTTGGAGATTTAGAGAAAGTGGGGGGGACTTTTAGCTTCACCTACTATGGGCAGCTCATGACTAGGGACTTCCAAGTGAGCTCCAGCTATAACAGCGCGAATGTGGTTACTTGTTACACCGTTGCAAGCTGTGCGGCTCAGGGCTTGCCCGGCTATACAGCCGCCGTGCCTTATTATGCCACTAATTACAATGGCTGGACAGAAGTGGAAAACCCCGTGCGTTCCATCAATAACGCCTTTGAGCCTAAAGTAAATTTAGTGGTCAATACCGGTAAGGTCAAGCAAACTTTTATCGTCGGCTTGCGCTTCATGACCACCACCTTTTTACAACGCCAGTATTTCAATACAAACAATTGTGCGACTAAAACCACCGGCGTAGGGGCGGGTGTTTTGTGTGATGGGGCAAATGTGATGAGTGGTTGGCACCCCCACATCAAGCATGGCAAATACCATAACTGGAATAACTGGCGCAACAATTATACAGCGGTGTATTTGAGCGATCGCATTGAAACATGGGATGGGCGTTTTTTCATTGTGCCCGGGTTGCGCTATGCGTTCGTGCAATATAACAATGAGAATGCCTCTAATTGGGCGGCGGGATTCACAAAAGCCGATCTAGCCAAAATCAAACACATGAATAACTGGATGCCCTCGCTCAATATTGGCTTTATCCCCGTGCAAGGCGATCACACCTTGCTCACCTATTTTAACTACCAACGCTCTTTTGTCCCCCCACAATTAGATGTGTTGAGCTATGGGGGAGCGGAATACTTCACCCAGCACTTTGATAGCGTGGAAGCGGGCGCGCGCTACACCTACAAAGATAAGTTTAGCTTTAATGCCGATTTCTTTAGAATTTGGGCGCGCAATTTTGCCACCGGGCAATTTGCGGTCAAACTCCCTTGCACAATGGGGGCGGGGAATTGTCAAGTCCAACCTGTGGATGGCTATTCTCAAGGCGTGGAATTGGAGATGTATTACCGCCCCATTAAAGGCTTGCAATTCCATGCCGCCTTTAACTACATCGACACCCGTGTTACCAGCCATTTTAGGCTAACCGACCTCAATGGCGATATTTTACCCGGGACCAGCTATAACAAACACTTCCCCTTTGTGAGCCCCTTCCAATTCATCTTAGATGCGCGCTACACCTATGCCAAAACCACCTTTGGCACATCTAGCTATTTTTATAGCCGGGCTTACAGCGGGATTGGCAACAGCGCAGCGGGGGGGTATTATGGGAAGCAATTTTATAGCAATGCTATCAATGGGGTCGTTAATGGGGCTGGGGGGCAATGCACGGCGTGGTGTATGACCCAACATGAAGGACTCTTGCCTTGGTATTGGGTGTGGAATATTGAGGTGAGCCAAGTTTTTTGGGAAAGCGGACGGCATAAGATTGTGGGGAGTTTGCAGGTCAATAATCTGCTTAACATGAAGTATTATTTTACCGGGATTGGCTCTAGCCCAGCTGGCTTGCAACCCGGACCGGGGCGTTCGGTTACAGCCTACTTGAACTACACTTTTTAATCTTGTTTGGGCTCTGCCCACCCCCAATTTACCAAGCGGTGCTATAATTTTGCCAAAGGGGGTTTAGATGCAAAAGCTCTATATCGAGGTTGCACAAGGGTTTAAAGTTGCTTGTTTGCAAAGCGACATCGCCTACTTGAGAAAACGCTTCCACAAAATAGACACCGCCTTAAAAATTTACGATAGCGTGCCCAATAAAAAGGGGGCGATGCTACGCGCCTTGCTTGAGATCTGTTTTCAAGCACAGGGCACACCAGAGATTTTATATGGCATCAATGCCACAAGAGAGACCCAACAGAGGGCGTTCATCTATGGCGATCCTAGCCACTCAAGCGCATTTTTTAAGGGGGAGAGTCTTGCTTTTGGGGGCTGTGTGGATGGGGGCTTTTTGGTGTTGGATCGGGTGGTGCTTGTGCCTTTTGGGTTGGGGGCGCGTTTTGAGGGGGTGGAGCTTTTAATGGATGCGAGTCAAGCACAAGGGCAAGATTTAGCCAATGCCCTAAAATCCATGGATAGCCCACAAGAGTTTTTAACACAACTGCAAACACACTTTTGTTTTGAGGGATGGGAGACATATTTGAATACTTGCACGCTTAGCAAGAGGGTATCTACCTTGCAAAACGCCCACGCTTTACCCGGCTTGCTGGGTGTGCGTCCTTATCCCCTATGGCTTTTAAACCCGGCTAAAGCGCAAGAGTTAAGCTCCGATCACATCTGCCAAAGCATTTCGCAAAATATGGCAAAAACCCTCATCAGGCGTTTTGCACCACCCCTGCGCGCCGCCCTCGTGAAGATGATTGCCACGCCGCAAGTCTGCTTGATCCAAGTGGAGGGCAGGTTAACGCACAGCTTAGAGCTAGTCGCCACAGCGATCAACTACCACACCAACCAACAAGATAAAATTTTACTAGCCAGCTCTATAACCTTTAAAGAGTCCTTAGAAAACAAGCTAACAAGCCCACACACGCCCTTGAGATTTTGCGATCTAAGCACCCAAGAGTTAGGGCAGGTGATGGCGCAATGTAGTGCCTTGCAAGCGGATTTAGATCACTTTGAGAGGCTTTATGCCCAAAGCCAAAGCATGGACATAACTAGCCTACAAGCCCAGCTTGAGGCAAGTTGCCAATAACTAGAAAGCCTCCAAGAGCAAACCAACAATACCCCCCAACCACAAACAAATTTAGATAAATTCCTCAGCTTTTTAGAGGGGCAGATGGGGGATTTTATTTTGCCTAGCGGGCTTTTAGAGCCCATCTACCATACTCTCAAAGAGGATTTAAACACCCTTGCTCCCCTTAAATTTAGCACCCTCTCTTTAGACATGCCCGCACACGACTTTTCAAGCGCACTAAAAGCGATCTACCAAGACATTTTGCACTTTGAGGCATGCGATCAAGAGGTGGCAAAGATTGATTTTAGTGCCTTGCAAGAAAAGCACGCCAAACTTACCCAAGAAATCCAAGACCTTGAAAACCAAAAGGGCAGAATCACCGATATAGAAAGCTTAGAAGCACTTAAAGACCAAATCCGCCACAAAAAGCAAGAGCAAAGGGGGGCGTTTGCTTTGGGCAAGTATGCTAAACTCTTTGGCACGGGCAAATTAGAACAGATCAAAGATTTATTAGAAAACCATAGAGCAAAAGTGGCGCAATTAAAGGGGCATTTTAGCACCACTCTACGCGCCCAAGCGCAAAATTTTCAACCAGAGCCAAAAACACAGCCCACAGAATGCCAAGTCCTAGAGATACAAATCCAAGATTTAAAAGCCCAAATAGAGCAAATCACCACCCAAAAAGCACAAGTGCAAGCCAGCTTAGAGCAGATTCAAAAAAAAATGCAGCCTTGAAAATTTGGAGCAAATCCCAAATGCCCTAAACACCCGCCTAGAGAGCTTAAAAGAGGCATTAAACCCCAGCACCCCCACAGACACAAGCTTGTGTTTTATCCCCTTTGGGAGCGATCCTAGTGTTTTAGAAATGGCTAGCCCCTTTGATGTGGTGGTGATTTTAGATGAGGGCGGGTTAAATCTCGATCTCTTGCCCTTGATTTTAAATAGCAAAAAAACCATTTGGCTCAAAAGCACGCATACCCCTAATTTGGCAGATTTACCCAATCCACGCCCTAAAGCCCCAAGTCTAGCCAAGCGGATAGTTGGCACATGTTTTTAATATCACTGGAGTCGTGTATCATGTCCTCATGTTAATCGTCTATAAGAAAAAACTTTCGCAACACAGACAATAATAAGCACATCAACAAACTCCTACGCCTTCAGGCTTAAAACCATTGTATTGCCTGACACAGCGGTATTATAGGCTTTTTAGGGCATTTAACTCTACACCAACAAGCACCAAAACCACACGCTTTATCTTTAAAACTCTAGGTTCGCAAACCTTGCAAGAGAGAGGATAGACAAACCTACAAAAAATTTACAGGGCAGACCGCCCCCACATCCATATTTCACTTTCAAGGAGAAAAAGCTAAGATGTGGGAGTATGCCAAAAGATTTGGAAAACAAGCAAAATGCACAGCATGTGTATCAGATGTTGGCAAATCACCTACCCGCTAAAACAAATGTGGTGCGTTTTCTAGAGTGAGATTTCTGCTAAGGAATTTTCAACCCTAGAATTCTTCGATTTTCTCTCTTACCCCTTGGATGATCCAATCAGGAGTTGAAGCCCCAGCACTGATGCCACAGAGGGTTTTGCCCACAAACCATGTGGGATCAAGGTCGTTAAAATCCTCCACCAGATAGCTATCCGCACAAAACTCTTTGGCGATGTTGAAAAGTTGTTTGGTGTTAGAAGAACTCTTGCCCCCCACAATCACCATAATATCCACCTCTTGGCTGAGTTCGCGCACCGCCTCTTGGTTGTCAAAGGTGGCGTTGCAAATGGTGTTAAAAATGCGCACTTCGGCACAATGGGCGATCAAAAAGCTGGCAATTTCTAAAAGTTTGGGGGTTTGTTTGGTGGTTTGGGATACTAGAGCGATCCTTTTACCCAGCTTTTGGGTTTGTAATTCTGCTAAAGAACCCACTACTAGGGGGGGTGTGCTCGAATAGCTGATCACGCCTTTAACTTCGGGGTGGTTAGCATCCCCAAAGATCACGATCTGATAGCCTTGTGCGCTCATTTTTTCCACAATCTGCTGGGGTTTGATCACATAGGGGCAGGTCGCATCGATAATATGGACGTTTTTTTCTTTGAGTAAAGCCAAATCGTGCTTTGGAATGCCATGCGTGCGGATAATCACGCTCTCATTGGCTTCCACACTCTCTACATCCTCTTGTACCCGCACATTATAATCCCGCTCCAAACGCTTGATCTCTTTAGGATTGTGGATCAAAGAACCTAGAGTCAAGCTATTTTTATTCTTTTGGGCGATCTCAATGGCACGTTTGACCCCAAAGCAAAAGCCGTAATTCTTTGCCATTTTAACTTCCATCAGCCACCTTAAGCGGGACAATGCGCCCCAAGATTTCTAAAAATTGGGGGAAGGAGATTGCCATGCAAGCGGCATTTTTGAGCGCGCCACCACAGCTTAATAAAGCGGTGGCAAAACTCAGTGCAATGCGGTGATCGCCAAAGCTCTCTAGGGGTTCTTTGGGGCGTTTTAAACTGCTCCCCACAATTTTAAAGCCATCTTCTAGGGCGTGGCACTCAATGCCTAATTTTTGCAAATTGGCTAAAGTCGTGGCGATGCGATCGCTCTCTTTAAAGCGCAACTCTTGGGCATTTTCCACCACGCTAACCCCACTAGCCACTGCCATAGCCACGCTTAAAGCGGGCAGTTCATCGATCAAAAAGGCGATGTTTTCTTGGATTTGCACCGCTTTTAAGGGGCGGTGTTCCACATAAATATCCCCCACAGGCTCGATCTCTTGGGTTTTGGGGTAAAATTCCACATAAGCACCCATTTTTTCTAAAACCTTAAAAGCCTCAATGCGGGTGGGGTTGAGCAAGACATTTTGGAGCAAAACACGGCTTTGGGGCACTAAGATAGCCGCCAAAGCAAAGTAAAATGCGCTAGAAGGGTCAGCCGGGATAGCCCATTCAAAACTCTCTAGGGGTTTGCTTAGGGGCTCTAGGTTGATGCGCTGATTACTTATTTGGATATTAGCCCCCAGCGCTTTTAACATGCGCTCAGTGTGATCGCGGCTTAAAAAGGGCTCGCTAAAGGTGGTTGGGCTACTGGCTTGCAGGGTGGCTAGTAAAATTGCGCTTTTGACTTGTGCGGAGGGCATGGGGCTTGTGTAGTTAATCCCATGTAAGGGCGTGCTTAGAATGCTTAGAGGGGCTAGGGAATTTTGCGCCCTTGCGTAGATTTTTGCCCCCATTTGGGTTAAGGGGGCGATCACCCGCCCCATTGGGCGTTTGTTGAGTGAGGAATCCCCACTTAAGATGTAGTGTTGCTGGAGGGTTTGGCTGGAGCTGAGTAATCCAGCAAAAAGGCGCATGGTCGTGCCCGAGTTATGGCAATTTAGGGGTTTAGCTGGCTCGCTAAAGCGTAAAAAATCTTGGGGCGGGGTGAGCTTGAAGGTGTGTTGTTTTTTTTGCACGCCCAAACCCAGAGCCTTGCTGGTGGCTAGAGTGCTCAAACAATCTTTAGCGCACAGGGGGTGATGCACCACAGAGGGCTTCTTGGTTAGCAAAGCCAGTATAAAGGCGCGGTGACTCAAGGATTTATCGGGGGGGAGTTGATTGAGGCTGAGATCAAAACTTTTGGCTGGCTGGATTGTGATCATTTGAGTTTAGCCTTAAAATGTGTGCTTAGGATGTGGAGCACGCGATCCACCACTTCTTGTAATTGGCTATCAATCAGGGATTCTTGAGATTGGATTTTAAGACGCAAACTCAAGGCGATCTCTTGGGGGCTTTGGGGATAGACATCTAGGGCAAAGACTTCTTTCAGGTGGGGGATTTGGGCTTGTTGGATACTCTTTTTGAGATCGCTAAAGGGTAATTCTTTGCCCACTAAAATGGTCAAATCCCTAAAGCTGGTGGGGAGTTTGGAAAACTCTTGGGTCTTGTGGGCTTTGGGGTTTAAATGCGCGCTAAAAACCTCAGCAATAAAACCCTCTAGCAAATCGTATTCTTGCACCAAGATCGGATTAAGCGCACCCACCACGCCGATTTTCACGCCCTCTTGGAATATCCATGCGCTTTGGTAGGGGTGGTAGGTGGTGTTTAAATAGGGTTGTTCTTGGCGTTGTTGGGGGCTAATGGGGTGCAATTCAAAGACTCCTAGAATGCGTGCAAGCATGGCAGTAAAGCTGTAAAAATCCCACTCTGTGCCCTTGGGGTGGGGGTAGTGGGGGGGGGTTTGCAAACCAGCAGCTAGAAATGCCAAACTGGGTTGTTGGGTGCGTTGGGTGTCATAGACACTGCCTAGTTCAAACAATGCCATACTTTTAAAGCCCAAATTTTTATTGCGCCCTAGAGCTTCTAAGAGTCCGGGGATTAAAGAGGTGCGTAGGGTGTTTAGATCGCTATTAATGGGGTTGAGTAAGTCTAGGTTTTCTTGCAAGGTGGGGTAACCTAGGGTTTCTAAGTGTTCTTTTTTAGCAAAGAGATAATGCACCACCTCTTTAAAACCCCATGCTAGGGCTTTGGTAGCTATTTGGCGCTCAAAGAGATGGCGTGTGTAATGGGGGTTAGCACTGCTGGACTCAAAGGTGGCTAAGGAACTCTTAGGCAGATCATCTAAGCCTTGTATGCGTAAAATCTCTTCGGCGATGTCAGGGATTGTACTGATGTCATGCCTAAAGGGGGGGATGGTGGCTAGGAATTGTTCGCCTTGATCGCATAGTTCGAATCTAAGTGCCTTTAAAATCTCTTGTATGCGTTCTTTGCTGGGTGTTTGCCCCAAAATATCCCCGATGTCTTGGGGGCTAAAGCTGAGGGTTTTAGCAGATATGGGGGGCGTGCTAGGGGGGCTCACTTGCAAGTTGGCTTGGGGTGCAAAGCGTTGGAGCAAAAAGGCTAGCCACTCTAAACCCACTAACACCTGTGGATCACTCCCGCGTTTGGAGCGATGGGTTAGCGTGGGGCTATTTTCTATTGGGTGGGCGTGCAGGTTTTGGCACACATGTTCGGGGTCTATAAAACTTGCTTCTATGAGATAGGGCGCACTGGTGGGCTTAGGGGGGCTAACACCCAACACAGAGAGGGTTTGGGCGTGATCGCCCACGCATACAAAACCCGCACTATTGATACCCACTTCTAAGCGCACATGGGGGTAGGCATGCAAGAGCACGCCACTAAGATAGGTGGCATATTCTAAGAAATTGGCTAGGGGGTCGGGCTGTAGGTTGTGTTGCAGGGCTAAACTTAGGGCAATCTCTAGGGGCATGGAGGGCTTTAAATCAAGCAAGGCGTAGTTAAGCGCACAAGGGGGGAGATTGGGGGCAATTTGGATGTCTAAGGGCGCACCAATAGCCAGCTTGGGGGGGGATTTGAGGGGCAGATGATAGAGCACGCTCATCTCACGGGCTAAGCCCAACACGCTCAAGCAATCGCCCCGATTGGGGGTGAGCGCAATATCTAAAAGTGTGCCTTTAAAAAAAGGGCAAATCTTTTAGGGGCGTGCCTAATTTGAGGGGTTTGTCATGGTTGATACTGCTATCTAAGATCAAAATCCCCTCATTGATTTTGGGCAACCCCAGTTCCACAGCCGAGCAGAGCATGCCCAAACTCTGCACGCCCCTTAAGTGGCTTGCTTGTATGCTAAGATTGCATGCTGGCAAATACGCCCCTTGCAAAGCCACAGCCACAAACTGCCCCACGCCCACATTGCCCGCCCCACACACAATTTGCAAGACCTCAGAACCCATATCCACTTGGCAAACATGCAACTTGGCAGCATCGGGGTGTTTGGCGCACTCCAAGACTTGCCCCACCACCACCAAATCGGGCAGATCAAAGGGGGTTGCGCTCTCCACCTCCAAGCCAATATAGCTTAAATCCGCACACAGGGCAGACACAGCGGGCAAAGACCCGTCCAAAAAATCCCGTAGGGTGTCGGTGTTTAGTAGCATTAAAAGCCCTCCAAGAGGCGTAAATCGGTTTCAAATAGACTTCTAAGATCATTGATCCCACAAGTGAGCATGGTTAAGCGTTCAATCCCTAGCCCAAAGGCATACCCGCTCACATTCTTAAGCCCGGCATGTTTAAAAACGGCTGGATGCACACAGCCTGCCCCCAACACCTCCAACCAGCCCGTGTTTTTGCACACCTTGCAACCCGCTTGATTACAAAACACACAACTAATATCCACCTCAGCACTAGGCTCAGTGAAAGGGAAAAAGCTAGAGCGCCAACGCACCTTGACACCCCCAAAAAAACCATGCAAAAAGTCCTCTAGGACCTGCTTTAAGTGCCCAAAATGCACTTTTTGGGCGCGATCCACCACCAAGCCCTCCACTTGGGAGAACATGGGGGTGTGTGTGGTGTCATAATCACGCCTGAAGGTATGCCCCACGCCAATCATCTTGATCGGGGGTTTTTGGGTCTGCATGGCATGGATTTGGGTGGGCGAGGTGTGGGTGCGTAATAACTTGTGATCTTTAAAATAAAAGGTGTCTTGCATGTCGCGGGCGGGGTGGTGGCTGGGCATGTTGAGCATGTCAAAATTATAGCACTCTTCTTCTACCAGCGTGCCCACATGCAACTTAAAACCTTGCTGGGTAAAATAGGTGATGATGCGATCTTTGGTGTAACTTAGAGGATGCCCTAGACTAGAACCCAATGTGCTATTAGCCAAAGTGGGGTCGATGGCTTGGGTGCGTAATTTAGCCTCTAGCTCCAAATCCTGCAATTCTTTTTTCTTGCTGGCATGCGCATGGGTGAAAGCCTCTTTGAGCTGGTTGAGCTCTTGGGCTTTTTGGGCCTTTTGCTTGCCCTCTAGATTTTTAAGCGCGCTAAACTCTTGGGTGAGTTCCCCCTTTTTGCCTAAGACTTGGAGGCGTAAGGCTTCTAAACCCTTAAGGTCGCTAACTTCTTGGATTTGGGCGAGTAAATTTTTTAAAGTTTGCAAAAAAACCCCTATTGTGTAATATCGATCTTAAAGGCATGCACTTCATTTTCTAATAGGACCTGCACCACAAGAGTGCCCGGGACAATGTATTTTGAATTGACCACAACAAACCCGCCCTTAGCCTTGCCTCCGGGCTTGAGCGTGGAGCGTTTGAGGTAGTTGATCGCCATGATTTTAAAGGCTTGGCGTTCCTCTTGTTCGATGGCTTGCGTTTGGGCATCATCCATCATCATAAAGGGCATGCCAAACATCATGTCATAGGCTAGAAAATCGCCCTGCCCGTAGTAAAACATGGGGGGTGCCATCACATCGGTAGTCGATGAGGTGGGCACGGCGATATTGAATTTTTGCAAGGCGGGCTCAAAGTCATAGCTAGAACGCATCATCTGATTAAAGTTCAAAACCGATAGACTCTTGCCATTTTCGCTCACAGAGATATGGGAAGTATCAAAATCCACTGGATCGCCCCCGATCACTTGAGCCCCCACATACAGCACCAAAGGCGGGTTATCAATCCCTTTGAGTTTTTTTTGTGCCACCTCAACCTGCACCTTAGAGCGCGCCTTAGAAGAGGTCAAAACTTGAATCCCATTGTTGTAACTGGAGACATTCTCGGGCTTGATCTGATAGCTCACACACCCACTTAAAGTTATAGTCAGCAAAAAACACACAAACCACGATCGCATATGGACTCCTTTAGAATATCGATTGGACTAAAATTGGAAACGATTGCCAAAAAAGCTGTAATCTGTCTCCGTTGTTTTATTCAATGCCTTTTCCACCTGCTCCTTGATGTCATAATAGCTAAAACTTTCTTTGAATCCTTCGATTCTGCCCCCGCTGGCGTTTTTATGCCCACCACCATTAAAATATTGCTTACTTAGGTTACTAACATCGCATTTGCCATTGGAGCGCAAACTCACATTGCCCCTAGGATTGACATCCATGTAAAAGTCAAATTCGCTATTTTGGCACAAAAATAAATTTGCCAAAACGCTAATCCCGCCCATAGAGTAGCTCAAAAACCCCCGTTTGCCTTCACAATAGATACTACACTCTTCTTTTTTTTTGGGACAATAAGGCTACTTGGGCGTTAGAAGCGATATTATCCATGATTTCTCGATCGGGGTTGCCCCCTAGGGCGATTTTTTTTAACCTAAAAAGATCGTTATCAAAGACCACCGCGCCATTCTCTTTGGCGATATAGTCTTGGGCTTGCTTTAAGAGGGCAAATTTATAGTTGCGGTGCTCCACATCAAACATAAAGCGGTTGAGCTCAGAACTCCCAGCAATCATGCGCATACACACCTTGCCCAATTCAAACCCAAATTCCCCCTCTTTCCAAATATCAATGGAGTTGATCATCTCCACCATAGACTCTAGATTTGCCAAATCTTGCAAGGGGGGATACTGGGCTTTGAGGGTTTCAAAAGTGATCTTAGAAGCGCTGCGATCCACATCTAAATGATACCAATGGTAAGCCTCAGCAGCCTCCTTGCCTGTGATGTGGTGATCTAAGAGCAAGAGTTGCACCTCAACACCCTGTGAGCGCAAGCCATCGCTTTGTTTTTGCAAAAACTCCGCCTCGCCTAGACTGAGATTCAAATCTGTAACCAAGATCAAAAATTGCTTGTGCTGGTTGGTCTGTGCTTGCAAGGCATCGGCAATTTCATGCAACCTAGCGGATACCTCCCGCCCATAGTTGGCATTGTAGTAGGTGATGTTCTGAAAAAAATGGCGGCTAATGAATTGGCAACCATAACCATCTAAATCAATGTGGGATAAATGAAAAACCTGCATCTTAAGTCCTTAAAAATTAATGTTGATCGTGCCTAGCACTTCGTATTTGGCGTTGGTGTCTAATTCGGCATGGCTTAAGACCACAATGTCAATCTTAAATTGCTCCATCTTAGAGGAGAGCGGGCGGCGCAACTCGGGATCGACAATCAAAATCACGGGGGCAATCCCGCGTTGTAAAATTTTCATCGACTCAGCAGAGATATTCTCAATGAGTTGTTGCATCTCGGTTGCGTTTAAAAGCAAGAATTTGCCCGAGGGTTGATCTTTGAGTTTATTGAGTAAGTGTTGCTCGGTGGCTGTGCCCAAAGTGAGTAATTTTAAGCTTCCATCTTCAGATTTAAAAATATTGGTGATGACTCTTGAAAGTCTAGCGCGCACCTGCTCGGTTAAAATGGTGATGTCATTTTGCACGCTGGGGGCAATATCGGTGATGGTTTCTAAAATGGTGAGCATGTCCCTAATGGGGATTTTCTCATGCAAGAGTTCTTGCAAAACAGAGCGGATAACCCCGGTAGGGATTTTTTTTGCCTCCTCAATGATGGCAGGGTAGTCATTAGCCAAGCGATCTAAAAGCGATTTGACCTCATCTTTGGTGATGAACTCCTCAGCGTATTTTTTGACTAACTCGCTGGTGTGGGTGGCAATCACGGTGGAGGGGTCAATGATGGTATAACCCTGAATGATCGCCTCCTCTTTGTCTTTGGGCTCAATCCAAAGCGCATCCATGCCAAAGGCGGGCTCTTTGGTGGGGATTCCCTCGATCTCTTTGCCCGCAAAGCCCGTATTCATCGCCAAGAAACGATCGGGCATCACGCTCCCATCCCCAATACTGATCCCCTTGAGTTTGATTTCATAGTGTGTGGGGGGGAGCTGGAGATTATCTCTAATGCGGATTTGGGGCATTAAAAAGCCATAATCACTGGCAATTTTCTTTCTAATGCCCCGGATACGCTCGAGCAAATCCCCCCCCTGTTTGGTGTCTGCTAGGGAGATGAGCTGGTAGCCCAAAGCCAATTCCAAAAACTCAATTTTAAGCACCTCATTGATGGCTTGTTCTTCTTCTTTTTTGATCTCCTCAGCGCTTTTTTGGGGGCGGGTGATGGGGGTTTGTTCTACCTGTGTGGTGGATTTATGGGAGAAATCAACCCCCGTTTTTTGACTTAACCATTTTTCAAATTTGACAAATAAATTGTCCTTGCCCTCGCGTGAAATCAGCCATGCGATGAATAAAAACAAACTCCCCACAAAGGCGAGCGAAAAGGTGGGCAGACCCGGGACACTCGCAAAGAGCAAGAGAATAAAGCCCACAATGACAAGGGTTTTACTCTTGTCGGTTAATTGCGTGATGAGTTTGCTAGCAAAATTTTCCTCTTCATGCTGGGTGGTGCGCGTGGCGACAATGCCCGTAGCGGTGGCGATAATCAAGGCTGGGATTTGCCCGACCAATCCATCGCCAATGGTTAAAATGGTGAAAGTCGAGGCACTATAAGAGATACTCATGTCTTTTTGGAACACCCCCACCAAAAAACCCCCGATGATATTAATCAAGGTGATGATGATGGCTGCAATCGCATCGCCCTTGACAAACTTGCTCGCCCCATCCATCGCACCATAAAAATCCGCCTCTTGGCTAAGGGTTGCGCGTCTTTTTTTAGCCTCCTCATTATCAATTAGCCCTGAGTTTAAATCCGCATCGATCGCCATTTGTTTGCCCGGCATCGCATCTAGTGCAAAACGCGCGCGCACTTCGGTTACACGGGTGGAACCATTAGTTACCACTAAGAGATTGACCAGCACCAAAATACTAAAGACAATCGCCCCAATGACATAGTTCCCACTCACGCTAAATTCCCCAAAGGCACTGATGATGTCGCTAACAGCACTGGGTCCCTTATAGCCCTGCGTTAAAATCATGCGCGTGGTGGCGACATTGAGTGCGAGGCGATAAAGGGTTACAATCAAAAGCAAGGTGGGGAAGGCGCTAAAATCGGTAGGCTTGGTGATGTAAAGCCCGATTAAGATGATGAGCACGGAAAGCGCAATCGAAATGGTGAGCAAAAAATCGAGCAAAAAGGGGGGCAAGGGGACAATGATAATCCCCAAAATGGCAATCACAAAGGCAACGACCGTTAAATCCTTAGATTGGCTCAACTGCCTTAAAAAAGGGAAAGTTTTTTTAAGAATGCTCTTTTGCTTATCGCTTGCCACGCCGCTTCAATCAATCCTTATGTTTATTTTTAGGCTAACAGCCCATTTTACAATTTTTCATGTAAAATTTTACTTGTTTTAAGTTATAATGCCACCTTATCAAATTCCTATTAGGAGGTCTTATGGCTTTGGATACGGAGACAAAACAAGAGATTATGAAGCGTTTTGGGCGTTCGGCTCAAGATACGGGTTCTTGTGAGGTGCAAATTGCGCTTTTGAGTCGCAGGATTGCCGATCTGACCACCCATTTAAAGAGCAACCCCAAGGATCATTCTAGCCGTCTAGGGTTGTTAAAATTAGTCGGGCACCGCAAAAACCTACTCCAATACCTCAAACGCACCCATCACGATCGCTACATGGAGCTCATCCAAGCACTTGGGATCAAAAACCGCTAATTTGTAATGCAACCCCGCACCCTTAGCCAGTGCGCCACGCTTTTTTTTTGCGCTGTTTTTCCTAACTTCTTTTAAGAAGCCACTACCCCAAATTCTGCTGGTGGTGCTGGCTGTGGGGGCGCTTGGCTATTATTGGAAATACAAACCCCCCTTAAGGCTTGATCACCCCACCAAGTGGTTAGTGGGTGCGTTTTTGCTCATGGCAGTTGCTGTATTGCCCAATCTATTTGTGGAGAGCGACCTAAAAAGCTGGCATGAAAATTTGCGTCTGCTCAACATGCCCCTAGTCTATGTGCTGGGCGTGGTGATTCTGGTGTTTTTGAGCAGTGTTCGGGTATGTTTGAATCAGAGGTATCTTTTTTATAGCATGGGGGTTGCTTGCACGCTCAATGGCGTGATCGCATTGGTGCAACGCATAGGCTTTGATATGTCCCGTGTGGTGGGCTTTAGCACCATTGTAGGCTTTGTAACCCTAACATCTGCCACGCTTTTTTGGTTGCTACATCTATGCCTTGCATTCCAAACAACCCTCAGAAAAGATTTTGCTTGGCATAGCGATGCTCTTAGGGTTTGTGGTGGTCTTGTTGAGCGGGACACGCAGCGCCTCTATTGCCTTTGGTGCTACTTTTGTGATTCTCTCTTTATTCATTTTATACCGCCAAAAATCTTGGCGTTCTTTGCCCTATATGCTTGTGATCAGCGCGCTTTTTGTGGGGATGTTTGTGTCCGTGCATATTTTGGAGAATCAAAAAATCTTGCATGGCCCTAGAAATGCCCAAGAAGGTTTTAGCCACGATCTCAAACTTTATGCCGACAAAAACCCCGATTCAAGCATTGGATCGCGTTTGGCGCGTTGGCAAGAAGCCTTAGTGATCGTGCGTCTCTCCCCATTTTTTGGCATGAGCATCAGCACCAAGTGCAAACACATTGCAGAGATCGTAACCCGTGCCCAGTCTTATCGCGACCCTAAAAGCATTGATTGCAAAGAACGCTATGACAATGAAATCTTCAATGCCCTTGCCCATAGGGGGTTACTGGGGCTGTTTGCACTCTTATTGCTCTGGGTGGTGGTGTGGCGCGCATTTGCACGCACACTAGATCAAGACCCCCTAGTTAGTCTATTCTTGCTCAGTCTGTTATGCTTTTATATTGTCTTGGGGATCGGGTTTGACCCCTTTGACTTTTTTATTGAGGGAAGCTTTTTTGTGGCTTTGGTGGTGATGGGAGTTCTGCAAACTAGACCCAATCCAAGCCCACCACCTCTAGCACGCTAGGCATGCCCTAACATAGCCTACATCTTATTTCTTTGCTAAGTTTTTCTGCAAGGCTAGACAAAGGGCATTACTGGATTTAAATAACTGGAGTTTGTCGCTGGTGTTAAGATACACACAAGGGCTCTCATCAATGGAAATCAAACGCAAGGATTTTAAATACTTTTGTAAGGGTTTGGGGTTATAGGTGTGTTGTTGGAAGATTTGCAAGCAAGTTGCCCTAGCCTCTTGGTTTAAATACTGGGGTTGCAGGCAGGGGGTGGGTTTGTTTGGGAGTATCATTTGCATCGCCTCTGTCATGTCCTTGATATACACGCATGAACCCGTACATATTAGTTGATCACGAGGAAAAGCCCTATCAAAATACACATTGTAGATCGTGATCCAATAATCTTGCATATTGCTGTGTTCTGCATTGAGATAATTACCCAGAAAGGTGAGAGCGCGCGCCTTGTAATAGTCTAGCCATAAATT
>CAGP01000047.1 GCA_000263275.1 Helicobacter bizzozeronii CCUG 35545 | reverse complement strand
CGCAAAGAGCAGGTTTGTTTCTAATGCGCCTAGCTTGCCTAGAGAGACAGAATTAACATCGTTATGGAAGCTGACATATTTTTCAGAGATGATATTGGGGATTGGGTGTTGGGATTGGGAAATGACTTGGGTTGCTAGGGGGTGTTCTGTATTTAGCGTGTTGGGTTCTATAGTGGTTTGATCTATGGTTTTCTGCATAGAAATGGTTTGAGTAGGTGGAGTTGGATCTGAAAATTGAGAGGTTGTGTTTTTTGTAAATAAAGCCATTATTTGCTTAAGGCATTCAGTCTTTTCCCTATTTAAGGCATCTTTGAATGTTGCATCAACTTCTGTATCCATAAGTGCTTGTAGTTGCTTTAGTTGTTGCATCAAACTCTTCCGTTGTTCGCTCATATCCATACCTCGTAACTCAAAAAATCAAACAATACATGGCACACGGATTATATCAAAAAATGAGCTATAAACTTAAATACATTTTTACTTGCGGATTTTCCTATTCATAGTGCGGATTTTCCTATTCATAGTGCGGATTTTCCTATTCATAGTGCGGATTTTCCTATTCATAGTGCGGATTTT
>CAGP01000046.1 GCA_000263275.1 Helicobacter bizzozeronii CCUG 35545 | reverse complement strand
TACGTGGCGTAAGTCCAGCCCAAGTGCCACAAGGAGGGTTTAAAACTCTCTAAGACTTGGCAACTATTTTTAAAACCAAAGGTGATCATAAGAGCTAAGATAGCCGCAGTTCCAATAAAAAGCTTGCTGGTGTGATCGAGTGCCACACTAAAGAAGTAATTCTTAAACCCGCTCATCAAAAACATCGCCTTGAGCACTTTAAGCGCATCTGCAAAATCTTTTGCTCTAAAAAAGATATTGGCAATATTCACATAATTAAAAGTGATGAACCACCCCAGCCACACAGGCAGAGGCTTAAGCTTGTATTTTTTACGCACTTTCTTAGACCAGTAGTGGTTGATCACCACGCCTAGCCCGTGCAAAAACCCAAAGAAAACAAATAGCCAGCTTGCCCCATGCCAGAGCCCAGCGATGACAAAGGCAATAAAAAATAGCCAGCATGGAGGTGTGGAAGGTGGGGTTAGAAAAAACCCTTGCAATGGAGACATACAAGTAATCAAAAATAAAACGGCTCAAGGTCATATGCCATCTTTGCCAAAACTCTGCTATGCTGGAGGCTTTAAAGGGGCTGTTAAAATTTTGGGGTAGGCGGATATTAAAGAGCAAAGCTGCTCCAATTGCCATGTCTGTATATCCGCTAAAATCAAAGTAAAGTTGGAAAGTGTAAGATAGAGAGGTCATCCACCCCTCTAAAGCCGAGAGCACTTTAGAGGTGTCAAAGCCCATTGTGGCAATTTTAGCCAAGCTATCAGCGATCACCACCTTTTTAAACAGCCCAATAGCAAAGATAAACACGCCACTAGCGATGTTGTCTAAAGAAATGCGTTTATTGCTATCCTTAGCAAATTGGGGCATCATCTCCTTGTGATGCACGATGGGACCAGCAATGAGCTGGGGGAAAAAGGTTACAAACAGCGCGTAATCTAAAAAATTAGAGAGATTGGTGGGGGGTTTAGCCCCTACATCCGGAGAATCAATTTGGGCATAACTATCCAATAAAAAAAGTGATTTGTTGTAGTGTGAAAAAGCTAATAGCTAGGGGCAGGGCTAGGTGCAAGAGGTTAAAAGAAGTGCTAAAAGCGGTGTTGAAATTGTTGATAAAAAAGTCGGCGTATTTGAAATAACCCAAGAGGGCTAGATTAGCCACTAATCCTAAGCTTAAAAAGCCTTTGGCTAGCTTGGGTTTAGCCCACATCGCTTGCACAATGGCAAAATTAAAGACAATGGAGCTTACAATGAGGGGCAGGTATTTGACATTCCAATAGGCATAAAAAAACAAACTCGCCCCCACCAACCACGCCTTAGCGCTCAGGGTATGCCAACGGCTCAGCCCAAAATAGACAAAGAAACTGATGGGCAGGAAAATAAAAATAAACTCCACCGAATTAAAGAGCATAAAAACCTTTCTGCTAAAATCCCAGCCCACCGCTGATGGGGGTGTTTAGCCCTGTAATATAATCGCTCCCACTGGAGAGCAAAAAGAGCAACATGGGCACAATGTCCTTTGGGGTGGCGTTGCGCTTGAGGGGGTGGGCATCTGCTGTCATTTACACGATTTTAGGATCAATACCCTCTAAAAATTTAGTTTCAATCATGGAGGGGGAGAGGCAATTAATTTGGATATTGTGTTCTTTATAATCGCTCGCCATAGAGCGCATAAGCCCCAAGAGTGCGTATTTAAGCGTGGTGTAGATACTCGTGTGTTTGGGGGGAACATTGTGCGTAACACTTGAGAGCAGGCTCACCACCTTACCCCCCTGCTTTTGGCGCGCTAGAGTGGGCAAAAAGGCTTGTAAGATTAAAAAGAAACTTTGCACGCTGGTGTTAAAGCCGTGTTGCAGGGCTTGGGGGGAGATGTCTTTAAGGCGGGTGTAGGCATACTTGGGGTGGGCTAAATGCACGATTTTATGAGGCGTGGGGTGATTAGCTTTGATAATATCAATCAAGCCTTGCACCTCTTGCAAAGAGCTTAAGTCCGCCTTGAGGGGGTGTAGATTGGGCTTGCTAGGCAAGGGGCTTTTATGGCTGTGGGCTAAAATGATACTATCTTGTGGCAACTCTTCTAAGAGGGCTAGCCCCAAATCAGAGGAAGCCCCTAAAATTAAATAAACATCTTTCACTCTAAAACTTTGGCTAAAATGTCTGCCGTGCTCACTAAAAAGGGCTCGTCATTGATATTCTCAATGCGTGCTTTTAAACTGGCTACTTGGAACGCTTCATTTAAATGCACAATACGCCCGCTCACCTGCAGGCGATCCCCCACATAGACGGGTTTTTTAAAGCGCAAATCGTAACTTAAAGACATGGCATACTCACCGGGTAAATGCTTGCCCACCAACCTAGAATAGAACATGCCCAAAGCTGCCCCATGGAAAAGCACCCCCTTGAAACCTTTGGCTTGCATATAATCCGCATTGGCGTGCAGATAGCTATTATCCCCACTTAAGGCGTTGAATTTTTCCAACATCTCAGAGGTTACCACCACGCTAAAGCCCCCACACATCCCCACGCACAAGTCTTTAAACTTATAGGCATGCTTTAAGCCAACAGCCCCACCTGCAACTTGACCCGACTCACACATAGCTTACCCACACACCCCAAAAGAGGTTAGCAAAGCGGTAGGTTTTAGGCATGCTCAAGTTTGCGCGCAATCAAAGCCACCATTTCCCCCACATTTTTAAGCCCCTGCAATTCGCTCAAATGGAATTTGATTTTAAAATGCTTTTCAATGGCACTGATCAAACTGATGTGGTTTAGGCTATCCCACTCCTCAATGTCCTTAGCATTAGTGCTCTCATTGATAACCAAGCTTGAATCATCAAAAATGTCTCTAAAAATCTCTTGCAACTGGCTAAAAATCTGTGCCTGTTCCATCATTCACCTTTATGTAGTGGGGTTTATCTGTGTGCTTTTCTAAATCCAAATTAAAAACGCTCTGGCTCTCTGTTTGGCTCTCTAAAGTGAAACCAAAGCTGGTATAAAGTTGGGCGACCATCGCGTTTTTAGGCGTGGGGTAGTAATAGCCCTTGAGGGTTTTTACGCCCAACTCTTTAGCCCGCTTGACTAGAGAGTTGAGCA
>CAGP01000045.1 GCA_000263275.1 Helicobacter bizzozeronii CCUG 35545 | reverse complement strand
CCGCGATCTCCACTAAAGCTAGAATCCCCTAACTTTAGTTATGGGAGAGTATGTCAATTCAGATCGGTTCTTACAAATAAAAAAGCTGGTTCTCAAGGTGTTGGCATTAACGGGATTACTTTTCAAAGAAGTATAGTCTTCTACGCCAACTATGTGATCAACTTCTAAGACCCCCGATCTGTATCTGCCTGCCTTCTTTGAAGGGTGGGCATCCTTTCTTAGTCAGATTTTGCCAACTAAGCAAGACTCCTCACTTTTGTTTAAAAAATAACAATTCAGGCTAATCACATCTTGGGGGAATGGGTTTGCATTGACTAATGACTGGTAAGAAAGCTGGTGAGTGCTGGCTAGCAGAAACCAACCGACCTCACAAGGGGACACTTCGTTTCAGTCATTTGCTACTCAAATGCCGTAGGGGTTTTAAAGAGATTGCTAGAAAGTTATCTGTTTTTAGATATTTCTTGTTTCTTGACAGAAAATACCATGCTTTTTAGATATTTTTCACCAAAAGTTTTCATGCCAACCATGGCAAACATGCCCCGTGCTTGTTGAAATGGAAAATCTAAGAATAGACCTTTTGCAACGCTTTGAAACGCTTAAATACCTAGATAAATACGAGGCTTTGCAGATTTTAGAGGACTTGGGCAGGGTGTGTTTAACGGATATGGAAACCATCCAACTAGAGGGGCTAAAAACACTTAAAGAAACCCAACCCATCGGGGGGGGGGGGGGGAACTCTCCAAGCTAGCCAAGATCGCCAAATGTGAGGGGCGTATTCTCCCTTTAGATTTAATCGCCAGCCACTTCTTTAAAGCCCAAAATGCAGAGATTACAGAGCAAGAGGAACGACTTGAGAGTATTCTAGCCGACAAACAAGCCCTAATCCTTAGTCTAGAGCCTGAGGAAGTGCAAGAGTGTTTAGGGTATTTTGACATAACAGAAGAGAGCCAAGAGGAACAAGAGGGGGATATGGATGTCAAAATCCTTGAAAAGTGTTTTCAAAAGAATGAAACTTTTCAGCCACTTCTAAGTCTCAAACTAAAAACTTGACACCAATATAACACAAAAATCCGAAATTTTGTCAAGTTATCCACAATGGCAGTTTTTAATACACATTCTAGTTCTAGTAGTTGTTACGATAGTTCCAACGCTTTAAAGAGCAGTTTTGGTATGATTTTCCTGCGAATTCTTGTTGTTCTACTGCCTAGTTCCTTACCAATTCCAA
The DNA here is from genome assembly GCA_000263275.1 of Helicobacter bizzozeronii CCUG 35545. Taxonomy (GTDB): domain Bacteria; phylum Campylobacterota; class Campylobacteria; order Campylobacterales; family Helicobacteraceae; genus Helicobacter; species Helicobacter bizzozeronii. The sequence goes on along the minus strand of CAGP01000045.1, from coordinate 754 downwards.
GCCAGTTCTCTTGCTCAGTTCTCATGGTTTTTCTATTCAGTTCTAATGCTTGTTAATGTGAGTTCTAATATGATTTTTTATCAAGAGTTCCCTGCACATCTTCCTCTTAGTTCTCTTAGATTATCTCATTAGTTCTAAAACTAACCAATACCTACCTTAAACAAATCTTAACCACTACATCTTAGCATAGACTTTGACAAGTATTGGAGACAACAAAAACCCCTTAAAACGCCTATTTTTGATAAAAATGCTCTCTAACCCCCTTGTGTAGGGACTTTAGCCATAAAAGATGTGTATCTTTTGTGTTATCCTGCACCCATTAAAATCCATCCTAAATTGGCTATTTTTTCATCTAATCTTTTCTCTTAAATTTTTCAAAAAATTTTAGCTACAATCTGCCAAATTACATGGGGAATAAGGGAAAATAATTGGCGATAAAGCTTGTAGATGCACCACTGGATTATAAGCCTGATCTAGATTGGATTGATGAAATTGTCAAACCCAAAAGGGTTAGACCTAGTAGAGACGCCTACGATACTAAGCTTTTAATTCATTTCAATCACTTTGTGCAAAAAGGTGCGCCTTCTGTATTCAAGCATTACGAAATTGACATACTCTCCCATAACTAAAGTCAGGGGATTCTAGCTTTAGTGGAGATCGCGGCTTCAAGCAGGACAGCTCCGTTTGGAGTCTTACATTCCCTATTCCAAAGGTTGATGCCCCCAACCCCAAGGGTATTACCCCTTGATTGCAA
>CAGP01000044.1 GCA_000263275.1 Helicobacter bizzozeronii CCUG 35545 | reverse complement strand
GCAGGTGGGATCGCCATTGCTGCACTGGGGAGTGATACGGGGGGCTCGATTCGCCAGCCTGCTAGTTATTGTGGGTGCGTGGGGCTCAAGCCCACCTATGGGCGGGTGAGTCGCTATGGACTAGTGGCTTATAGCTCTAGCTTGGATCAAATCGGGCCCATTACCCAAAATGTGGAGGATTGCGCGCTGTTATTAGATGCCATTAGTGGGGCAGACAAACGCGACTCGACTAGTACACCCCTAGAGAGCACGCTCACTTTTAAAAATTTAGACAAGGATCGCCGCCTGAAAATCGGGGTGCTGAAAGATTATTTGCAAGAAGCCGATGAGTCCATCGCCATTGCTTATTATGACAGCGTGCATTTGTTGGAGGAAATGGGGCATGAGAGCATCCACATTGATTTACTAGAGAGCAAACACCATGTCGCCACTTACTATGTGATCAGCACCGCTGAGGCAAGCTCCAATCTAGCCCGCTTTGATGGGGTGCGTTATGGGCGGCGTGCTGCTAGCTCTAATCTTAAGGAACTCTATAGCCTGAGCCGCAGCACAGGTTTTGGGGAGGAGGTCAAAAGGCGGATCATGTTGGGTAATTTTGTGCTCAGCAGTGGTTATTATGATGCCTACTACCTCAAAGCCCAAAAGGTGCGTGCGCTGATTGCCCAGCAATACACCCAAATTTTTAAAGAAGTCGATGCGATCTTGGCTCCCGTAGCCCCCAGTGTGGCGCCTAAATTCAATGCCCATGCCAGCCCCTTACAAATGTATTTGAGCGACATCTACACTGTGGGGGTGAATTTAGCGGGTCTGCCCGCTCTCTCCTTGCCTGTGGCTAAGGACAAGATGGGGCTACCCATTGGCATGCAATTGATTGGGCGGGCTTTTGGGGAACAAGATATTTTAGATGTGGCTTTTGGCTTGGAGCAGGAGTTAAATTTGACATTTTAAAATAAGGAGAATCATGCAAACCATCGGTAAAGCACTCACTTTTGAGGATGTGTTGTTGATCCCATGTTATTCAGAGGTCTTACCCAAAGAGGTCAGCGTGATCTCTAGGCTTAGCAAGCGCATTAGTTTGAATATCCCCTTTGTGAGCGCGGCGATGGACACCGTAACCGAGCACCAAAGCGCAATTGCGATGGCAAGATTAGGGGGGATTGGGATCATCCACAAGAACATGGGGATTGACGAGCAAGTCCAAGAGGTGTTGAAGGTTAAAAAGAGTGAAAGCGGGGTGATTCACGATCCCATTTATATCCATGCCCAAGCCAGCCTAGCTGAAGCTAAAGCCATCACGGATAATTATAAAATCTCTGGCGTGCCCGTGATTGATAAGGGGGGGAAACTCATTGGCATTTTGACCAATCGCGACCTGCGCTTTGAAAATGACTTGAGTAAGCGGGTGGAGGAAGTGATGACTAAAGCCCCCTTGAAAACTGCCCATGCGGGTGTGAGCCTAGATGAGGCGCAAGCCATCATGCACCAACACAAGATCGAAAAACTCCCCTTAGTGGATGAAAACAACATTTTAAAGGGACTCATCACCATTAAGGACATCCAAAAACGCATCGAATACCCCCAAGCCAATAAAGACCATTTGGGGCGTTTGCGTGTGGGGGCGGCTTTGGGGGCTAACCAACTCGATCGGGCTAGGGCGTTGGTCAAGGCAGGGGTCGATGTCTTGGTCTTAGACAGCGCACATGGGCATTCGCTCAATATCATCAAAACCTTAGAATCCATTAAAAAAGAATTAGATATTGATGTGGTGGTGGGGAATGTGGTGAGCGCACAAGCTACTAAAGATTTGATTAATGCCGGAGCCGATGCGATCAAGGTGGGGATTGGTCCGGGGAGCATTTGCACGACCCGCATTGTAGCCGGGGTGGGGATGCCCCAGATGAGCGCACTGGATTTTTGCTACCAAGAGGCGCGCCAACATGATGTCCCCATCATTGCCGATGGGGGCATTAAATACTCTGGGGATGTGGCTAAGGCTTTGGCAGTGGGGGCATCTTGTGTGATGATTGGGAGTTTGCTTGCGGGCACTGAGGAGTCTCCGGGGGATACGCTGATCTACCAGGGTCGGCAGTATAAGAGCTATCGGGGCATGGGTAGCATTGGGGCGATGAGTAAGGGGAGTGGCGATCGCTATTTTCAAGAGGGCTTGGCTGCTGAAAAGCTAGTCCCTGAAGGCATTGAGGGGCGTGTGCCTTATCGGGGCAAGATTGCGGACATCATTTACCAGCTTGTGGGGGGTCTGCGCTCCTCAATGGGCTATCTAGGGGCTAAGGACATCCCCACCCTAACCAAAAACGCCCAATTTGTGCAGATCACCCCAGCAGGCTTGAGGGAGTCGCATGTGCATGATGTGGATATCACCAAAGAAGCCCCCAATTATCATGGCTAGCTTTAATGCTAAATCAATCTTTTTAAAGTAGAATGCTTTTTTTCAACACCAATGCAGAGAGGTTATTTTGGAGTCTTTGGATTACTACCAGATGCTAGGCGTGGAGCGCACCGCCGATAAAGAGAGCATCAAAAAAGCCTATAAAAAATTAGCCTTGAAATACCACCCTGATCGCAACTTGGGCGATAAGGAAGCTGAAGAGAAGTTTAAGGAAATCAGCGAAGCTTATAGTGTGTTGGCAGATGATCAAAAACGCCAAATTTACGATCGCTATGGCAAGCAAGGTTTAGAGGGGCGTGGGATGGGGGGCTTTGGCGATTTGGGCGATATTTTTGCGGATTTGTTTGGGGAGGATTCCCTTTTCTCCAATGCCTTTGGGTTTGGCAAACGCCAGCCACAATCCAAAATCCCCAAAGACTTGTTGATGCCCTTAGAATTGAGCTTTAAAGAAGCCATCTTTGGGTGTAAAAAAAATATCAAGCTTGATTTTAAGGCATGGTGTGGGGCATGTCAGGGGAGCGGGGCTAAGGAGGGCAAAACCCAAACTTGCCCGCACTGCCATGGCAAGGGGCAAAGCTTTATCCAGCAAGGTTTTATGACTTTGGCAAGCACATGCCCGCACTGCCATGGCAGGGGGCAGGTTGTCAAAGAAAAATGCGACTCGTGTAAGGGGCAGGGTTTTATGATCCAACAAGAGGAGTTTAGCCTAGATGTGCCCGAAGGGATTGATGCGCAAAATCGTATCCGCGTGGCTAGGCGGGGCAATGAATACCAACAGGGCATGCGTGGGGATTTGTATTTGGAAGCTGTGGTGGGGGAAGATGAACATTTTGTGCGGCGTGGGAATGATATTTACATTGAAGTGCCCGTATTTTTCACCTCAATCCCACTGGGGAGCAAAATCATGGTGCCCTCGTTGAAAAAAGAACTCGAATTGCAAATCCCGCCCAACACCGCCGATCATGCGCCTTTTTATTTTCAAAAATGAGGGGGTCAAAGATGTCAATGGTAATGGGCGTGGGAATTTGATCGCGGTGGTGAAAATTGTCTATCCCCAAAAGCTCGAGGAGAAGCAAAAAGAACTCCTCATCAAACTCCATGAAAGTTTTGGCTATGAGAGCGAGCCGTATAAAAATGTCTTTGAGGTGTGTTATGGCAAGGTCAAACACTGGTTGCAAGACTTGGTGAAGAAGTGATCTAAAGAGTTGTTAGGAAAATGGGCTTTGCTCCATTGCTTGCCCCAAATCCCCTCCATTTGGGCTTAAAGATAACTCTAACCTAAAAATTGAATAGCCCAAGTTTTTAAGCGTTTTAAGGGCAATGCTAGAGGAGTAGTCAAACTCGCACGCCTGCCCTATAACAATGGGACCCGATCCAATGAGTAAAAATTTTCTTAAAGTTTTGCATAGGGGGATTATAGCAGAAGTTGGGGGTTGCTTGGGTTTTTGTGGGCATGGTTACATGTCTGGGTGCAGATATTTTTTTAAAGTGGCTTCCTGCTGTCCCCCTAAAGACTTCATAGCGTTTTCTAGGGCGGTGCGCTCTTGCTCGATCTTAGCGATCACACTCACGATTTGTTCTTGCACTGGCAGGGGCGGGAGGGGGATTTTTACCTCATCATTTAAAGTCTGAGAATTTAGGCTTTTGCCAAAAGCGTTATTGCCCTTTAAATCCAAATTGACCGCCCTACCCCTAAACAAAACAAATAAAAAGCGGTCTAAAACTTGGTTATCTTTGGGAATTAAGCCCGCTATGGCTTCGTTAGTGTATAAGTCCTTACCTGCTAGAGCGACTTTGCCAATGCTGAGTTTAAAGCTTAAAAGCGTTGTGCCTTTTGGGATTAACTTGACATTAGAAACCTTGATTGCCTCGTCTGTAATTTTCTCTTTTGTGTTGGTGATGACTTGCCCGTCCATTTCAGCAATGGATACCCATAAATGCGTGCCCTTAAAATATTCGGGTTTTTTCCTTGAGGGCGTGCCTCCGATGAGAATTTGACACACCGCTCCTAACTTCACTAAATCCCACCCACCGGCTGGGGGTGTGGGTAAATTGTCTAAAAGCGTGGCTAGGGTGGGTTTTAGCCCTGCTTTTTCTAGGGCGTGGGTGAGAAGGGCAAGGCAAGACTCTTTGAGGGCTTTGGCGCGCTCTAGTTTTTCTAAGATTACTTTAAGTTTTTGCGATCTCTCTCTCTCTCTCTCTCTCTCTCTCTCTCTCTCTCTCT
>CAGP01000043.1 GCA_000263275.1 Helicobacter bizzozeronii CCUG 35545 | reverse complement strand
GCCCCAACCCCAAGGGTATTACCCCTTGATTGCAACACAAATATTAGCACAGCCATGCTTGTGCTAGCCTTATATCCCCATAGCTAAAGCTAGGGGCTTTACGGCGTGGTTGGTAAAATGCACGCATAGGGTTTTTGCTAGCTTTGCGTCGCATAGCAAGCCCCTTTTTATGGTTTGCCCCCTTTTAGGGGCGGTTTTATTTTAACAAAAACTCCTCTAACTTGCAATATCCCCAAAGACACAAGCCATGTTTAACCTCAAATACGCCGGTTGCCCTAGCCTTTATCGCCACAGTGGACGGCGTGGTGGTTTTTGTGTGGTGGTTTCAAAGATTGCTCATTGAGCGGGAGAATTGCCATTAAAGCCCTCTCCCCAAACATTTTCTAGAGATCGCCCTAGAAAATATAGTTCAGATTGACATACCACACATAGCGTCTGATACTTTTGATTTCTGGTGTGAGTTTTTGGGGGATCATAGGGAATTTGATTCCAGCTTGGACAGCTACATGTTCTTTAAAGCGGATTCGCCCACCTGCATTAAAAAAGAAACTGGAAACCGCTATGAGAAAAGTTATTGTAGCTCCAAGTATTGCCCGCTAGTTGGATACCACCTACTAGACCAATAGCAAAGGAATCTGCGGGGATGATATTGACAATCATATCTGCAGCCCCACCATAGGCATAAACATCCCATTTGCCCCCAGTGGGTTTCTTCCCAAACTTCTCCCAAATGCGCCAATCATCAAAGAGAGCACTATTGTCCCAATCAAAGAAAGCATAAACCTGCCCGCCAAACCATTTATTGGCAAAACCCACACCCCCCACCTGTGCACTTAGACCATAGAGAGGGAATCCGCTCGATAGGGCTTTCTTGTATTCGCCTCCCCCACCTTTACCTTGTTGGTAGCCAAGCCCTAGAAAAAAGCCGTTTTTCTCGCCTGCCTGGGCAACCTGAGTGACACCCACCACCATTAATGCTGAGAGCACCAAACTCTTTATTTTGATTTTAAAAACCATAAGACTCCTTGTTATCAATTAGGGTATTGCAAGAAAGCTAAAAGTGTTCCATATCCTACTTGCCCAACCTTTTGTTTCAGAATAGCCAACAATCTATACTCTTAGATTTTGCAGGGTTTATCAAACACATCAAGTTTAAGCCTTCTCTTTGTTCTTTTCTTGTAGGTTAGGGCACATCATTTTTAAAATTTCAAAGAAGTGTTTTAAATCATGTTGATCACAAAACTACACAAACGGAATTTTAGCCTAGTATGGCTTTTGACCAGTTTAATAACATGGAACCTCGTGCCCCTAAGAGCTGGGGATTCAGGTATTTTTTTAGGGGGCGGTTTCCAGTATGCACCCTTTACACTCCAACACAATAGTAAAGGACATTTTTATGGGGGCGATGTCGAAATGGGTTGGATGAGTTTTTTATGCCAAAAAAAAGCTAGGGGTAAGTCCCATTGTGCCAAGAGTAGCCCTTTTGGGGTGCACTTTTGTGCCCTTTTTAACCGCCAATTTTGGCAAGCACAACACCTTACTTTGCAGGGGGTGCTTTTGATCTGCTCTTTAATTTCTTAGATAATGCCACATGGACTTTTGGGGGCTTTGTGGGGGGAGCGGGCGGGGGGAGCGTTTGGAAATTGCCCCATCACTCCTATGCCAACTTCCAATTTATGGTTAATGTGGGTTTGCGTTTCACATACGCCTATACAAGGGCTCTAAATGGGAGCTACAAATGGAACAAGAACATTAAATGGCAAAAGATCGCCAATGGATTGGAGGTGGGCGTGCGTATCCCCACAATCAGAGGCTATAAGACTTACCGAGACTTTGTGGTTTTTGTGAATTACACATGGGGGATATGCTGGGAACTCTTGCGTAACTGCCACAAGTAATATTTGACTCTGATCTAGCCTATTTTTTATAATCGGTTTTGGCTTTACTGACCTAGAATAGCCCACCATTAGGGGTTTTAGGATCAATACCAAAGGATTGCCCCCCTCAAGTTTCAATGATCTTGGGCACGATGAAATAGCCCTCTTGGGCTTTGGGGGCGTGTTTTAAAATGCTTTGTGGGATAGTGGGATCGCAAAAAGGGACATCCTCTCTTAGAGGCGTGCTCTCTGTCTCCAAACTTTTGATACCCTCTAAATCTAGGGTGCTTAGATTATCCATAAAGCCCAAGACTTCCTCTAGGTTTTGCTTGAGGGCTTGTTTGTCTTGGGGGAGTTCCAACATCGAAAGTTGGGCGAGTTTGTCTAATAACACATCATCAATTTGCATGCCTGTCCTTTTTTGCTCCATTCTAGCATGTTTTAGGGGGTGTAGATCGTTAGGTGGGGGGCACACTTTAAAAAAGCCTTGAGATCATAGATGAAACCTTGATCTAATAACACCCCTGATAAATCCAAATCCGCAAAACAGCGGTGCGCAACCACCAAAATCACCACATGGTAGGTGGGTTCTTGGGGCAGGCTTTGCAGGGCAGTGCTGGCAAAAAGTGCTTGCATGTCCTCAAAGCCAATGAGTGGGTCGTAAATATCCACCCTACAGCCCAAGCCCTCTAACTCTTGTTGGAGCACCAAACTTTGGGAATTGCGTAAATCATTGCAATTTTCTTTAAAACTCGCCCCCAAGATCAACACACGGGCATTTTGGATGGGCAGTTGGTGGGTGTGCAAGAGTTTGGCGATTTTGTTGGCTAAAAAGGCAGGCATGGCGTTGTTGATCTGGCGGCTAGCCTCAATGAGGCTTGGATCGTGTTGCACCCGCCTAGCCAAAAAACTCAGGTAGTAAGGATCAATACTGATACAATGCCCGCCCACCAAACCCGGAATAAAGGGCATAAAATTCCACTTGGTTTGGCACGCTTCCAGCACTTCATAGAGATTCACCCCCAAGCGATCTAAGAGCATCGCCATGTCATTGATAAAGGCAATATTCAAATCTCTTTGGGTGTTTTCTAAAATCTTAGCACTCTCAGCCACTTCAATAGAGCTAACTGGGTGGGTTTGGCAGATCACGCGCTGGTAGAGCCGATTAATATAGCGCGCACTCTCTGGTGTGCTCCCGGAGGTGATCTTAACAATCTGGCTTAAAGGGCGCGCATCGCCCACATTGATCCGCTCAGGAGAATAGCCCACAAAAAAAATCATGGTTATAGCGTAGGTGGCTGGCTTGTTCCAACAAAGGCACGCAAAATTCTTGCGTGCAGGTCGGGTAGGTGGTGGATTCATAGATCACGATGCCTTGTTGTTGCAAATGCGATCCAGCTAGCAAAGAGGCATTTTTTAGCATGTTTAAATCGGGCTGGTTATGTGAATCAACCGGTGTGGGCACGGCGATAATGAAAACATCGACTCCGCTCAAATCCTGGGGGCAAGATGTAACTTGTAAAAGGCGTGCCTTTAAAAAATCTTGTGGGTTGGCTTGTTGGTTGCGATCATGCCCATTTTGCAGTTCTGCTATGCGCTGGCTAGAAATATCAAACCCAATGGTTTTAAAATGCCGCCCAAAGGCAAGGGCTAGAGGCAACCCCACAAAGCCCAAGCCCAAAATGCCCAGAGTGGGGTTTTCTTTAAACATCTGCCACCACTTGGGCGACTTGCTCTAATTCTAGGCGTGTCAGATAGGGATTTAAAGGCAGGCTGATAATCTCTTGGCAAACTTTGAGGGCATTAGGGAAGTGGCGATCAGCATAGCCCAAATGCTCTAGGGGGGCTTGGTGGTGCAAAGGCTTGGGGTAGTGGATCGCGCTGGGGATATGCTCTTGGGTTAGTTTAGCCATCAATTGAGCGCGCTTGGGGTGCAAGATGGGGTATTGGGCGTAAATATTATGGCGTGTAGAGTGATGAGAGTTGATTTTATCTAGGGGGAGTTGTAAGCCCAGTGGTTCTAAGAGCTGGTGGTAAATTTGGGCTTTAGCGCGCAGGGCTTTGAGGTGGTTAGCATAGTGCTTGAGCTTGACTTTTAAAATACAGGCTTGCAGGGCATCTAAGCGGGCATTGAGTCCTAAATAGCAATGGTTGTATTTGCCCTTTTGCCCATGGATGCGTAGGGCTTTGAGTTTATCATAAAGATCGCCATCATCACAAAGAATCGCGCCCCCATCGCCATAACAGCCTAAGGGCTTGGTGGGAAAAAAGCTGGTGGTGAAAATATCCGGTTTGCCCGACCCTTCATAGGGGGCTAAAAAACTTTGCGCCCCATCTTCAATTAAAAATAGATTGTGGGCTTTGGCAATTTGGCTTAATGCGTGGCGATCGCTGGCTAGACCAAATAAACTTAGGGGCACGATGGCTTTTGTTTTGGGGGTGATCGCGCGTTCAACCAACAAGCTATCCATTTGGTAGGTGGCTGGATCAATATCCACTAAAACCGGCTGAGCCCCCAAGAGCAAGAGCATTTCAACAGCGGCAATAAAAACCAAAGGCAGGCGTGATCACCTCATCACCCCTAGTGATCCCACAAGCCAAAAAGGCTAAAAGCAGGCTAGAAGTCCCACTAGAAGTCCCCAAACAAAAGGCAAAGCCCGCACGCTTGGCTAGGTCTTGCTCTAATTGCGTCACCTCTTGACCCAAGATATATTGGGCGTTGCGTGCCCCTTGCAATAACGCCTCCTCAATCTCTAGGGCATGTTCTTGGTGCAGGGCTTTTAAGTTGTAAAAATCCAAAGGCTCAAGACTCAAGCAGGCGCACAACCCGATCTTCTAAGATATAGACACTCCCATCAAAACTATCTTGTGCCCGGTTACCCACAAAGTTTAAGGGTTTTAATGCCTTATCCACAAAGCCCACAAAACGCGCGGGGTTCCCCTTGACCATGCCAAAATCAGGGACGCTTTTAGTCACCACGCTCCCAGCAGCCACAAAGGCATAAGCCCCAATGCTCACCCCGCAAACAATCGTGGCATTAGCCCCAATGCTACACCCAGTTTTTAATAAGGTGGGCACAAAAGCCGATGGGGGGGTTTTAATAAAGCTCCTAGGCCTTAGCACATTGGTAAAAACCACGCTAGGACCAATAAAAACATGATCTTGGCACTCCACCCCCTCATGCAAACTCACATTATTTTGAATCTTGCTCCCCTCCCCAATAGAGACTCTAGGACCAACCACGCAATTTTGCCCCATACTCACATGCGCCCCAATATGAGTATGTGCGAGCAAATGGCAAAAAATGCCAAATCTTAACCCCCTCTTGGATGCTGATTGGATCATCTAGGTAGCTAGAGGGGTGGATAAAGGCACTGGGGTGAATCTCATTCACAACACAAAGCCTTGTGGCATAGGGGGTGGCAATCCTCATCGGGTTTGGAAGGGCTTAGATGGCGAATCACAGAGGCTAGCACAATGGCAGGGCGGGCTACATCCACGCCATAACCCTCATCATTGAGGATTTGTTGGTAACATTTGGTGTGCAGGCTATCAAATTCACTGCTAAAATCCACATCCTTACCCTCCAGCACCAGCGATCGATAAGCCCCGGTTTGTTGCAAACCAAATTTACCCGGATTGATGGACAAAAACCAAGAAACCCGCGCATGCTCTAAGCTCAAAAGCCCCCCGATACAATCAGGCTCATGGATATACACCGCATTATCCACCACGCCCCCAAAAATATCCAAGAGAATATCAAAAAAAATGAATCCCAATATTGGTGGCTAGCCCCCCGCTTTTATCCTCATCGCCCTTCCAAGAATTAAAATACCATTTCCCACGCAAAACCAAATAAGTTAAAGAGATGTGGTAAATCTTGCTGGGGTCTTCTTGCAAGCTGGCTTGGATGCTATTTTTAAGGTTGATGATATTGGGGTGGGTGCGTAATTGCAAGATATTAAAAACACGGCGGTTGTATTTTTTCTCCAAAGCCTTGATCTCATCTAACTCATTGGGGTCTAACACTAAGGGCTTTTCACAAATGGCATGAATCCCATGTGAGAGGGCAAATTCAATGTGCTCGAAGTGCAAATAATTAGGCGTGCAGATCACCATGAAATCTAAAAATTTATTTTGGGCTTTGCAATCTTGTAAATACTGGTGCAGGTCGCCTAGACTGGTGAAAAACTCGCAATCCAAATAATATTGATCCAAAATCCCCACGCTGTCATGTTCATCGACCGCACAATCAAGCACATGCCCAGTCTCATAAATGGCTTTGATGTGTCTGGGGGCGACAAACCCCCCTACCCCGATGATCCCAAATAACATGCATGCTCCTTGATGGCTTGTAAGATATGCAGGGCACTTGCACCCTTGCCAAAAATGATCTATGTTAGCAAAACTAACTTGACCTTTGGTTAAAAGCTCTTGAGCCTTGCGGGTGATCAAGTCTGCATGCGTGCCCACCAAGATCGCCCCCCCACCCTCTAATAATTCGGGATACTCGCTATTCTCCCGCATCACTAAAACCGGAGTCCCTAAAAAACAGGCCTCCTTTTGCAACCCCCCGCTATCTGTGAGCACCAAGCGTGCATAAGTGAGCATGTAGAGGGTTTCTAGGTAGGATAATGGGGGCAACAAAGAGACATTTTTAAAGGACAAGCCACATTGTGTTAGGGCGTTTTGGGTTCTGGGGTGCAGGGCTAAAAAAAAGGGGCGCATTTTGGGCTAGATATTCTAAAGCCTTAAAAATGCTTTGCAAGTTGTTTTGGTTGTCAATGTTGCTAGCCCGATGCCAAGTGGCAAAGATAAAGGGCTTTTTACTGGGCTCAAAGGGGGGTTTGGGGGGGTGGGCTTTAGGGGCAAAAAAACGCACATTATCCAACATCACATCCCCGCTAAAATAAATTTTTTGCCCTAAGTGTTGCTCTTGTTTTAGGCATGCATAAGCACTGGGCGTGGGGCAAAATAAAAGCGTGCTGAGTTGGTCGGTTAAAATGCGGTTGCGCTCTTCGGGCATGCTTAAATCCCCACTTCTTAAGCCCGCTTCAATGTGGATTAGAGGGATTTTAAGGCTATGCGCGCACAACGCCCCAGCCAGCGTGGAGTTGGTGTCCCCATAGACCACAATATAATCGGGGCGTTGGATTTGGCAAAACTCTTTGAGTTTGGCAAACATGAAAGCAATGTGTTTTAGGGGCGTGAGATTGGGTGGGGCTTGGGGGAGGGTGTGCAAGGGTGGGGGCAAATCCAACTCTTTAAAAAAGGCATTACTCATATCTGCCCTAGAATGTTGGTTGGTGTGGATCAAAAATTCTTGTAAGGTGGTGTTTGAATCCAAATAGGGATCGCTTAGAATGGCTTGGTGTAAGGGCTTGCTCTTGATAAATTGGGGGCGTGCCCCCACAATGCTATAAAGAATCTTAGAATTGGTAGGAAATCTCAAAACGGGCATTAAATCCGGGTTCTGGGAGCGCCATGCGGATGTGCCCGGCTGTGGCGATCATGTCATCATGGGGTGCGTCCGCACTGGCTTGCCAAACAGAGGTCTGATTGACATACTGCTTGTTGAAGATATTGTTAAAGACTGCGCTCAAGAGCAAACCTTTCATGCGTCCATGAGGGGGCGACCAATTGACAAAAATGCTACTCACCCCATAGCCGGGTTTGTGGATTTTCATCGTGCCATAACCCGGATAGTAAATGCTATAGCCATTGTAATACATATTAGTAACAAAGCGGCTAAGCCATGTCAGGGTGAGTCCGGCTCTTTGGAAGGTGTAGTCAGCCTTTAGAATAACCACATTCCCATAGGTGGCAGCCAGCGCATAGGTATCGGCTAGCAAGTCGTAACTGCCCCGTTTCCCATAGGGGTTAGCCACGGTCGGCCATGAGCGCGCAAAAGAGAAAGTCCCCACAAAGCCCTTATAGCGGACATTCCCGCTGAGCTCATACCCAAAAATCGTGATGGTTTGGGGCAAGTTGCCCGTCAAGTTTTTAGCCGTGGCATTCCCACCCCCATTCTTAGAAGTGTCCTGCCCGTAGGAATTAACAAAGTTATTGATCACTTGGTAGAATGCCGCCCCACGCACATTGAAATAAGGGCTGTTATAGTCAATGTTAAATTCCGCATTCTGCCCGATGGTGGGTTTCAAGTTCTTTTGGTAAATCACGCTAGGATCGCGCATCAACACCCCATCCCCGGGCAGAGCACCTTTGGTTACATAGGCATAGCTCACTTTCAAGCCCAAAGAATCGATGGGGTTATATAAAATGGTCGCACTCGGGCTAAAACCAGATGTCAAGTGGTTTTGCCCGTTCTTGTCTTTTAAAAGATAAATATCATAGCGCGTGCCCGCCCCCACAATGAGGTTTTTTAAGAAGTTATAGTTTGCTTGCATATAACCCCCGATGATATTGCCTATGGCATAGGAATTTTGGGGCAAGCCACGATAGACCGCATTAGGTGAGCTCATGTTTTGCTGGTATTCTGTGCCCGGATCGACATAATAATGGCGGTAGGGCAAGCCCGGACCAGTGGGGTCGTTAGGATTGACATTGCCTTTATAAAGCCCATTGCTCCCTCTAGGCAAGCCTGAAAACACGCTCAAGTTTTGGTAAATCGCGCCGTATTCAAAGACATTCCCATAGTCTGCGCTAATGGGGTGCTGGACCTTGACATTCACCCCAGAGTTGATTAAATAAATATTGCGCTCCAAAGTCCCCTCCGCATCGGCATTACCCAAAGTCCAGTCATTAGCCGTAGTTGATGAGGGAGCCATGTCGTATTCGGGGTATTTGGGAATCCATTGCGTTCCACCACCACCAGCCGTGATGTCATACCCCCCCGTTGCTAAGGGTGTGATTGTCCCTTTCGTGCATTGGCTTTGATTGGCTTGGCACCAATCTTGCACATTGGCGATATAATCTTGATTGGTGGGCTCTTGGGAGCTGGGCAAAAAGGGGTTATTCACCGGATTATAATGCCCGTTACGCACGCTCAAAAAGGCGGTGGAAGTGATTTTGGGCTGGTTGAAAGTATCCCCGCCATCGTGGTTAAACTTGAAAGAAAGGTTATTGTTGGAGTTAATCGTATGGGCCAGCTCTTTACCAAAGCTGATCACAAAGGGGGCGGGCTGGGTGCCCGGGTCATTAGCCTTGCTGAGTGCGCTTGTGGTGTTGGGGCGCAACAAGCGAGTTGAATTGTAACGAGTCATGTTGTAGCTAATGGTTAAGCTGTCCTTATCGTTGAAGTAGGCGTTAAATTTGAGTAGGACATTATTTTGTTCACTAGGACTACCGATCACCTTATCGCTTGCAAAGGGATCTTCTAGATTGTAGGTGGGATTAAAGAGATTTTTCATCAAGTTATTCCCATCGCGGTAATAAAAGATATTTTGGTGGGTGTAATAGCCCAAGATGTCCCATTTCTCCGCGCGGTAAGCTGCAATGGTGTTAAAGCGCATCCCAAAGTTGGTGTAAAAACTCGCTGAAGCACTGCCCCCATAAGTTTGCCCCTTGCGTAAAAAGTCATTAGCCCCGATAGTTTCCATCGCCATTTTTCCTGCAATCGCGCCCGGTCCTGCTGAAGCACTAGCTGCCCCCTTAATCACCTCTATTTCTTTGAGCATGCCCGGATCGATGACCGTATTAGCATCATGGTGGAAAATATTCCCATTTTGGGCTGCCCCATCAATAGTTACCCTAAGCAGGCGGCTTTCCATGCCCCGCACATAGATTTTTTGCGCCATCAGCCCGCCCCCAGCGACATTGATGTCCGCCCGAGTCCTAAAAAGGTCATTGACTTGGTTGCTTTGGCGTTGTTGCAATTCTTTACGCTCAATATACATTTTATTGTTATACTCAAAGGTGCGCTCGCCCAGAGTAGTAACCTTACCCAAGGTATGCGACTCTTCAGCCAAGAGGGCATCTGCCCCCACTGCACTTAAAATACAAAAAGCGTGTGAAAAAAGACAAGGATTTGTATTTGTTTTTGGTCGATTTTTTATAGAAAAAACACCAAAAATTTTATTGGAAAATCTCATTTATTAATCCTATGCAATTTTGTAATACTAGATGCATTCTATAGCATAGAACCTTATAATTTATTGAAAAACTGGAGAAAGTAATACTGATCGCCTATTGAACAAAATACCTTAAGATTTTTAGGCTAAAGCGTGGTTATTTAGGAAAATGTGATTTGGATAAATGGCATAACACTCCTTTAGTGGATCAAACCCGCTTCTTTTAAAAAACGCGAAGGTTCATAGTCTTTTGCCTTGAGTCTGTCTTTTTTGGCATAGCACAAGTAGAGATGATCCTTAGCGCGCGTGGTGGCGACATAGAATAAACGCCTCTCCTCCTCCAAGCTCCCCCCCTGTTTGGCTAATTTAGTGTTGGGGAAACGCCCCTCCATCAAATCAATCACATACACTTCTTCAAACTCTAGCCCCTTACTGGCATGGACACTCAGCAAATGCACCCCGCTCCCCTCTATAGCCTCCCTAGAGCCTAAAACCATAGCTTGTAAAAAGTCCTTCAAACTGGAGTAGGGTTGGGCAAGTTTGATTAAGAGGTCTAATTTGCGTGTGATCTTTTCCTTAGCTAGATCAAAACGGCGATTATCTAGGCTCCCATCTTTGTTTTTGCAACGCTCCCTAGCCAAGCCCTCTAACATGTTGTTAAACCACGCTGTGGCGATGATATAGCCCAAACTTTGTGCGCTAGAAGTGTTTTGATGCCCTTTGACTAGGGCAAACATGCCCTCTAAAAAGTGCGCGCTTGGGGGCGTGAGTTTGGGGTGGGCTAGAATGGGGTGTTGTTGGAAGTCCGCCCTTAAGTTTTCAAAACGCATGGTGTTTTCTTGGGCGATCACCTCCCCAAATAAGCCCATTTTAGCGCTAGTGGGGTAGGGGTTTTTGCCCTGTGGGTTTAGCAAGCCTTGGCGGCTATCCCCAAGACCCAGTGTTTGCAAGGCTTGGTAAATCTCATGGGCTAGGGCACTGCCTACACCCGGGGCGTAGCTTAAAATCTGCATGGTGGCAACCATATCTTTGCCATGGCTTAAAAAAGCGCACACATCTAAAATCAAACGCACCTCTTTACTCTCAAAAAAACTCAAACTCCCCTTACGCCTAGAGGGGACACCCAGTTCTCGCAAAGAAGCTTCGCACCCATCGGCACTTGAATTATTGCGGAATAAGATGGCGACTTCTTCATAATGCCCCCTTTGGGCGATATTGCGCGCAATGCTTTTATACTGCACGGACAACTCTTCAAACCCAAAGACTTGGGGCATGGAGGGGTTGCTTGTTTTCATCACCTCCAAACTCTTGGGGTAAATGCGTGGGTTGTGGGCGATAACTCTATTGGCTAGGTTTAAGATAGCCTCAGAGGAGCGGTAATTTTTAGTGAGGGTGAAGACACGCGCTTTAGGGTATTTGTGGGTGAAATTGCTAATAATGGAGATATCTGCCCCATTGAAGGCGTAAATACTCTGATCATAATCCCCCACGCAAAAAAGACTGGGGGCATTGAGGGCATCTAGGATCGAATCTTGCAAAGGGTTGGTGTCTTGGTATTCATCGCATAACACTTCGGCAAAGTGCTGGGTGGGGGCGATGTCTTGGCGGTAACGCAAGAGCAAATCATTATAATCCATGTAGTTGTGGGCGCGCTTGAGGGCGCAAAATTGATCTAAAATGTCTGCATAATAGGGGGCAAAGTCCTTTTGATCGGGTTTGCGCTCAACTAGCCATGCGCTAAAATCCAAAGCACTTTGGGCGTTGGTGTAGAGGGAATAGAGATTGTAGAGGTGTTGGGGCGCATAAAAGCCCTCTTGTTTGGATAGGTGGTGATTTTCTGCAACGCTCCTAAGCAAGACATGCAATTCTCTAGGCTGTTTGAGAGTCAAATCGGGGCGTTTTTGCTTTAAGACACGCAGGGCTAGGGCATGGAAAGTGCCCGCTTGGATATTTTGGGCATGCGCGCTATGAAGGGCTAAACGCTCTTTCATTTCAATGCTGGCTTTATTAGTGAAAGTTAAAAGCAAAATCTCTTGGGGGTTGATCCCTTGTGCTAAGAGGTGTAAAATCCGCCCCACAATGGTGGAGGTCTTGCCCGTGCCTGCTGAGGCGATGATGAGGTTATGCCCCAAAGGGGCTTGTGTGGCTTGCTGTTGCTCTAAATTGAGTTGCACGGGCTATTTTTGGGCAGCCTCGACTTCAATATTCAAGGTAACCACATCGCCAATTCTAGATTGACCTACTTGGGGGGCGAATTTAAAATCCGATCGCTTGATTTTGCCGCTCAAAGAAAACCCCACTTTTTCCTTGCCATCTTCTGTTTTGATCACCCCGCCAATCTCGGCTTTAAGCTTGACCTTGTGGGCTACACCAGCAATATTGAGTGTGCCCTCAACCTCGCCATTTTGGGCATTGATTTTTTGGTTATTTCTCCATCACAAAGTGGATTTCAGGGTATTTCTCCATTTTAAAAAAATCATCGGTGCGCAAATGGGCATCGCGGTTTTGGTTGTCCGTATCCACAGAGGCAACCTTAATATCAGCCTCCAACTTTTTAAAGGTGTGGCTAGCCGGATCAAAATCCACCACTGCGCTATAATCCTTAAAATCTCCCGTTACATAGCTAATTGACAAATGTTTCACCTTGAACCCTACGCGGGTATGGGCTTTGTCAATTTCATAGGGTTTGGCTAGCAAAGGGCTAGCCAGCATGCATGACAACAATGAAAAACCGATTACCTTTTTGATCTTTTGCATATTTTCCTCTCTTTTCACAAAAAATGGGCGTGATTATAGCACATTTGCACTAAGGGCGCATTTGTTTTAAACGCGCTTGGGCAGCCCCTCGTGTGTAAAGCTTGGCTTGGATCACCTTTTGGTAAATAGCACGGGCTTTTTGGGGATTTCTAGGCGTGCCCTTCCCCATTTCATAGTAATAACCCAAATGGTATAGGGCGATTGAGAGGGCGATGCGCTGCCATGAGTTTTCGGGGAAGTTGGTGATATTTTTAAGGTCCAAAGAGGGTTTTTTGGGTTGCTTGTTGAGATCACGCACGACTTCTTGGAGCATGTGGAAACCTTGGGCTTGGCTTGCTGGATCGGGGGCATCAACATCCATCATCGCCAAATGCATGCGTGCCTCTAACGCCCCCTCACTGACTCCACTCCCACCTTGTTCGTGATCGAGTTGGATGGCTTTTTCAAAGTAAAAACGCGCTTTTGGCTCGTTTTTTTTTAACACCCTCCCCATTGAGGTAGCCCTCACCCACAATTTCGCTGCCCCGCACACTCCCCAAATCACTGGCTTGTTTGTAAAAACGTAGGGCATTTTCTGGGGCATGTTCCCCGTAGGTGTCGCCCTCTTGGAGCAAGGCGCGCACTTGGGCATTGCTCTCATCAACAAACTCTGCCCTTAAAGGCAAACTCAAGAGCAAGCATACCATGCAGGCTTGCCAATAAGATTTTGGGGTGCGTAACCTATCCATGTGAAACTCCTTAATGGGATTTTTGGCGCATTTGTAAAATCACTTGTGCGCTTTGTTGGGCGATGGCTAATTCTTCATTGGTGGGCACACGCAAGATCGCCACTTTGCTAGATTGGGCTTGCAAGGGGGCGATGCCCGATTTGGGGGTGGCATTGGCTTTTGTGTCCAAACAAATACCAAAATTTTCTAAGCCTGCACACACAACCTCTCTTAGGCGCGCGCAATTTTCCCCCACACCCCCGGTAAAGAGCATAGCATCCACACGCCCCAAAGCAAAGGCATAAGCCCCGACATATTTTTTAATGCGGTAAGCATAGATGTCAAAGGCGAGCTTGGCTTTGGCATCGCCCTTTTCAATCATCGCCTCAATGCCGCGCATGTCATTGTCCCCACACACCCCCTTGAGCCCGCTTTGTTTGTTGAGCATGTTGGTGGTTTGTTTGATGTTACTATGGGTTAGCTCCATGATGTATTCGATCAAGGCTGGGTCCATATCCCCCGAGCGTGTCCCCATCACCAAGCCCTCTAGGGGGGTTAAGCCCATGGAGGTATCAATACTTTTACCCCCTTCAATTGCGCATGCACTCGCGCCATTACCCAAGTGCAAAGAAATCGCATTGAATTGATCGTAGGGGATATTTAAAAATTTAGCGGCTTCTTGGGCGATGAAGTGGTGGGAGGTCCCATGGAAACCATAGCGGCGTAATTTATGTTGTTCGTAGAGGTGGTAGGGCAAGGCATAGACATAGGCATGGGCGGGCATGCTTTGGTGGAAGGCGGTATCAAAAACAGCCACTTGGGGGAGATTGGGCACTTGCTTTTTTAAAGCCTTGATCCCGGCTAGATTGACCGGGTTATGCAAGGGGGCTAAGGGGCAGAGCCTCTCAATGTGTTCCATCACCCGATCATCAATCAAAGTGGGCTGGATGAACAAATCCCCCCCTTGCACCACGCGGTGCCCCACACCATCTACATGCTCGATATTGCGTAAAATCTGCAGTTCTTTAAGCACCTCTTGGACCTGCAACAAGCCCTCTTCGTGGTCCTTAATGTGGAGGCGATCTTGGATACACGCATGCCCGCCCGGGGCGTTGATTTTAATGCGCCCATATTCCTCGCCAATCTGCTCGACCAAGCCTTTAGCCAACACGATATTTTTATCCATGTTGAAAAGCTGGAACTTAATAGAGGAACTGCCTAAATTTAAAACAAGAATACGCATGGGTTATCCTTGTGCCTGAATGGCGGTCATGATAATGGTGTTGATCACATCTTCGACCAAACAACCCCGACTCAAGTCATTCACCGGCTTTTTAAGCCCCTGCAATACAGGACCGATGGCTAAAGTCTTAGCCGTCCGTTGCACTGCCTTATAGGCGATATTGCCCGCATCCAAATCGGGGAAAATAAAGGTATTAGCCCGCCCGGCCACCGCACTCCCGGGCATTTTCTTGCTCCCTGTTTTGGGATCGATAGCCGCATCAAATTGCAAGGGGCCATCAATGATCAGAGTGGAATCCAAAGAACGGGCTATCTGCACGGCTTGAGCCACCTTATCTACATCAGGACCTTTGCCCGAAGTCCCACTAGAATAAGAGAGCATCGCAATTCTAGGCTCAAAGCCAAAACTTTTAGCAGTTGTAGCCGAGGTTAGGGCAATTTGGGCGAGTTCTGCGCTGGTGGGGTTAGGATTAATCGCGCAATCCCCAAAGACATAGACTTTTGTATCTAAGCACATGAAAAACACGCTGGAGACAATTTGCACCCCGGGGAGTAATTTAATGGTTTGTAATGCCGGACGCACGGTTTCAGCGGTGGTGTGGGTCGCCCCAGAAACCATGCCATCAGCATGCCCACTATAAACCAGCATGGTCCCAAAATAAGTCGGGGTTTTGATGAGCTCTTGGGCTTGCTCTAAGCTTAGCCCCTTAGCTTGGCGTAGGGTGTAGAGGGTTTGGGCTAACTGCTGTGTGAGGGGGGAGGTGTGGGGGTCTAGGATGGGGGTATCTTTTAAATCTAATCCTAATTTTTGGGCATCTTGGCAAACTTTATCAGGTTGCCCTAATAAGATAATCTTAGCCGCCCCCAGTTGCAAAATCGCATGCGCAGCTTTTAAAATGCGTTCATCTTGGCTTTCGGGTAAAACAATGGTTTTCACATTTTTTTTAGCGCGCCCCAACAAACTATGTTGGAAACACACCGGGCTTACACATGTGGAGTTGGCTTGTTCTAAACTCTCAAAAGCATCTTTGGTGGGCTGGGCGTTGAGATTAGCCAGCACCAAGCCCGGAATCTCTAGGGTCAAGTCCGATGTGAGCAAACTCAAAGGATTTAACAAACCTGCCTTTTTGAAACTGGCATGGGATAGCTGGACCCCAGCGGCTAAGTTGGGACTAGGCAACAACGCATTCACCACAACTAAATTAAGGTGTTGGGCGATGGTGTCTAGTAAGCGTGAATCAAAACTTTGTAAGGGCTCAAAACAAGAACCCACCACCACGACATAATCATGGTAGGCGATCAAATTCTGGTAAATCTCTAAAATGTCTGTAAAAACCCCCTCATCTTGTTTAGCCAGCCTCTCTAACACCTCTGAGATGCCCAAGCCACAGACTGCCTGAAAATTCTCACAATCCCCTACCGGTGCGAATAAAGCGACACTCTTGCCATGCATTTTGAAGAGGTCCTGTAAATAATGGATGGCTTTTTCCTCTAAACTCTTGGGTGTGTGTAACAAAATCCCATGACCCATGTAAATCCTTTATTTTGGTTTATAAAATTTGATTATAGCTAATATGGTAAATCTTTTGCGCCTTGAGGGCTTTAGCCTTTAGTTTTTGTGGATATTTGATACAAGCCCTAAGAGTTGGTTTAAGACTTGTGGCAGGTGTTGGTTGGCATTAATTGTGTGGGTGGCTATGCGTGCATAGAGGGGGTGGCGTTGGGTGTAGAGGGCGTGGAGTTGGGCGGGGTTTTCAAATAGCGGGCGGGGGTTGTTATCTTGCTCTAAACGCTCCAAGATCACCTCAAAACCAACATGCAAATAAATGATTTCCCCCAAGCCCTCCAAAGAATTAAAAATAGGCAATCCTCCCCCGGTGGCGACCACAAGGGGCGTTGGGTGCTGGCTAATGCGTGTTATTAAGCCCCCCTCTAATTGCCTAAAATAATCCTGCCCGTATTGAGAAAAAATCGCCTCAATATCCATGCCCACCTCTTGGCTAATGGCAACATCAGTGTCTAAAAATCCCCAATTTAATTTTTCAGCCAACAAAGCCCCTAGCGTGCTCTTCCCACTCCCCATAAAGCCCACAAGCCAAATCTTAGTCGCACTCAAATAGCTTTGCCCCCAAATACTGCCCGTGAGTTGCCTTTTCGATCTCAATTAGGCGGTTGTATTTAGCGGTGCGTTCGCCCCGTGTGGGGGCTCCGGTTTTAATCTGTCCGGTGTTCATCGCCACGCTAAAATCGGCGATAAAGGTATCCTCACTCTCCCCACTTCTATGACTCATCACGCAGGCATAACCCGATTTTTGGGCTAGGTGTATGGTTTCTAGGGTTTGGCTGAGTGTGCCGATTTGGTTGGGCTTGATTAAAATGGCGTTGGCTAGGTGTTGTTTAATGCCTTGTTGTAAAAGTTTGGGGTTAGTTACAAAGAGATCATCGCCCACTAATTGCACCTTATGCCCGAGTTTTTGGGTGAGCTCTGCCCACCCGTTGTAATCCTCCTCAGCTAGCCCATCTTCGATCGATACAATGGGGTATTTTTGGAGCAGATTGGCATAATAGTCAATTAGCCCACCCGATTCTAAAACCTTGCCCTCACTTTTTAGCTCATAACGCCCCTCTTGGCTGTAAAGCTCACTGCTAGCTACATCTAGGGCTAGGGCAATTTGTTCCCCGGGTAGATAGCCTGCCTTTTCAATGGCTCTTAAAATCCACTCTAAAGGCTCCTCGTTGTTTTGAAAATCAGGCGCAAACCCGCCCTCATCGCCCACGCTCACGCTAAAATGCGACTCAGCCAACATCTTTTTTAAATGCTGATAGACCTCCACGCTAGCCCGCAGTGCCTCCCTAAAACTTTCAAATTTTAAGGGCATGATCATGTATTCTTGGAAGTCTAGGCGGTTATTGGCATGCGCGCCCCCATTGATGATATTGAGCATGGGCGTGGGTAAGATGTGTGCGTTGATCCCACCTAAGTAGTTGTATAAAGGCATGTGTAGCGATCGCGAACACGCCCGCGCTACTGCCAAAGACACGCCCAAAGTGGCATTCGCTCCCAAATGTGAGAGATTAGCCGTATTGTCCAAGCCTAGCAAGATCGCATCGATCTTGGCTTGGTTAAAGGGGTCTTGCCCCACTAGGGCTTCTTGGATCGCATGATTCACATGCGCGCATGCCTGCAACACCCCCTTACCTAAAAAACGCCCCAAATCTTGATCGCGCAACTCTAAAGCTTCATTTTTGCCCGTGCTCGCCCCACTGGGCACAATGGCTAGCCCCATGCTGTGATCGCTGAGCACCACCAACGCCTTTAGTGTGGGCTGTCCTCGGCTATCCAGCACCTCATATGCACTCACTTCTGTAATTTCCATACAACATCCTTTCAAAACCCCCATTTTAGCAAAGATTAGAAAATCCAAAGAGAGCTTAAGATAAAATAAGCAGAAACTAAGGACATGCAATGGACTTCCCCCCCTTTGATTTGGCTTGGCAACAAACTTACTACCAAATCTGGAAAAGCAGGGGCTATTTTGGAGTGAGCCCGGATCGATCTAAGAAATTTGCGATCATGATGCCCCCGCCTAATGTAACCGGCAGATTACACATCGGGCACGCACTTACCATGAGCTTGCAAGATATTTTGGCGCGCTTTAAGCGCATGGATGGCTATAGCGTGCTTTACCAGCCCGGTTTGGATCACGCCGGGATTGCCACACAAAATGTGGTGGAAAAACAGCTTTTAGCCCAAGGGATCAGCAAAGAGCAGATCGGGCGGGAGGGCTTTATTAAGAAAGTTTGGGAGTGGAAAGAACAATGCGCGCATGCCATTGTGGAACAACTCCAAAGTTTGGGAATCTCATGTGCATGGGATCGCCTGCGTTTTACAATGGATAGCGGGCTTGAAAAAGCGGTCAAGCTCGCCTTTAAAACTTGGTTTGATCGGGGTCTGATCGTGCAAGATACCTACATGATTAATTGGTGTTGCAAAGATGGGGCACTAGCCGATATTGAGGTGGAATACGAACAAGAAGTAGGCAAGCTTTATCATCTGCGTTATCCCCTAGAGCAAGGGGGTTTTGTGGTGGTGGCGACCACACGCCCAGAGACCCTTTTTGGGGATGTGGCTTTAATGGTGAATCCTGAAGATGGGCGTTATAAACACCTCATCGGGCAAAGCGCAATTTTACCCCTAAAGGGGCGTGTTATCCCCATTATTGCTGATGACTATGTCGATCCACATTTTGGGAGTGGGTGTGTCAAGGTTACCCCCGCTCATGATCCTAATGACTACGAGGTGGGGCAAAGACACCAGCTAAAACCCTTAGTGGTTTTTGATGAAAAGGGCGTTTTTAATGAGCATGCCGGGGAATTTGCTAGCCTAGATCGCCTGCAGGCACGCCCCTTAGTTGTAAAGGCTTTGCAAAAACAAGGTTTTGTGGAAAAAATTGAGGAGCACACCCACCAAGTGGGCAAATGCTACCGGTGCAATAACCCCATCGAGCCCTATATCTCCAAACAATGGTTTTTAAAAAAGGAAGTGGCGCAAGGCTCTATTGAGAAAGTCAAGCAGGGCTTAAGCACCTTTTACCCCCCCCATTGGCGCAATAATTACAATGCATGGATGGAAAATTTACGCGATTGGTGCATTAGCCGGCAACTCTGGTGGGGGCATCGCATCCCCGTTTTCACCTGCGCTCAAGGGCATCAATTTGCCAGCGTGCAAACCCCCGCTACCTGCCCCACTTGTGCTAACACGCAACTTAGCCAAGATAGCGATGTGCTAGACACTTGGTTTAGCTCGGCACTTTGGGCGTTTAGCACTTTGGGCTGGGGGCAAGAGAATATGCCCGAGTTTAACCCCCAAGATTTACAAGATTTTTACCCCAATAGTGTATTGGTCACCGGTTTTGATATTTTGTTCTTTTGGGTGGCGCGCATGCTGTTGGCTGGGGAGAGTTTATTAGGCAAATTGCCCTTCAAGCACATCTATTTACACGCTTTGGTGCGTGATGAACATGGCAATAAAATGAGTAAGAGCAAGGGCAATGTGATCGATCCACTAGAGATCATCAACACAGAGGGGAGCGATAGCCTGCGTTTTGCTTTGGCGATGTTATGCGTCCAAGGGCGGGATTTACGCTTAAGCAAGGATAGCATCACCCAAGCGCGCCATTTCACCCACAAACTCTATAACGCTAGCTTGTTTTTTGGCTAAAAATTTAAGCGAGGTGGGGGGGGATTTAGCCCACACCCCCAGCACGCCCACCACCATGCTAGGGCGTTATGCTCAATCGCGCCTGAATGCCACCACTAAGGAAGTCCGCAACGCCCTAGAACAATATCGCTTTAATGATGTGGCGACTTTGCTTTACCGCTTTTTGTGGGGCGAGTTTTGCGATTGGTTTGTGGAGTTTTCTAAGGGTTATAAGCAAAGTAGCGATGCGCCCCTAGTTTTTGGCGAACTGGTTAGTATCCTCAAGCAAGGCTTGCAACTTTTACACCCCTTGATGCCCTATAGCACCGAATACTTGTATCAAACCTTGAGTGGGACAAGCTTAGAGCAAAGCCCCTCGATTATGCTGAGTGCCTACCCCAAGGACACCCAACAAGATTGGCAACTAGAGGCATGTTTTGATGCCATTAAAGAGGCAATCATTGCCCTAAGGCGGATTAAAATTTTGCTCAATACGCCCATCGCCCAAGCCTTTGTGCAAAGCAAAATCCCCCTAGAGCCACAAGCCTTGCATTTAATTGCCAAACTCTCTAAGATCGCTTCTGTCCAAATGGTGGATCAAAAGCCCGCCCAAAGCTTAAGCGATGTGGGCGAGTTGGTGAGCGTGCATGTGGATTTGAGCGGGATTGATGTGAGCGCGCTCATCAAACGCTTGCAAGCCCAGCTAGACAAGCTCGCCAAAGAAAAAGCCAAGCTCAACCTAGATAACCCGCATTTTTTTAGCCAAAGCCCCTAAGGAGTTATTAGAGAGTCTGCAAGCGCGCTTGGCTACAATCACCCACAAAGAAGCAGAAATCCAAAAAGAACTACGCTTATTGCAAGCTTGATAAAGGAAAAACATGTTTGACACCCTCACCCAATCATTTAAAAATGCGCTAGGCAAAATCCGCTTTCAAGACGATCAAAAAGCCCTTGAAAAGGCTTTAGACGAACTTAAAAAAGCCCTACTCAGAAATGATGTGCACCACAAGGTCGCTAAGGAATTGGTCAAAAACATTGAGATCAAGACCAAAACTAAGGGCATTGGCAAGCAACAATTTTTAGATTCTCTACAAGAGAGTTTGTTAGAGATTTTGAGCGTGCCGGGTGGGGCTAGTGGGTTTGTCTTTGCCCCCAAACCCCCGACCATTGTTTTGATGTGTGGCTTGCAAGGGGGGGGTAAAACCACCACTTGTGCCAAATTGGCTAACTACCTCAAAACCCGTAATAAAAAAGTCCTCTTAGTGGCGTGCGATCTAGAACGCTTGGCAGCCATCGAGCAATTACAGGTTTTGGGCGCGCAGATTGAAACCGAAGTTTTTTGGCAAGAAGGATCGGTTATAGAGATTGCTAAGGGGGCATTAAAGCGCGCCCTAGAGGGGCAATTTGATGTGATGATTGTAGATAGCGCGGGGCGTTTAGCCATTGATAAGCCCTTGATGGCAGAGCTTAAAGCCCTCAAAGAGGTGCTTAACCCCCTAGAAACCTTTTATGTCGCCGATGCGCTCAGCGGACAAGATGGCGTGCGCAGTGCGCAGACCTTCCATGAGCAAATCGGGCTGAGTGGGGTGATTTTAAGCAAGTTTGATAGCGACTCTAAGGGGGGCGTGGCATTAGGCATTGCCTACCAACTGCAGATTCCCTTGCGCTTTATTGGGCATGGCGAGAAAATCCCCGATTTAGATGTGTTTATTCCCGATCGCATCGCAAACCGCCTCATGGGGGCAGGGGACATTGTGAGTTTGGCAGAGAAAACCGCTAGCGTGATTGATGCCAAAGATGCTAAGGAACTTTCTAAAAAGCTCAAAAAGGGGCAATTTGGGTTTAATGACTTTTTAGAACAAATTGAGAAAATCAAAAAAATTAGGCTCGATCAGCACGCTGGTGTCCATGATCCCCGGGCTTAGCAATGTCGCCGGAGCACTCAAAAACACCGATCTAGAAAACTCGGCTGAGATCAAGAAAATTAAGGCGATGGTGGCTTCCATGACAGCTAAGGAACGGGATAACCCCAGTATCTTAAATGGGAGTCGCAAAAAACGCATCGCTTTAGGGGCAGGCCTAGAAGTGGCTGAGATCAACCGCATTTTAAAACGCTTCGATCAAGCCAGCCAGCTAGCCAAAAAAAATGAGCTCAAAGGGCGGGGTGGCTAACTTGCTTAACATGCTCCAGCAACGAAGGGGGGGGGGGTGGTTAAGAGAATAAAAAAACCAACAAATAGAGGTGCAGGGCGTGTTTGTGGTTTGCTCCCCCCCTTAAGCCCCCCTTAAGCTTTAAAATCTTATAATCGCGTTTTGCCAAAGTTAAAGCCTTTAAAAAAGCTTCCAACATACGCAACGATCTTTGACATTTAAGCAAGAGAGTCTTGTAGCCAGAATTGTTTTTTACATTTTGTTTTTGGCTAAAGAACTCTAGTTATTGACACAACTTGTCTAATACAGAGTAACTTAATTTTGTGGCGTGGAGAAATCCACAACACAAGAGCCAGTTTAGGATTTAAACTTAACTTTATGGAGAGTTTGATCCTGGCTCAGAGTGAACGCTGGCGGCGTGCCTAATACATGCAAGTCGAACGA
>CAGP01000042.1 GCA_000263275.1 Helicobacter bizzozeronii CCUG 35545 | reverse complement strand
ACAAGGCGCATTAGTGCAAGCCCACACCACCAGTGAAGAGATTAGCCAAGTGCAAGCCATTGAGGGGCAAGCAGACCCCACACAAGAGAACAACCCACCTAAAAAGCCCAAAGGCTCCGAGTGGCAAAAATACCCCAGCGCGCATCATTTGGAGTATTAACCCTTGAAAAGCCCTTTTTAGCGGGCTAGAATGCTTTTATTTGCAAGGAGAGAGTATGGATGATCTAAGCCCCCAAGAACAAGCCCAGTTAGAGCAATTAGAAAACTACATAATCGAGCAAGCAGCAAACCCTGATGGCGATTTAGAGGGCAACACAGAACAAAGCCCATTAACACCCCAGCCCACTAAAGAGGCAGGCGTGTATAGTGCTAAGATAACGCCCCCAGATAGCCCCACCAGCATAGATAACCCCCAAGAGGGAACACCCAAGTTAGGGCAGTGTTTGCCCGATCGTTTTTATGCTCTCATTGAGGATAACACCATTAAGGACATCTTCAAGGGGGATACTTTGCCAGAGTATAATGCCGACCAACTCCATATTATGCAATTGCCCCAAGGGGAGGAATGGCAGTATGCGATTGGGCTGGAGCTAAGCGATACAGGGGAGTTAGTCCCCTTGAGTTTGGAGCAGATCAAAGAGCGGCAATTAGATTTTATTAACACCGCATTTGAAGCCCAAATGCAAAGCGTGCAAGATGAATACATCCCCCTAGATGAAGTGTTGAGCTTTGAGCTGCAAAGACAGGAGGCAT
>CAGP01000041.1 GCA_000263275.1 Helicobacter bizzozeronii CCUG 35545 | reverse complement strand
GGGGGGGTGGTGTAGAAATTGGGTTGGGACTGGTAGGAGCGGCTAGGGGTTTGGCTAGTGGGTGGGCTGTAGGGCTCATTGGAATAAGTGGGCGTGTTAGGGGAGTAAGAAGGGGCATTGGATTGTGCCCCACCAAAGTTTCTAGCATCTTTATAAGCCCATAGACTTTCATGGGATTTGGCACTGGGGGGTGGCGTGTGGGGGGTGGAGGGGGTTTGTTTGCAACTGGCTAAAAATAGCACACACGCCAACCCTAAGAGCCTATTGGATAAATTCATTTTGCGCCACTTTCCGACCACTTTTTTCAGAGGGTTGTTTTTTGAGGATCGGGATGATGAGGTTTTGGTTACGACTCAAAAACGAGCCTTTTAAGTTGTTTGCCATTTTGAGCATCTCAATGCTGACATGGAATTTTTTAGCGATGGAATAGAGGCTTTCTCTGGGTTTGACTTTGTGGCTAATAAAATTGCTGGCAATGTCCTTGCTGGGTTTGTAGTGTTGCCTAAAGTAGGCTAAATTTTCATAGGGAATATAAACCATGCTTTTTTGCCCGATGGGGAGGAAATTGTATTTGAATTGGTGGTTATAGGATTTGAGCTCAGATAAAGAGAGTCTAGCGCCCTTAGCCACTTTGGCTAATAAAGTCCCCCCTTGAATCTCCAAACTAGCCAGTGCCACGCGTGATCCGCGATTGAGCAGATATTCTTTGTGCTCCAGTGCATCAATGTTGCTAAAAACAACCGCCAAGCTCAAGATGGAGCGGATATAGTTACGGGTCTCTTTGGGCAAGTAATTTTTTATCCTCATTGAGCAAGACATTTAATGCATCGCTCCTAGCCTCTTTGATGGCTTGCAACACCCGACCCGGACCGCAGTTGTATGCCATCGCCACCAAATACCATTGCCCGGTTTGCTTGTAGAGCATTTGGAAGTAACTAATGGCCGCTTGGGTGCTCTTAATGGGATCGCGCCGCTCATCGATATAGCGATTGACCTTTAAGCCTAACATTTTGGCGGTTTCAGGAATGAATTGCCAAATCCCCACCGCCTTTTTACCGCTCTTGGCATCTGTAGCAAAATGCGATTCTGCCATCGCCAAAAACAAAAACTCTACGGGGATATTGGCTTCAATGAGCATGCCTTTAATGGTGGGGATAAAAACCCCATTGGCATCGTAATGTTTGATGAGCCCCTTTAAGGTCCGCTGGATATTTTGGTAGGTTTGGGTGTTATCCACGCTTGCCAAAAACTCCCCATCGACCCCAAAGGCGTTTAAGGGCTTTAAATCCAATACATTATTAACCAAAGAGTGGGCATTAAGCGGGCTGTGCAGACAAAAAGCCAATAACAGCCCCATCAAGCTTTAATTTTTTCATTTAGGACGCTTTTAGGCAACCAAAGAGGTTTTGGGCGTTTTGGGTGGTGATTTGCGCTAGGGTGTGGGGCTCCATTTGCAAGATATGGGCGATCTTTTGGGCGATCAGGGCAATGTGCTTGGGTTCGTTGCGCTGCCCTCTGAAGGGGTGGGGGGTCAAATAGGGCGCATCGGTTTCTAGCAACAAGCGATCTAGGGGGATTTTAGGCAAAACCCCCACTAAATTTTTGGCATTTTTAAAGGTCGCCACGCCCCCAATGCCAAAATAAAAACAAGAGCTCAAACCTAACAACACCTCATCGGCGTTATAGCAATGCAAAACCCCTTTGAGATTAGGGTAACTTTTTAAAATCTGGTAAGCATCTAAGCTTGCCTCGCGGATATGCACGATCAAAGGTTTAGAATACTCTAGGGCTAACTCAATTTGTGCCCTAAAAATGCCTTGTTGGGCTTGTTTGGTGGCGGGATTTTGGCTCTCTTGGCGGTGGTAATCTAGCCCGCACTCGCCCACCGCCACGCATTTAGGGTGTTGGATATGCTCTTTTAAAAAACCCCAAATCAAAAACTTTGTTGATCCAATGGATGGACACCCACTGCAAAATAAAAGCCCTGCATGGCTCTCACTCAAGGCAATGGCGCGTTTTAAATCCTGCGGGTCAGCCCCGGGGATGATGGCAATATTGACACGCACCTCCCTAGCACTCTTTAAGACCTCTTGTAAATCAGACTCATAGAGGGCGTGATCCAAATGGCAATGGGTATCAATTAACATATATCTCCCTTACGCAATCAAAAGTTCTATTATATTATAATCTCAAGCGATATAGCCTAAATTTTGCCCCAAAACGACATTTAAGGAGATCACATGTTTAGCGGGCTCATCTACCAAGTCGCCCAAGTCAAATCTCTTAAAGGCGATCTCTTAGAGATCAAGAGCGATTATGTCCCCAAAATTGGGGATAGCATCGCCATCAATGGCGCATGCTTGAGTGTGGTTGCTCTAAACTCTCAGGGCTTTAGCTTGCAACTTAGCCAACACACCCAAGAGAGCATCGCCTTAGAAAATTACCAACAGGGTGCGTGGGTGAATTTAGAACCCGCCTTGCTGGCTAATTCTAGGCTGGATGGGCATTTGGTGCAAGGGCATGTCGATGGGATTGGGATCATTACCCAAATTAAGCCTGTGGCTAATCAAATCAGCGTGCAAATCCAAGCCCCACTAGATATTTTAAGACTTTGTATCCCCAAAGGCTCAATCGCCATTGATGGGGTGAGTCTGACTTTAGCTAGCGTGGGGGCAGATACCCTAGAGCTAGTCATTATCCCCCACACCTTTAAAAATACTCTATTTTGCACCTACACTCAGGGGCGGCGGGTGAATATGGAGAGCGACATGCTGGTTAGGAGTGTGGCGCACTTGCTAGCCAAACAAGCCCCCAGCCCCACATGGTCGGAGTTAGATATGCTGGTGATGGGTTATTAATGGGCATGCCCAAAGCCGCCGCACTGGCATATAATATCGGCACAGACAACGCCCCTAAAGTGGTCGCTTCAGGTGTGGGCCAAATTGCTAAAGCCATCATTGACAAGGCTAAAGCCTTTGATGTCCCGCTTTTTTGCAATGCCGCACTGGTGGAATCCTTGCTAGATGTGCGTTTGGATAGCACGATCCCTCCTGAGCTTTACCAAAGCGTGGTAGAAGTCTTTATTTGGTTGCAAAATATCGAAAGCCACGCCCAAATGAGTTCTTAGAGTAGTTGCCAAATTAGCCTAAATAGGCTACAATCCGCACTGGATTTTACTTTGATAAGGACAGGGATGGAAAATAGGGACGATACAATCATCAGGTTTTCTGTGTCTTTACAGCAGAATTTATTAGACGAATTGGACAACCGCATCATTAAAAATGGCTACTCCTCACGCTCCGAACTGGTGCGTGACATGATCCGTGAAAGGCTTGTTGAGGATAGTTGGTCTAAAGATGAAATGTTGCCTGAAATGGAAAATGGCTTGACCGTTGCGGTGCTGGTGATTATTTACGATCACCACCAACGCGAGCTCAACCAAAAGATCATCGACATCCAGCATGAAAGCCACATCAGCATTTTATGCACCACCCATGTGCATTTAAACCAAAATAATTGTTTAGAAACCATCATCTTAAGGGGACGGCCCTCACAGATCATGCACTTGCACCTAGAGATTGGCGGGCTTAAGGGCGTGAAATTCTCCAAACTCACCAAAGCCTCTAGTTTCAAGCAAAATAGCTAGGATTTTTGTGGATATTGCACTCTATGGTGGGAGTTTTGATCCTCCCCACATCGCCCATTTGGAAGTGATCAAGCAAGCCTTAGAAAACCTCAAACCCGACAAGCTCTTTGTGCTGGTGGCTTACCAAAACCCCTTTAAAACCCGCCCTTGCTTTAGCCCCCAACAACGCCTTATGTGGATGGGGCAACTTTTAAAGGACTTAGACAAAGTGCAGGTGAGCGATTTTGAGATTTTACAAAACCGCCCCGTGCCTAGCATTGAAAGCGTGGAACATTTTTACCAAAAATACCAACCCAACAAACTTTATTTTATCATTGGTGCGGACAATGTGGCAGGATTGGAGCGTTGGGAGGGTTATGGGTGCTTACAAGAATTGGTGGAATTGGTGGTCGTGCATCGGGAGGGCTATGCCTTGCAACTCCCACAAGGCTTTAGGGCGCAATCTTTGTTTTTGCCCCGTATCCAACGCCCGATCTCCTCAACCCAGATTAGAATTTGTTTAAAACAGCACCGCATCAGCCAAGACATCCCCTATGCCTTGCAACCTTGTGCGCTCCAAACTTTTAAGGAAAACTATGCCAAACCCAAGAATTACTAGGATCGTGGAACTCTTAGAGGATAAAAAGGCGCTAGATATTGCCCTATTTGACTTGAGTCATCAAGAATACATCACCGATCATGTAATCATAGCCACCGCCCTAGCAGGCAAACATGCCCTAGCCCTGCTTGATCACCTCAAAAGCACGCTTAAGCCCCTTGGTGAGGAATTTTACGCCATTGATGAGAGCAATGAAGAATGGCTTGTAATTGATTTGGGCGATGTGATGGTGCATCTTTTCACGCAGGCTTATCGCGAACGCTTCAACCTAGAGGGTTTTTTACAAGATTACCACAACCCACGCGCGTGAATCCCGCCTTAATTGCCATCCTTGGACCTAGTGGGAGCGGCAAGAGTGCCCTAGCCCTAGAGCTAGCCCAACGCCTGGATGCCCAGATTGTTTCGCTAGACTCGTTAAGTATTTACAAAGAAATCAATATCGCTTCAGCCAAGCCCAGCCTTCAAGACCTGCAATGCGTGAAACATTATGGGATCAATGTCTTAGAAATCCATGAAAAAAATAACGCCCCTCTTTTTAAGCAAGAACTAGAAAAGGCGATTGCCACCACCCCTAAGAAAACCTTACTCATTGTGGGCGGGAGTAGCTTTTATCTTAAAGCCATCTTAGAGGGCTTAAGCCCCATGCCCCATTTAAGCCCTGAGCAACGCTTAGCAATTCAAGAAAAAATCACAGCCCTAAATGACCCCCATGCATTTTTAACCCAAATCGATCCAGCTTATGCCCAAATGCTCAAACCCCAAGACACTTACCGCACCACCAAAGCCCTAGAAATTTACTTTGCCACCAAGCTCCCCCCCACGCTCTATTTCCAAAAACGCCCCAAAATCCCCTTTGAACACCCAATCAAACTCTATGCCCTACAAATATCCAAAGACCAGCTATGCCAAAACATCGCCCAGCGCACAACGCAGATGTTAAAATGCGGGATTGTGGAGGAAATTAGGGCACTTGTTGTTAAATATGGGAGCGATCACCAACCCTTTAGGGCAATTGGGCCTAAGGAGTGTTTGCAACACCTGCAAGGCAAACTGAACCTCAAAGAACTCCATGAAGCCATCTACACCCACACCTGCCAACTGGCTAAACGCCAAATGACCTTTAACCGCACGCAGTTTAAAGAGATGAGTTTAGTTGAACCACACAAGCTTTTAGCAGAACTTACGCCCTAATCACGCACACGGGTGGTGCTTTTGATGATCACGCTGTTATAGTCCTTTTGGAGTGGGCGGCGGTTGGGCTTGCTGTGCATGATGCGTTTGAGTTCCTCAAATTGTTTTTGGGAAATGCTGAGTGTTTCTTCAACAATGAACCAAGAGACACCTTCTGTGCAAGGGGGCGTGGTGAGTGAGCCATTAAAGTGGTAGTAATGGATGTCAGAGGGCAATAGAGTCTCTAGGGGTAAAATCTTGGGGGCTGATTTGTTCTTAAAGGAGCTAAATAAAGTGGTGAAAAGGGGGTTAGCATCCCCAATATGAAAACCAATCCCCACAACCAACAAACGCCCCTCATCATCTTGATGCACCAAGTGCATGCTTGTGGGTTCGCGTTTGGAATGAATCGCAAATTCCATAGGGATATGGAAGTGCAGGTTAATCAAGTGGTAGGGGTGATCGCGGTAAAGAATGGTGTTAGAAGGGGGTGCAAACTTAGCCACTAGGGTGTGGTGATCATAGCTAACGGATGTGGGTCTGCGATCTTCATAGTCAAAAACGAGGTTTTCTTTATCGGGTGTGTGGTAGTAGTGTTCGATGTTGATGGGGGATTGATTCTTGCCGCTTTTGCAGGTGGCATAATCTTTATGCAACTTATCCCAATGGTGGGCTCCTGTGTGTTTGTCATAACTCCACTCACCAGCACTCAAGGCACTCAAAGACAACAGACCCGCTAAAACCAATACATTTTTCATCAATATCCTTTTTGCTAGAAAGATACCTTGTTTATGCATGTATTTCTCTTTGAAAGGCGGCTTGTTTGTCTTGGTAGCCATCAAACCATGTAGTGAGGTAACAATCTGCTAAGTCAAGTTTATTGGACTAAGCCCCTCTTGCCTCTTCTCATAAAGCACACCCCAAAACCCTTAAATGCACCAACAACACCGATCAAAACTCTATATTGTCTGAATTAACATCGCTTGTGCCTGCGCCCACGCCTTGTTGGTAATTGCGCATTTGTTTGAATACTTGGGCTTTGATGCGTTCAATGGCCGCACCCCTGTCGCGTTGATCTGCGCTGAGTTGTTTGGAAAAGATAATTTGGTGTTGGCAATCCTTGATATTCATCTCCAAACCAATATGGAATTGCCCATTGGCTTGACTCTCAAAGATTTTATTCTCAATGGTGTAAAAGCCGGGCTGGTTGGTCTGTTGCACAAAGCGGGCATATTGCCCGGTGATCGCATCGGCAATTTCTTGATCGGAGTGGCTGGCAAAAATGATATTGGCTTTGGGCTTGGGGCTATTGGCTTTGATGATGTCTTGATAAAACTGCGTGGATTGGGGTGTGCGGCCATAGGCGCTCAAAATCTCATGCATAGGCTCCATCTTGTCCAAGAGGGTTTGTATTTGCTGTTTTTCTTTGATGAAAATACCATGGCAACCCGGGACAGGCTGGAAGGGGGTGAGGGTGTTGTAAAGATTGGTGTAGCGTTTGGCTAGGAGGGATAAGAACATATCCTTGTTAAGTTTAAGACGGGTGTAGCATGTGTGGTGCGTGCATTCTTGCTTGTCTGATTGGACATTGACAAACTTAATGGAATCCACCACAAGTTGGATACGCTGACTCGATCGTTTGTCCAAGGTTTTATTCACCCTAGTGGTGTCGCTGGTGGTTTCAGAAGCCACATGCACAGCAATACTGCTTGCTAAGTCGCTTAACGCCTTTTGCTTGGCAACTTCTTTGCTATCACCCGATCCGCTTCCGTAAAAATAAGCTGGATTGGTGGGGGTTTTTTCATACCAATGGGGGATGGCACTAAGAGCTAGGGGGGCACAGACAACGATAAAGCACAATCGTTTTAACATGGCGATCCTTGTTATTAAAGTTGCTGGATCATAGCACAAAAAATTTAGCATTACCACAACACTTTAACGATGTTGGTGTATTCAAAGCTCCTAATGTAGAGGATATTGTGTTTATTGGAGCAGTAGGTATCGGGCAATAAAAGCATGTTGTGGGCGGGGCATTGCTGCAAGCTAAAGCTGTAGATGGGTTGCCCCTCAGATTGGATAGAAACCTGTTCATTAGGGGCATTGAGGATGCGGGCGATATAAATTTTGCGTGGGAAAGTTACGGAGTTGCGGATATCCGCAGAGGCACTGGCCATGGCAAATAAAGAGGAGACTAACCCCCCCATCACCCCTAAGTAGTTATTAGACAGGGCTTCAATCCCCAACTTTAAAATCGTGGAAGTGATGGCCCTTGTGAGGATGTAGGGGAGTTGTTTTTTAAACTCGCTTGCAATGAGCCCATCTACATAGACAAGCTCCTCAAATTGCTTATTTTGTCTAGGAGTGGTGATACTAAAAGAGTTGTGGAAATCTGATCCATCTAAGAATTGTGGGAGGGCAAGGCTGGCATCATAGACCCCATTAGGCAGGGGCAGGGGGAGATCGATTTTAAATTCTTGCTTGGTCGCTTGTTTGCCATCTTCAATGAAAATCCAAGTGAATTTTTCTCTTGTGGGGTTGGCAAAGAATAAGAGATCCTCGCCTGTGGTGATTGCATGGCTGATCCCATAGGCTTCTTTGATGTAATCCATGCCCTTAGATCGATCGTTGTTGAGGGCATAGAAAAGCCCGGAGAGATAGGACACGGCTGGGTTGATCAGATCGTTATAGGCTTGGAAGTGATCCAAATTAGAGTAATCTTGAGCCAAGATGGCATCAACCTGTGCGGTCGAATCTTGTGCGCTGAGTTTGGACGATCCCTTCTCTTGCATCTTGCTGATCGTCCTTTTTAATTTCTTTGTGGTAAAACTCCTTAGCCCGCCTTTGGCGATCATTGGCGCGGTTAAATTCCACCCGTGCGTCATTAATGTCCCCTAAGAGCCAATAATCCATAGCCTTATAATAATTCAAAAACACGCTCTCATAAACGCTCCCCGTGTAGGATTTGACATTGTCATTAATCAAGATCGCGCCCAAGTTCCCCATGGATTTGCCAAAAAGGCTTCTGTGGCGATCAAATTGGGCTTCTGCGGCGTTAAAGGCTTGGATAGATTGTTTGTAATGCCCTAACATCAAAGCGCTCATGCCATTGTCTAAATGCCATAACAGCGCATTTTTATGATCCTTTTTGCCCCTTTTTTTAGAAAAAGCATAGGCATCTTGCATGCCAAGTGGGGAGTAATAGGCGCGATCAAAGCGGGCAAAGGCTGCGCGTTCTCCTGTGCAACCATAGAGGAATAAAAATAAGAGAACGATCCAATAGATCGCATAGCTCTTCTTTTGTTTTAGGGGCATTTGTTGGGTTTTCGTCTGCATTATGCTGTTGTCTCCATCATTTGGGTTTGTTTGCATTTTATCAAAGTATAAGCAAGTTTTAACTACAATCGACCCGCCTTTTCCTAGACCTATGCAATGGGGTGTTAGGACAACGCTTCAGGGTGGAAACACAGCAGAGTAGCTTGATATCTTGTGTGCCTTAGTCATCTGGGGGAAGGTAATAACTCAAAGAATGGCAGTATGAAAATCCTCTTTATGGGTGCGCCCTTGTTTGCTCAAGTGGTCTTGGAACATTTGATCCAGCAAGGTTTTTATATTTTAGGGCTGGTAACCCAGCCTAGTAAGCCCTTTGGGCGATCCAAACAGCTCAAAGATACGCCCACTAAAACCTTTTTACAACAACATGACCCCACTATCCCCATTTTTGAGCCCGCTAAAATCGATGCGCCCTTTATGGAAAAGATACGCGCGCTCAAGCCCGATGCAATCGTGGTGGTCGCCTATGGCAAGATTTTACCCCAAGCCTTTTTGGACATCGCCCCTTGTCTGAATTTGCATGGCTCACTCTTGCCCCAATTTAGGGGGGCAAGCCCTATGCAAGAGATGATTTTACACGACCTGCCCACCTTTGGCGTGAGCGTGATTGCCATGAGTGCTGAAATGGATGCGGGGGACATTTTGGGCATGTCCTCGTTTGCAAGAGAGCGGTATTTAAATTTAGAGGAGTTGGGTGCGTGTTTAGCCCCGATGGGGGCGCAGTTGCTAGGTCAGGTGCTCAACAATCTAGCCAAAATCACGCCCCAACCTCAAGATCACGCCCAAGCCACCTATTGCAAAAAAAATCAGCAAAACCGATGGTTTGGTGGCCTTTGGGTGCGCTAAATCTCTTTTTTTAAAGTCCTTAGCCTATGATCCATGGCCGGGGGTGTTTTTAAAAAGTGGATTAAAACTCTTTGGCGTGCAACTCTTGGAGTCTAGCCAAACCCACCAACCCGGAATCATTCTTGGCATGGAGAATCAAAGCGTTATCATTGGTTGCCAAAAAGGGAGTTTAAAAATTACTACCTTGCAAGCCCCGGGCAAGCAAAAAGTCGCCGCCAAAGCTTATTTGAGTGGCAAGCGTTTGAAAATCCATGATATTTTAGAGTGATGCGTCTTTGTTATTTTAAAACCCTGCCCTCCACCCAGCTTTATTTGCTCGAACAAATCAAAGATGGGGCACTGGATTTGCCTATCTGTGTGGTGGCCAGACACCAAAGTGCCGGGATTGGTAGCCGCCACCAAGTCTGGGAGAGCGTGGAAAAAGCCCTGACTTTCTCTTTTGCCTACCCCTTAGGCGATCTAAGCCCTGATGTGCCCCCACAGAGTTGGAGCGTGTATTTTGGATTTCTCTTTAAAGAGAGTTTGGCTAATGAGCGGGTGTGGCTCAAGTGGCCCAATGACCTTTATAAGGGAAAAGCCAAAATAGGGGGGCTGATGACCCAAATTTGCCAAAATACCCTTGTGTGCGGGATTGGTCTTAATTTGCAAGCCAGCCAGCATGGTGCGCTAGGAGAGATCGATTCGACAGAGGTTTTAAGACATTTTTTTGCCATGCTAGAGAGCAAACCCTCTTGGCAGAGTGTTCTAGAACCCTATAGCCTAGAGTTTAAAGCCAACCATTGCGATCTTTACTTCAAGCAAGGCGATCAACGGATTTTTTTTAAGGATGCGCGCTTGCTAGAAGATGGGGGTTTGCTTATCAAAGGCAAAAAATACTATGGTTATCGCTGATGTTTTAAGCCAAGCTTTGTTAAGATAACCCTTTAATCGTAAGGAATAGGCATGAATATCTCTATCAATTTGTATTTAATGTTGGTCGTGTTTGTTACTTTTATCGTGCTGATGTGGCTTTTGCATCTATGGGTCTATCAGCCTTTGTTAGCCAATATGGACGGGCGGGAAGGCTCTATGCAAAAAGATCGGCAATTTATCGATAACACCACCGAAGAGATCGCTTCTAGCAAACAAGAAGCCAAAAATCTACTAAGAGAGGCACGGCTACAAGCGGATAAAATTTTGCAAGATGCCCTCCAACAAGCCCGCTCTAATTATGAAGTGGTGTTGGCGCAAAAAGAGGAGGAGATCAACAAAGACTACAAGCGTTTTACCACCCAATTAAAGGAAAGTAAAAGTAATTTGAAACTACAATTATTGCAGGATTTGCCTACTTTGGAGGCATCATTGAAACTAAAAATATCTCAAATGTAGGGTTACCTTTGATAGAACGCATTTTAGTCGGGGTGTTGGCTTTAGGGGCTTGGTGTTGGGCAAGTGGTGGGGAAACAATGGATATTTCCCAAACAGATATTGTGGAACGGGTCTTAAATTTCATTTTGTTCATGGGGATTTTGTGGTATGCGATGGGGGGGGGCTTTGAAAAAGATGTTATTGCAACGGCGGGCACGTATCTCTGAGAAACTCAGCAGTTTGCAAGAGGAACGCCAAGCCATTAAAGAGGAAAAAGAGCAGGCGTTACGCTCTTTAGAGGAAGCCAAGCAAAAGGCTAGCCAAATTCTCTCCAATGCCAAACAAGAAGCCTATCTTTTGACTCAAAAACACGAACAACTCTCTAAAATCGCCATCGAAAAACTCATCAAAAACCACCAAAGTTTGATGGAGAAAGAGGAAGTCAAGGTCCAGCAAGAAGTGATTGATGAGGTGCTTGAAGAACTCTTTAAATCCAAACAAGCCCATTTCAATCTGCCCACTTATATGCACCTCCTCCACCAAAGAGTGATCCCATGATAGAATTAGTCGCTAAAAAATACGCCAAAGCGTTGCAGGATAGCTTTGAGGCTCAAGACCTAGAACAGGTTGTGCAGACCCTGGAGGGCTTGGTGGCTTTCTATGAGAATGCGGAGTTTGTGGAGATCATCCAGTCGCCCTATTATCCCAGCTCTTTTAAAGAGGAGCTTTTAACCAGCGTCTTAGCAGAACAAGATAGCAAAGTGCGTAATTTAATCCGCCTTTTGGCAACACACAAACGCCTAGGTTTGTTGCCCCATATCTACCAAGATTTGCTCAGTTGGATACAAGAAAAGAAAAGTATTTATAGGGGGGTTTTATACGCTAACCAAGAAGTGTCTTTGGAACAACTCAAGCACCTAGAACAAGAGGTGTCCGCTCGCTTGGAAGTTGGCTTGAGTTTAAAAGTCTTTGTGGATGAGGGAATGGAGGGGATTAAGCTGGATATTCCGGGTTTGGGGCTTGAGATCGCCTTTTATAGAGACAATTTTTTTGCCCAACTCAAGCACCATATCATGGAAGCGGTCTAAAAATAACAAGGAGATGAAGTGCCAAAGTTAAAAGCAGATGAGATCAGTGCCCTCATTAAAGAGAGAATTGAAAATTTTGAGTTAGATGTCAATATCACGCAAGTAGGGCGGGTGATCGCTTATGCTGATGGCGTGGCTAAGGTTTATGGGCTTAAAGATGTGATGTCCTATGAGGTAGTGGAATTTGACACCGGCGATCGGGGATTGGCTTCCAACCTTGAAGAGGGGAGTATTGGGGTAATTGTTTTGGGGGGTGGGAAGCACATTAAAGAGGGGACATCAGTTAAGCGCACCAAGCAATTAATGAAAGTGCCCGTGGGCGATGCGGTCGTGGGGAGGGTGATTAACACACTGGGCGAGCCTTTAGATGGCAAGGGTGCATTGGGGGCAGACACCTTTAAATTCGTGGAACAAAAAGCCCCGGGCATTATGGATCGTAAATCCGTGCATGAGCCCTTGCAAACCGGCATTAAAGCCATCGATGCGCTTGTTCCTATTGGGCGCGGGCAAAGAGAGCTCATCATTGGGGACAAGCAAACCGGCAAAACCACGGTCGCCATTGATACGATCATCAACCAAAAAGATCAAAATGTAATTTGTATTTATGTTGCTATCGGGCAAAAAGAATCCACTGTGGCACAGGTGGTGCGTAAATTAGAGGAATATGGGGCGATGGAATATAGTGTGGTGGTGAATGCCCCCGCCTCTGCCTCCCCAGCGATGCAATATTTAGCCCCCTATGCTGGGGTTACTATCGGGGAATATTTTAGGGATCAAGGGCGGCACGCCTTGATTATTTATGATGATTTAAGTAAGCACGCTGTGGCTTATCGTGAAATCTCCTTGATTTTGCGCCGACCCCCCGGGCGTGAAGCCTTCCCGGGCGATGTGTTTTATATCCACTCTCGATTACTCGAACGCGCGGCTAAAATGAGCGATGAGAAAGGCGCAGGCTCGCTAACAGCCCTCCCCATTATCGAAACCCAAGCAGGCGATGTGTCTGCCTACATCCCCACCAATGTGATCTCCATCACAGATGGGCAAATTTTCTTAGAAACGGATTTGTTTTACTCGGGTATCCGCCCGGCGATCAATGTGGGCTTGTCCGTATCTAGGGTGGGTGGGGCAGCCCAAATCAAGGGCACCAAACAAGTTGCGGGCACTTTGCGCTTAGATTTAGCCCAATATAGAGAGTTGCAAGCCTTTTCGCAATTTGCGTCCGATTTAGACGAGGTGAGCCGCAAACAATTAGAACGGGGGCAACGCATGGTAGAAGTGCTCAAGCAACTCCCCTATTCACCCCTCCCCATTGAAAAACAAATTGTGATTATTTATACCGGTGTGAAGGGCTTTTTAGATGGTATCCCGGCTAATAAGGTGGTGCAGTTTGAAGAAAGTCTTTATCCTTTCTTGGAGTCCAAGTATTCTAATATTTTGGAGGACATCCGCACCAAGAAAGCCTTAGACAAGGATTTAGAAGCCATGCTCAAAGTGGCGATTGAAGAATTTAAAATCGGGTTTGTGATTTAGGGGAGCATAATGGGCGGTAGCTTAAAAGAAATTAGAAAAAAAATCGCCAGCGTTAAAAATACCCAAAAAACGACCCGTGCTATGAAACTTGTTTCTACTTCTAAGCTTAAAAAAACCGAAGAGGTGGCACGCCGTTCTAAGATTTTTGCCCGCAAGCTCAACGAGGTTTTTGCCGATATTTGCGCCAAGATCAAGACTAGGGGTTTGAAGAGTATTGAAAGCCAGTATTTTTTCCAATTAGAAAAAACCCAAATCCAAAAGGTTGACATCATCTTTGTTACCGCCGATAAGGGGCTTTGTGGGGGCTTTAATGTGGCGACCATTAAAGAGGTGGTGCGTTTGATCAACCACTACAAAGAGCAAGGGATTAAGGTGCGCTTAAGAGGGATTGGTAAAAAGGGTGTGGCGTATTTTGCTTACAATGGGATTAGTCTACTGGATAAGGCTTTGGATCTGAGCTCCTCACCTGATTATGATCGCGCGAGTGCCTTTATTGATAAGGCGGTGCAGGATTATTTGAATGGCTTGACTGATAGTGTGGTGATTATCCATAATGGGTTTAAAAATATGATCTCCCAGCAGATCAAGATCAAAAAAGGTGCTCCCATTAGAATTTGATAGCACCCAACTAGATGAGAATAGCCCCCATAGTGGAGAGACACAGGAGGGGATCATGGTCGAACCTGATGATGAAGAGGGCGTGATCTTAGATGCTTTGGCTAAAAAAATTCATTGAGTTTAACATGTATTATGCCTTGCTTGATTCCCTAGCGGCCGAGCACAGCGCACGCATGCAGGCAATGGACACGGCGACCAATAACGCCGCTGATTTGGTGCGCAGCCTAACCATCTCTTATAACAAAGCGCGCCAAGAGGCGATCACCACCGAGCTTGTGGAAATCAATGCGGGTGTAGAAGCGATTAGATAGTTCAAGGAGAAGACATGGAAGATCAAAACATGCAACTTAGCAAGGATAAAAAAGAAGGGCGTATTATTCAGGTGATGGGTCCTGTGGTGGATGTGGATTTTGATTCCTATCTCCCCATGATTTATGAAGCCCTAGATGTGGTTTATGATTTTGATGGGGAGAGCAAGCATTTAGTTTTAGAGGTGGCAGCCCACTTGGGGGATAAACGCGTCCGCACGATTGCGATGGACATGACAGAGGGGCTCACACGGGGGCAAAAGGTGGTCGCACGGGGCAAAATGATTGAAGTGCCCGTAGGGGAGGCGGTCTTGGGGCGTATTTTTAATGTTGTGGGCGAAGTGATCGATGAGAAAGAACCCTTAAAAGAACCCACCCTTTGGCCCATCCACCGCGCCGCCCCTGCCTTTGAGCAACAAAGCACCAAAACCGAAATGTTTGAAACCG
Source organism: Helicobacter bizzozeronii CCUG 35545 (assembly GCA_000263275.1). Classification (GTDB taxonomy): domain Bacteria; phylum Campylobacterota; class Campylobacteria; order Campylobacterales; family Helicobacteraceae; genus Helicobacter; species Helicobacter bizzozeronii. The sequence goes on along the minus strand of CAGP01000041.1, from coordinate 24,780 downwards.
GGATTAAGGTCGTGGATTTATTAGCCCCCTATTCTAAGGGCGGTAAGGTGGGCTTATTTGGGGGTGCGGGTGTGGGTAAGACGGTCATCATCATGGAGCTCATCCACAATGTGGCTTACAAGCACAGCGGTTATTCTGTCTTTGCGGGCGTGGGGGAGCGCACCAGAGAAGGCAATGATCTTTATCATGAAATGAAAGAGGGGGGGGTATTAGACAAGGTTGCGCTGTGCTATGGGCAGATGAATGAGCCCCCGGGGGCACGCAATCGCATCGCTTTTACGGGTTTGACTATGGCGGAATACTTTAGAGATGAAAAGGGCTTGGATATTTTGATGTTTATTGATAACATCTTTAGATATGCCCAATCAGGAGCTGAGATGTCCGCATTGTTGGGGCGTATCCCCTCTGCTGTGGGTTACCAACCCACGCTAGCTAGCGAGATGGGCAAACTCCAAGAGCGCATCACCTCCACCAAAAAAGGCTCAATCACTTCAGTGCAAGCGGTGTATGTGCCTGCGGACGACTTGACCGACCCCGCCCCAGCTTCGGTGTTTGCCCATTTGGATGCGACCACGGTTTTAAACCGCAAAATCGCTGAAAAGGGCATTTACCCGGCTGTCGATCCTTTGGATTCCACTTCTAGGATTTTAGACCCCCAAGTGATCGGGGATTTGCACTATAAGGTCGCCACTGGGATTCAACAAATTTTGCAAAAATATAAAGATTTGCAAGACATCATTGCTATTTTAGGGATGGATGAACTCTCTGAGGAAGACAAGCGAATCGTGGAGCGTGCCCGTAAAGTGGAGAAATTCCTATCTCAGCCCTTTTTTTGTGGCAGAGGTCTTTACGGGTAGCCCGGGCAAGTATGTCACTCTCAAAGAAACCCTAGAGGGCTTTGGGGGGATTTTGGAGGGCAAATACGATGACATTCCCGAGAACGCCTTTTACATGGTGGGGAGTATCCAAGAGGTCATTGAAAAACACGAGAAAATGAAAACTGAGGGGCGGGACAAAAAAGAAAAGAGCGCATAAGGCTAAATCATGGGCGCAATGGATTTAATGGTTAGCATTGTGGTGCCACAGGGCGAAATTTTTGCCGGTCAAGTGGATCGCATCACTCTACCCGGGGCAGAGGGTGAATTTGGCGTGCTCAAAGGGCATAGCAACATGGTTTCTTTGCTCAAAAGTGGAGTGATTGAGATTGAGCGGGAGCAACAAATTAGCTTGATTGCGATCAACTGGGGGTATGTCGAAGTCAAGCATGCGAGCGTGGATATTTTGGCTGATGGGGCGGTGTTTATCAAGGGTGATGATGAGGTCTATAAGGCTAAAAAGCTCCTAGAAGATGCCACTTCCGATCGCATTGCCATTTCTAGTGTGATCGCCAAAATTGAAGCGCATGGTTTGAGGTAGTCGCCGTGATCGCTGATTTTTTTTAATGAAAGTGGCTGGGTAACCATTGCGGTGATCGCTTTGCTTTCGCTGTATTTTATTTTGACCTTGTGGATCTTTTTTTACAAATACATCTCCATTAAGAGCAATATCATGCGTGAGAAGGATTCGCTAGAAGCCATTATTGATGGCCGCCAAGAGATGCCCAACTTTAAGTTATTTAAAGAAATTGGTGCGCGGGTGTCCCACGAGCTCTTGTCTGTGTGGAAAGGGCAGGTGCTCAAGCAAAACACCACCGGGTTAGTGGTGCTGAGTATCGTGGCTTCTACCGCTCCTTTTGTGGGCTTGTTTGGGACCGTGGTGGAAATTTTGAATGCCTTTGGGCATTTGGGCGCAGGCGGGCAGGTTTCTTTTGAGATCATCGCCCCGGTCATCTCAAAAGCCCTAGTCGCCACTGCAGCGGGCATTCTAACCGCCATCCCGGCTTACTCCTTCTTTTTGATCTTAAAGCGCAAAGTCTATGATTTATCTGTATTCATCCAAATGCAAATTGATGTTTTGGTAGCCAAAGAGAAATAATGTCTTATGTGGTCGATGATTGGGATAATGACAAACCCGAACTCAACATCACGCCCCTAGTGGATATTATGTTGGTGTTATTGGCGATCTTGATGATCACCACGCCCACCCTCACCTACCACGAGTCCATAGAATTACCCAAGAGTTCCAAAAACACCAACACCCCCAAGAACAAGATTTTGGAAATCCGCATGGACATTAAGGGCAATATCTACATCAACAAAGACACCTACCAAATCGCCTCCTTCCCCAAAGCCTTTTTACAAATTGCCACCCAATACCCCAAAAACACCCCCATTTACATCCGAGCCGACAAAAGATTGATCTACGATCACATCATTTTTTTTACTCAAAAATGTTAGAGAGGCAGGCTTTCATAAAGTTTCTCTAGTAACCAGTGCGTGATGAAAAACCAAGTTCTCTTTGTGGGATCGGGATTTTTGGCATGCGCAGCCTATGCGCTCTTATTAAGTCTGCTGTTAATACAAATCCAAACCCCCAAACCCACCCCCACGATCTTACAAACTATGGACATTGATTTTTTTGGTTGAAACCCCTGCTAAGTTGCCCACACCCAAAGAGGCTTCTAAGCCCACCCCAACCCCCCCCAAACCCACCCCCCAACCCGATCAAAACCCCTTTAAACAAGATTTGGGCGTGCAAGATGTGTTTTCATCCATTCAGGGGTTTAAACACGCTCCACCCAGCCCTAAAAAACCCACCCCCCCACCCCAGCCCAGCATGAGTAAGGAGCAAATCCAGCAAATGCGCCAAGCCCAAGAGTTGTTACAAGGGATTCAATTCGGCCAACACCAGCAGGCTTTTAAGGATTTGCAGAGCAGTTTGAATAATTTTCAAGAGCATTTGCAGGTCATTAAGAAAAAGGACATCGATTTCCAAGTGCCCCAAAAAGAAAACACATCCGATCAAGAATTTAAAGCTTGGGTGCAACAAATTTATAAAATCCTAGACGATCAATGGCATTTGCACTTTTACCAAAAAACCCAAGCAAGCGTGATGATCTATATTTCAGAGGAGGGCAAATTGCAATTTAGCATGCTCAAGCCCTCCCCTTTTGCTGATTTTAACCAACAAGTGCTCACCTTTTTAAATGCCCTAAAGAACAAAACCTTCCCCCCCTATCCGGGCAGACGGGCAATCACCCTCCAAGTTAATTTTAAAACAAAGGATTAATGATGCGGATTTTATGGCTTGCGCTGATGTGTTCTGGCCTCTTTGCTGCCGATGCGGATTTGGACATTATCAAAACCATCCAAAAACTCTCCAAAGTCGAGGTGCGTTACACCAACCCCCAAAGCCCCTATCTCAAAAAAATTTATAACATGCTCCTAGCTGACTTAAAGATCAGCGGGCATTTTAAAGTGATCACGGGTGGGTTGCAACAACCCAATAACCCCAACTACAACGCGCTGGCTTCTCAGGGCGTGCGTTTGTTGATTGAATTAGACATGGAAGAGCCCACCCAAGTTAATGTCCGCATCCATGATGTCCAAAAAAAAGAATGTGCAGAGCATCAAAGATTACGCCTTTGAGGATAAAACCCTCTACCCCTTCATCGCCCACCATGTCGCCACTGATGCCCATGCCAGCCTCAAGTTGCCCTCTGTGGCGTGGATGAACCGCCTAGTGGTCTTTGCACGCTACATCGAGCCCGGGGTTACTAATATTGCGGTGGCAGACTACACGCTGACCTACCAAAAGGACATCATCCAAAACAACTTGTTAAATCTCTTCCCCAAATGGGCTAACACCGAACAAACCGAGATCTATTATACGCAATATCTCCAAGAACCCACCATTGTTAAATACAATATCCAAGATGGCTCTAGTGAGGTCATCACCCAAAGCGAGGGGATGGCTGCCGTTTCTAGTGTAAGCCCTGATGGCAAAAAATTACTTTTAACCCTAGCTCCTGAGGGGCAATCAGATATTTTTTTATACGACACGGCTAAAAAAACCCCAGAACGCTTGACTCAATACAGCGGGATCGATGTTTCTGGAATTTTTATTAACCATGCCAAGTCCATGGTTTTTGTCTCCGATCGATCCGGTCAGCCTAATATTTATGTCAAAAAACTCAACCCCGATGCCCCCGCCGAGCAAGTGGTCTATTACGCCCAAAACAACGATTCGGTGAGTGCCTTTGGGAATAAAAATCGCCTTTGTGAGCCGTGAAGAGCGCGATGAGAACGGGCAGAGTGCCTTCAACCTTTACATGATCACGCTCAAAAGCAACCATGTCCGCCGTTTGACCGCTAGTGGGGTCAATCAAATGCCCCGTTTCTCTGAAGATGGCAAGGCGATCATGTTTGTCAAAAAGGCAGCCCAACAAAGCGCATTGGGGGTGATTTTGCTAGATTACAACCAAAGTTATCTTTTCCCACTCAAGGGCATTAACATCCAATCCTTTGATTGGTGATCACTGGTTTTTTAAAGTTTTGTTATATAATTCCATAAAATTAGTTTCAAGGATGGCTATGAATGCAACGATGAAGGGGGTTCTTTTGCTTGGTTTATTAGTTGTGGGCTGTGCGGGTCGCCATGTGCCCCCAGCGACTTTGCCTCCTGAGCAACCCGCCCCAGCCCAAGAGCCTGCCCCCAAGCAGGATCAAACCATGCAAAAAGAGCAGGCGCAACCCCAACCTACCCCAGCCCAAGAGCCTACCCCCGCTCCAGAGCCTGAGCCCGCCCCACAACCTGAGCCCCCTAAGGCGGCTTTTCCTAGCGGCACGATCATTGGGGAAATTTACTTTGACTTTGATAAATACAGCGTGCGCCCAGACATGCAAGATGTGATCGATGAGAGTGTGCAAAAAATCAAAGATTCGCACATGAAAGTCCTCTTAGAGGGCAATACGGACGAATTTGGCACGGGCGAATACAATTTCGCATTGGGCTTAAAACGCGCCTTGAGCGTCAAGCGGGCTTTGATTGTTAAGGGCATCCCCAAAGAGATGATCAAGATTGTCAGCTATGGAGAGACCAAACCGGCATGCCAAGAAAAAGCCAAAGAGTGCTACCGCAAGAATCGAAGAGTGAATATTAAAGTGGTGGATTAGGTGGGTGTTGTGGTGTTGCGTTTTGGGCTGTGTGTGGGGCTTTTGGGGGTTTTGTGTGCCGAGCCCTCTGCCTTTGATTTGCAAAGTGGGGCGACCAAACAAGAGCTCAACACGCTCAAATCCAGCAACCGGAATTTAGAAAATATCCTCACCACTTTGCAAAGCCAAGCTGATGCGCTTTCACAACACCAAGATGGGCTCAATAATCTTTTTAAAGGACAGGCAGCCAAGTTGCATGACTTTTCCACCACACTGGATAGCCACGATCAGGCCCTCAAATCCTTGAAGGCAACCCAAGATATGCAAGCAGACATGCTCAAAAGCCAAGCTAGCTTGCTAGAAACCCTCAAAACCCAAATACAGACCAATAAAAACGCCCTCCAGCAACTCGATCAAAAAAATTGCCGCTACCAACCAGCTCATCACGCAGATGAATACCGACTTTGCCAGTAAGCTAGCCGCTATCCAAAAATCCATTGACGATCAAGCACAAGCAAATGCCCAAAAACTCCAAGAGCTCGCCCGTATCCAAGAAAAGATGATCCAAGAAAAAACCACGCCTCCCCCTCAAACTCCTACCCCACAACCCCAAGCCCCAGCAACAACGCCCCCCCCCAAACACCGCCCATAGTTGCCCCCACCCCCTCCAAAGAGCCTGCTCCCCCCCAAACCCCGCAGTCCTTTATCAAAGACTATAATAAGCGCAAGGAGATTTTCCAAGAGGCTTTAAAACTTTTCCGCCACAAGCAACACGAGCAAGCGGGCATGCGTTTTGAGTGGTTGGGCGAGATCAAATATAGACCGGCTTATAGCTACTACATGGCTGGGGAATGCGCCTACGAACAAAAGCACTACGCCCAAGCAATTAGCTTTTACAAGCATAGCGCGCTCATCAAGGATAAAACCACCTACATGCCCATTTTGCTTTGGCACACCGCTTGGTCTTTTGGGTTTTTAAAGGATCAGGCTAATTTTGAGCGATTCATGCGCTCTTTAAGCCAACTCTACCCCCAAAGCGAGCAAGGCAAAAAAGCCACTGAGATTTTGCAAAAAAGACAAAAAACAGAGTCCAAACACTAGGTTTATGCTACAATAGCCCACCTAAAAAGAAAGGATACCCCATGCAAGAACAAGCACAAGTTGCCATCATTGAATACCAAGTTCGCGATCAAGCCACCCAAGAGATTTTAGATTCCAATGTGGGGCAAAAGCCCCTAGAGTTTTTGATGGGTGCTGGGCAAGTGATCGTGGGGATTGAAAAAGCGGTGTTGCATGCCAAAGTGGGCGAGAGCTTTAGTGTTACCATCCCCCCCCATGAGGCCTATGGCGAATACCGCACCGATTACCTCCAAGAGGTCCCCAGAGATCAGTTTGAGGGAATCAAGCTAGAGCGGGGCATGACCCTATTTGGGCAAGGCGAAAATAACCAAAGCGTGCAGGTGAGCGTGAAAGATTTTAGCGATAAAATGGTGATGTTGGATTATAACCACCCCTTAGCAGGCAAAGAATTTAGTTTTTTGATCTCAAGGTGCTAGGCTTTAGAGAAGCCTCTAAGCAAGAGGTGCTACACACGCACAGCGGAGGTGCTAAAAAATGTTGCGGGGGCGGGTGTGGGTGCTCACACTAGAGCGCGCCTAGTTTTTCTAGCAAGCTAGCCTCATCTAGGATTTTAATCCCTAGCTTGTGCGCTTTTTCTAGCTTGCTCCCGGGGTTTTCCCCGCAAATTAAATAATCTGTCATCTGACTCACCCCCGTTTGGATGTGCGCCCCGAGTTGCTCTAGGTGGCTAGCCACTTGTGCCCTAGGCTGGCTTAAAGTGCCCGTGATCACCACATTTTTACCCGCCAGAAAAGAAAAAGAGGGTTGGTTTTTAGGGGGGCTCTGTGGTTGGATACGCTCTAAGAGTTCTTGGATCAAAGAGGCGTTTTGGTGGGCAAAATCCACAAACGAAGTTGCCATTTGACTCCCAAAGCCCTCGAGTGCTTGGATTTGCCCCACACTCTGTAAAAAAACCTCTAATCCAAAAGTTTGGGCTAATTTTTGGCTGGCTGCCTTGCCGATATGCTCAATCCCCAGCGCATTGATCAAACGCCACAGCGGGGCGTGCTTGGTGTTAGCAATGCCCTCTATGAGATTTTGGGCTTTTTTGTGTTTCCAGCCGGGCAGGGCTAGTAAATCTTCTAATTTGAGATCGTAAAGGCTGGCGATGTTGGGGAGTAAGCCTCTTTGGTAGAGTTGATCGATGCTTTTTTGCGCCAAGCCCTCTATCTCCAAGCCTTCTTTAGAGGCAAAATAAACAAGGCTTTTTTTTATCCGTGCTGGGCAAGCAGCGCGCGTGCAGATCAAAAAAGGTTCTTGGCTAACCAACTCATTTTGGCATTCTGGGCAATGCGTGGGGGGGGTGATGGGGGTTTGTGTGCCATCGCGCAAGTGGGTTAAGGGCTTAATGATCTTGGGGATCACATCCCCGCTCCTAATCACCACCACGACATCATTTAAGCAAATGCCTTTTTTTTTGCACTTCGGTGTAATTGTGCAGGGTAGCTCTAGAAATGGTCGCGCCCTCCAATTCTATAGGCTCTAAGAGTGCTACGGGTGTTACCACCCCGCTACGCCCCACTTGTGGCAACACCCCCAATAAGCGGGTGTGTCTTTCAAGGGCGGGGAATTTGTAGGCAATTGCAAAGCGGGGGGCTTTGATCGTCCAGCCCAATTCTTCTTGTAAGCCCCAATCATCAATTACAATCACCATCCCATCCATCTCAAAGGGGGCTTGGGCGCGCTTGGCTAATAGCTGGTTATAGGCTTGTTGGATTTGCCCCACATCTTGGCAGGCAACAAACTCCAAATCCAAAAAAGCCCCAGCTAACCACTTGATCCATCATCGCCTTAAAACTAGGGTTGCTAAAATCAGCATGCCCTAATCCCCAAGGCAGAAAGCTTAATTTGCGTTTAGCTGCAATGCTGGAGTCTAATTGGCGCAAGCTCCCCACAGCGGCGTTTCTAGCGTTAGCAAATAGGGGCTCTTGTTGTTCTAGGCGTTGTCTGTTGAGGGCAAAAAAAATCGCTCTTTTTGAGCACCACCTCCCCGCGAATCTCGATAGGCTTTGTGTAGGGGATATTTAGGGGGATTGAGCGGATCGTTTTGGCGTTATGGGTTACAAGCTCGCCCTCTGTGCCATTGCCACGCATGGTGGCACTCTGTAATTGCCCGTTTTCATAGTAGAGATTGAGCGATGCGCCATCTAGTTTGGGCGAACAAGTGAAGGTGGCGTTGGGGTGGTCTTTGAAAATGCGTTTCAACCATGTTTCTAGCTCTATGCTATTAAAGACATTATCCAAGCTCCACATGCGCACTAAGTGGGCTTTTTTGGGCAAAGAATCCAAGATGACCCCGCCCACGCGCTGGGTGGGTGAGTGGGGCAAAATCTCTTGGGGGTGCTTGGCTTCATATTCTAAGGCTTGGCGGTAACACGCATCATACTCAGCATCGCTGACCAACGGATCGGCTAAGACATAATAATGGTGCGCCCACTTGACCAGTTGGGAAACCAAGAGCTGGTAGTCCTTAAAAGTTTGTATCATTTGCTAGCTCTTGCTATAATGGCATTAATTTAGGGTAAATTTTATCTCTTTTTAGGTTAAAATAGCTTGAGCGACTATATCGCCTAAAGGATAGTTTTGATTAGCGACATTGATAGCACTATTTCTTTGCACCTCAACAACGAAGCGCAATTTTTGTGTTTCACACTGACTAGCGATGAAAACAACGATGCCGAATTGTATGGCATTAATATTTTTAAAATCCGCGAGATCATCCATTATGATGGCGATGTAACCGAAACGGTGGGGGGCAATGAGGGCATGATGTTGGGGTTTTTGACTATTCGGGGCGAATCCGTACCCTTAATTGATATGGGGCGTTGGCTCTACTACGATGCGCGCATGCCCCATCGGGATTTGAGCACCTCCTCTGTGCAGAGTGATAAAAACTTGGTCATTGTGTGCGAGTTTTCAGGCTATGTGGTGGGCTTGAAGATTTTTGCAATCAAGCGGATCGTGCATAAGAGTTGGGGGGAAATCAGCGTGGGGGACAAACAGGGTTTTGATGCAGGGGGGAAGGTGAGCGCGATCACGCGCTTTGAGCAAGGGCGGGTGATTCAGATTTTAGATGTGGAAAAGATGTTGGTAGAAACCTTCCCAGAAATCCAAGAATTAGACTTCCTCAAAACCCAGTTTGTTGAAGCGGTGCGGAGCGATAAAACCATCTTCATTGCCGAAGATTCGCAAGTGGCGATGAAAAATTTAGAAAAGATCGTGGAGAGTTTGCATTTGAAATATGAGAGTTTCCCCAATGGGGACGAACTTTTAAAACGACTCTTTTCAGATAAGGTGGTTAATGGGGTCGGGGCGGTGATCACGGATTTAGAAATGCCCGTTGTATCGGGTTTTGAGGTGCTCAAACGCATTAAAGCCGATGCGCGCACCAAGCATTTACCCGTCATTGTCAATTCTTCTATGAGTAGCGAATCCAATAAACAACTTGCCGACTCGTTACACGCTGATGGGTTTGTGATCAAATCCCACCCGCAAGAGATTCAAGAACTCTTACAAGGGTATTTAAAAAAATAATAAAGGCAAGGCATGCTAAGGACACAATTATGTGCAGAAGTGGGGGTGGAACATATCCAAAAAAAGGTGGAGTTATGCGGGTGGTGTAATAACTACCGCGACCATGGGGGCGTGATCTTTATCGATCTACGCGATAAAAGCGGGTTGGTGCAGTTGGTCTGCGATCCTAGTTCGCCTGCCTATGAGCAAGCCAGCTTGGTTAGGCATGAGGATGTGCTGGTTATAAGGGGTGTGGTGCGCCCTAGGGGGGAGGGCTTAGAAAACCCCAAGCTCAAAACGGGCAAAATCGAGGTGGTGTTAGAATCCTTGCAACTTGAAAATAAAAAGCCTAACCCCGCCCATTGCCATAGGCGATCCAAGCGTGAATGAGGATTTGCGCTTGCAATACCGCTTTTTAGATTTGCGCGCCCCTAGAGCCTATGAGATTTTTAAAATGCGCAGCAAGGTGGCTAAAGCCGTGCGGGATTGTTTGGATCGCCTAGACTTCTTAGAGATTGAAACCCCCATGCTCTCTAAAACCACCCCCGAGGGCGCGCGCGACTTTTTGATTCCTAGCCGTGTGCATGACGGGGCATTTTTTGCCCTGCCCCAAAGCCCCCAACTCTTCAAGCAAATTTTAATGGTGGCGGGCATGGATCGCTATTACCAAATTGTCAAATGTTTTAGAGATGAGGATTTGCGCGCCGATCGCCAGCCCGAATTCACCCAAATTGATGTGGAGATGAGTTTTTGCACCCAAGAAGATGTGATCGGGGTTGCTGAAACACTCTTAAAAGAAGTCTTTGCCAGTGTGGGTATAGAGGTTCAGCCCCCCTTTAAACCGCCTAGATTACCACGAGGCGATGGAAACCTATGGGAGCGATAAGCCCGATTTGCGTTTTGGGTTGCCCTTGGTGGAGGTGGGCGATCTGTTTTTGGATTCGAGCAATGAGATTTTTAAAACAATCGCTAGTGATCCCAAGATCAACCGCTTTAAGGCGTTAAAAGTCCCCGGGGGGGATAATTTGCTTACCCGTAAGGATTTGAGCCAAGCAGAGGAATTTGTGCGCCAGTTTGGGGCTAAGGGGCTAGCCTATATCCAGATCAAGGCTGAGGGGGCTAAGGGGCCCTTAGTTAAATTTATGCCCCCCGACGCTTTGCAAACACTCTTAGATCGCTTGCAAGCCAAACAGGGGGATATTATTTTCTTTGGGGCAGGCGAGAAAAAGATCGTGTTAGATTACATGGGGCGTTTGCGTTTAAAATTGGGCAGCGATCTCAATTTGATTGATTTAGATGCCTTTAATCTGCTTTGGGTCGTGGATTTTCCCATGTTTGAACGCAATGAAGGGAAGTTAAGCGCAGCCCACCACCCCTTTAGCCTGCCCAAAGACATTGACAACCCCAACCCCGAGGAAATCCAATCAGTAGCCTATGACATCGTGTTAAATGGCGTGGAGCTGGGCGGGGGGAGCATGCGTATCCACAAAGAGGAGATTCAAAAGAAGGTCTTTGCCATCTTAGGCATTAGCCCACAAGAGGCGCAAGAAAAATTTGGCTTTTTGCTAGATGCCCTGCGTTATGGCGCACCCCCCCATGGGGGCTTTGCCATTGGCTTTGATCGCTTAATCATGCTCTTAGCCAAAGTGCCCAGTATCCGCGATGTGATCGCCTTCCCCAAGACTCAAAAGGCAACCTGCCTATTAAGCCAAGCCCCTAGCCCTGCTAGCGAGGAACAATTAAGAGAATTACATATCCGTTTAAGAAACCCCAAAAAAATTTAAAGGAGATCAATGAAATCTTTATTTTTAATCATCGGAGCCCCGGGTAGCGGGAAAACCACAGACGCACAACTGATTATGGAGCGCAATGCCGACACTATGGTGCATTACTCTACAGGCGATCTGTTGCGCGCTGAGATTGCTAGCCAAAGCGAGCGGGGGCAACACATCGCCCAATTCACCAGCAAGGGCGAATTAGTGCCCCTAGAAATTGTCGTGGATACGATTTTAAACGCCATTAAGAGTGCCAATAAAGATGTGATCATCATCGATGGCTATCCGCGTAGTGTGGAGCAAATGCACGCACTCGATCGCGTTCTTAAAGCCCAAGAGGAAGTGAAATTAAAAGGCGTGTTTGAGGTCAAGGTCAGCGAGGCAGTGGCTAGAGAGCGTGTTTTAGGGCGTGCGCGGGGCGATGATGATAAAATTGAGGTTTTTAACAACCGCATGCAGGTTTATTTAAAACCTCTAGAACACTTGGTCGAATTTTATAAAGTGCAGGAAGTGCATCAAGTCATCAATGGTGAGCGCACCATTGAAGAAATTGTGGGCGATTTACAAGCCCGTATCCAAGAAAACATTTAAGGAAAAACATGGACATCTCAAAAATCCCCACCGGGAGCAACCCCAATAAAGTCAATGCGGTCATTGAAATCCCCTACAACTCTAATATCAAATACGAGGTCGATAAAGACAGCGGGGCGGTGTTGGTGGATCGAATCATGTATGCCTCGATGGTCTATCCAGCCAATTACGGCTTTGTGCCCCACACACTCAGCCTTGATGGCGACCCAGCTGATATTTTGGTGCTGGGTGAAGACCCTTTTCAAGCTGGGAGCGTGGTTGCTTGCCGTTTGATTGGCGTGTTGGTGATGGAGGATGAAAGCGGGATGGATGAAAAATTATTGGCTGTGCCCTTAGAAAAAATCGATCCGCGTTATGCCAAAATCCAAGATTTAGAGGATTTGCCCCCCATTGTGCTCCAAAAAAATCAAACATTTTTTTGAAACTTACAAGGATTTAGAACCTGAAAAATGGGTCAAGGTCAAGGACTTTGGCAACAAGGTCCAAGCCCAAGAAATTTTGCAAAAGGCGATTGAGAATTACCAAAAATAGGCTTTAGTGGCGTAAAATCCCCGCAAGTCTCTTAGAAGGATTTTGTCGTGGGTTTGCGTGTTTTGGCGTGCTTTTTGGCTACTTTTGTGGCCAATGGCTTGGCGCGTTTTGGGTATGTGGTGTTGATTCCCTTACTCATTTTATCCGGGAAACTGAGCGAAAACCAAAGTATCCAGCTGGGTATTGCGGTGATGGTGGGTTACATTTTTGGGAGCGCGGCTCTAAGTTTCTTGCAAAAATACCTCTCTTTAGAAAGTATCGCTAAAATCAGTTTTTTTAGTCATTGCCCTAAGCTTCTTTGCCTGCTTTTTTTGATGACTTGCCCTTTGCTTGGAGTTGGGCTTGGCGTTTTTTAGCCGGCGTGGCTTCATCGTGCTTGATTGTCCTATCTGCCCCTCTGTGTTTGCCCTTTGTGCCTGAACGCAGGCGATCCATGGTCAGTGGGCTTGTTTTCAGCGGGATTGGGGTGGGGGCTGTTTTTAGTGGCTTCATTTTGCCCCATTTTGCCCATGCAATCCACTTTGCATGGATTTTCTTGGGTGTCATTAGTCTGTTTGCCTTTGCTCTGGCTTGTTTTGCGCTAAAGACCCTACACCCGCCCAAGGTGACCACCAAACAAGATCACCCCTTTAAAATCCCCTATTTTTTTGCCCTCTTGCTGGTTTCAGTCGTGTTAAATGCCATTGGTTACCTGCCCCACACGCTTTTTTGGGTGGATTATTTGGTGCGTTTTTTACACTTTAGCAAGGAAAGCGCGGGGACTTCGTGGGCGTTTTTTGGCTTTGGAGCGGCTTTGGGGACAATCTTAAGTGCTTGGCTAGCCCAACGGGTGGGTTTAAAAAACGCCTCCAGCATTATTTTAACCCTTAAAACCCTCTCTTGTGTCTTGGCAGCCTTTTCAACCAATCTCTACTGGCTCAATCTCTCTATTTTTTTTAATGGGGCTAGGCACAACGGGGAATTTGACTCTCACTAGCACCATGGCTTTTCACATCATGGGCAAAGAACATTTTGTGCAAGCCTCCAGCGTGATCACCTTGAGTTTTGCCATCTTCCAAGCCCTTTTTTCTTTTATCTTCACTTGGGCTTTGGGCTTAGTGAGCTTTTTTTGCCATGTTTGTGGTGTGTGGGCTTTGTTTGCTAGCCAGTCTGCTCGTGCTCTTGCCCCTCCCCCAACATTTATTTAAGGCTTAAGTCCAATGACCATTATTTTTGCCAGCAACAACGCCCAAAAACTCCAAGAATTGCGCGCGATTTTGCCCGCATTTGAGGTCCAAAGCTACCACACATTCTTAGATGCAATAGAGATCGTGGAAAATGGCAGCAGTTTTGCAGAAAATGCCCGCCTCAAGGCACGCGCTATTTATGATCGCCTCCCTAATAAAAACGATCTATGTGTCTTGGCTGATGATAGCGGGCTGTGTGTGGATGCGCTTAATGGCAGACCTGGGGTTTTTAGCGCGCGTTTTGCAGATATTCCCCAAAATGCCCACCAAATCGCCCAAGGAGATTTTGATGTGCCCCAGCAAGATTTAGGCGATCAAGCCAACAATCTTAAGCTTTTGGCATGTTTAAAAGAGTTGGGGATTAAGCAATCTGGGGCTTCTTTTGTGTGTGTCATGGCGTTGTGTGTGTGCGTGGGCGGGGTGTTGCAAGAAAAGAGTTTTAGGGGGGAGTGTAGGGGCAAAGTTTGCCAAGCCCCCCTAAACCCAAAAGCCTTTGGCTACGATCCGCTTTTTATCCCTGAGGGGCACACCCAAACAATGGATCAAATTGCTACAAAAAACACCCTCTCACACCGCTTTTTGGCTTTGCAACAATGCAAGGAATTTTTAAAGTCCTATTCTTAACCCTTGCTCGCAATTCTCCCCACGCCCAGCACAAAGAGCAAGAGCAGCAAGAGCAGGGCATATTGGCACAACAGCCCGCCCAAATGCCCCAAAGAGAGCAAGAGATTAATTTTGGGGTAGCTAGTGATCCAACTAGAATAATAATCCCAGCTTAAAGCCAATAGCCCTGCCCCAATGATATTGCCCACGCCCACTAGCATAAAATGAATCTGCCCCTCCATAGCCCTAAAAAGCCACCCGCATTCACACCCCCCAGCTAGCACAATGCCCAAACCAAAGAGCAAACCCCCAATCAAAATCCCCGGGGAAGCCCACATAATTTTAGCCGGAACGCCCAGTTGGATATAGCCAAACACCCCGATACTAGCAATCATCATGCCCACCACCAACGCGCAAGCCGGGCCTATCTTGCCCCAAACAAATAAATCTCTAAAAGCACAAGTGAAGCAAAATTGTGATCGGGCAATCACAAAGCCAAAAAACCAGCCAAAGCCCACCGCCCATGCCAGCGTGGCTAAGGGAGCGCGCCAAGCTAGGGCAATCACACCAACAAAGACCCCTAAACCCAAGATAGCCCCGATTTTAGAGGGCAAAACAACCCCTAGGGGTCTAGGGCAACTTAAAGGGCGCACAATTTTAAACCCCAAATAGATACCCGCTAAACTAGCCACGGTGAAAAACCACGCATGCAAGCTAAATTGGGGGATACCCGTCATAAAACTTGCCAAATTACAGCCCATGCCCAATCTAGCCCCAAAGCCAGCTAATACGCCCCCTAGCAAGGCGCGCATAAATTGTGGCGCATAGCTAAGACGCACCCCCCCGCCCCACAGAGCCGCACAAAAAGCCCCCGCCATCATGCCAAACACCATCATGCCATCAACCCGTTCTAAAACACTGCCCGACAAACCGATGATTTTAAAATAGCCCAAGTGGCTTGTATCCACACCCAACAAGCTTAAAATATGGGCACTCCAGCGCGTAAATTCCCCCGTAAGTGCCCAATAAGTGCCCGTTAAGCCAAAATAAAAGACAGAAGCCACGCAGAGAACCAAAACACAGGGCACAACTGCCCATTTCTGTGTGAAAAAACGCACGCAAAACCCTAAAATGAGAATACGCCCTAAAAGCGTGTTAGCCAAACTGGCTCATCAAGAAGGGGGTTATTTTAACAAAAGCGGTTAAATGTTGGGGTTAGCCAAGACAAATTTTAGAGTAGAGCACATCGAAGGCTTGGATATTTTTAGGGTTGTTACAAAAGTCCGCCAAATAGCTCTCTAGCTCTGTGTAACTTGTGCTTAAAAAAGTGTCAAAAAAGACGTTTGCCCCGGTAGATGTGGCTATGTTCGGGGATATATTTGTTGTATTCCCTCTTTTTATCATTAAAGTAAAACAAAATAGGTACAAGTGCATCGGGCGTTTTTACGGACAAAGCACGCAACAAACAGGCATAAGTTTTAATGAATTTGCGGTTGATACCCTCGAATTTATCCGTGTCGTGATCGTCATTGTATTTGATTTCTATATAGTAGATTTTTTGCCTCTCCTTATCTTTAAAAAGCAAGTCAATGTCATGGGTAACATGAATAGAAGTATCCGTCCTTTGGTTATTGCTGAAAATTTGGGCGCAAAGTTGCTTAAAGGCATTTTCGAGCCCTAAGTTTTCTGCTTGGCGTTGGGTGATGTATTGGTCTATGAGTGTTTCGTTGGTCTTGCTTAAAGTAAATTTATTTTTCTCTTGTCCGCTGTATTGCTCTAAGATTTCATAGCGTTGCTCTTTGACGATTAAATTTTTCATCAACACTTTTAGAAGGTTACCAAATTGGATGTTCATGCTCTGCAAGAGTCCGCCTAAAATGCGGTATTTTGTGGGGATAAAGTGGAGTTTTGCTTGGTGTGTTTGTGTGAGTTCTTTTAATTTTTCGGGGGAAGTGCAATTTTGTAAAATTTCTTGCACGCTCGCATGGATTAGGACTTGGAAATCATTTGGCATCGTTGTCCTTTGTGTAGAGATAGCGCAAGTCATTTAAGGGGATAAAGTGCCCCTTGTGGTGGGTGTAAAAGTAGTCCCACCCATTGTGGTTAATTTTATTTAAAATCTTGGCACTCATTTTGTGGATGGATAAAATAGCTCCGCTAGAATCTTGTACCTGCCCGCTTGCTAAAACTTCACACGCTTTGGCTTTATTTGGGGTGTATAAAGCCTGACCCACTTGTAAATACCCCACATTGACTAAGGTTTTCATCGCCACTTTGGGGGGCTTTTTCTCGTGCTCTAAGGCACTAAAAGCGTCCATTTTAATGGGCGTGTTTTTGATCCTAGCTAGGGCGGCTTGGATGTAGTTGGGGTCTTTTTCAATGCCTAAGAAGTTGCGCCCCAATCTTTTAGCCACCGCCCCGGTGGTGCCCGTGCCAAAAAAGGGGTCTAGGATCAAATCCCCCGGTCTTGTTGCCATTAACAGCAACTTTTCTAAGAGCTTTTCGGGCTTTTGGGTGGGGTGGAGCTTACGCCCTTGCTTATCTTTGAGTCTTTCAGCCCCCACACATAACGGGATTTCCCAAATGGATTTTTCTTGCTTGCCCCCATTGAGGGCTTTTAGGGTTTTATAGTTGAAAGTAAAAGAAGCGTTTTTGTCTCTAGCGCACCAAAGCAAGCTCTCATGGGCATTGCATAAACGCGTGCCGTTAAAATTAGGCACGGGGTTAGATTTTGCCCAAATGATGTCATTAATCACCCAAAAGCCCAAATCCTGCATCAAAGCCCCCAAGCGGTAGATGTTTTGGAACGAGCCAATGACACAAATACTGCCATTAGTTTTTAAAACCCGTCTGCACTCTGTGAGCCACGCCTTACAAAAGCTATCATAGTGGGCAAAGTCCTTAAATTTATCCCACGCCTCAGCCACGCCTGCAAACTTTGCCCCGCCCACTCTGAAAAGCTCCCCTTGGGTTTGCATAAAATAGGGCGGGTCGGCAAAGATAAAATCCACACTGCTACTAGGCAAAGTCTTTAAAAGAGTGGCACAATCGCCTTGTAAAATGGTGTTGGTTTGCAAACAGCTTCAGCGTTCGATCACATCGTATCGTAGCCCTTGTTTGGTGAGTTCTTCTAAGAAAGGATCGGGATTGAGTTGTTCTAAATTAAAGACCCCCTTGGAGTTTTCCCCGCCCCAAATGTCCTTGCAAATCATCATCGCCCCCACCACAGCGGGCACGCCTGTGGTGTAGCTGATGGCTTGCGAGCCCACTTCATCATAACATTTTTGGTGATCGCACACATTGTAAATATAGATTCGCTTTTCTTGCTTGTTTTTATTGCCATGGATATAGCACCCGATATTGGTTTTGCCCGTGGTTTTGCCCGCTAGGCTGGCTGGATCGGGCAAGAGTTGTTTTAAAACCTGAATGGGCACGATCTCAGCTTGCCCCCCGTTGGTGGTGGGCACTTGCACGGGAGTGATGTTGAGCATCCCCACATTGGCTAAACAACGCATGTGGTTGAGGTAATTTTCTGAAAAGGTCATGAAAAAGCGGATGCGTTTTAAACCCTTGATGTGCTTGACTAGAGATTCCAATTCTTCATGGTAGAGCAAATAAGAATCGCGCTCCCCGATCTCCGGATATGCCCAAGTTTGCTTGATCTCTAAGGGTTTGGTCTCCACCCACGCCCCATTTTCATAGTAACGCCCCGGTGCGCTCACCTCCCTTAAGTTGATCTCAGGGTTAAAATTGGTCGCAAAGGGGTAGGGGTGGTTGCCCGCATTGCAATCCAAAATATCAATGTTATAAATCTCATCAAAATAATGCTTTTGGGCGTAGGCACAAAAGACATTGGTTACCCCCGGATCAAACCCACACCCTAGCAAGGCAAAAATCTGTGCGTCCCTATAAGCCTGATCAAAAGCCCATTGTTCCTTGTATTCAAACTTGGCAACATTGGGGTGTTCGTAATTGGCGGTGTCTAAGTAATTGGTCTTGGTTTGCAAACACGCCTGCATGATGGTTAAATCCTGATAGGGCAAGGCGATATTGAGCACCACTTTAGGCTGGTATTTTTCAATCAAAGCCACCACTTCCTCTACGCTGTCGGCATTTACTTGCTCACAGACAAGCTCCCCCCAACCTTTGGCTTTCACACTGGCGGCAATTTGTTCGCATTTAGAAAGGGTGCGGCTAGCCAGCACCACCCTCTCAAACAGATGGCGGTTTTGGCAGAGCTTGTGGGCTACCACTCTCCCCACTCCCCCCGCTCCAATTTGCAAGACTGTGAGCATTCTACCCCTTTATCCGATAATAGGTCTTTGAGTGTGCTATTATATACGAAATATTTTACCCTTTAATTAAATGGAGGTTTTGATGCAGACAATCTCGCTAGATATTTATGGGACCCTAGTGTGTATGGTGGGCGTGTTATTATTGGGTCGTTACATCATCTCTAAGGTTAAATTCTTGCGCGATTATGACATACCTGAACCTGTAGTGGGTGGCGTTTTGGTGGCATTTGGGATTATGGTTGCCCACCATTTTTATGACTTCAAGCTGGTTTTAGACTCCAGTCTCAAAGAGCCTTTAATGCTGACTTTCTTTATCACCATCGGTTTGAGTGCTGATTTTGCCTCTTTAAGAAAGGGGGGCAAAATGCTAGGCATTTTCCTAGTGGCAGTTGCTATGTTTGTGGTGTTGCAAAATATCGTAGGGGTTGGGATTGCCCGTTTGATTGGGGTCGATCCACTCATGGGCTTGCTGGGGGGCTCGATCTCTTTGGTGGGTGGGCATGGTACCAGTGCGGCGTGGTCTGAGGTGCTCTCTAAAGCCCCCTTTAATTTTTCCCAAAGCCTAGAGGTCTCAATTGTGTGCGCCACCTTTGGGTTAGTCAGCGGTGGGATTATTGGCGGACCTGTGGCGCACTATTTGATTAAAAAGCACCACCTAGAACCCAGCACACAAGAAAAAGAGGCGCGCGAGAATGGACCCATGTTGGCTTTTGAAACCCCCAAACAAGAACGCCTAATCACGGCTAATAGTTTCGTGCAAAGTTTGGCGTTGGTGAGTATCGCCCTTTTGGTGGGGACCTTTATTGCCAAGCACACCAAAGCCGTGTCGCTAGGTTTCATGACTTTGCCGACTTTGCCTACTTTTGTGTGGTGCTTGTTTGTGGGCGTGTTATTGCGTAACATCTTATCCTATTCTAAAATCCATAAGGTTTTTGATCGGGAGGTGAGTGTGATTGGGAATGTGAGTTTGAGTCTCTTTTTAGCCTTTGCCTTGATGAGCATTAATTTAATGGAATTGGTGAATTTAGCCCTCCCCATGGCGGTGATTCTCACCTGCCAAGTGGTGTTGATGATTCTATATAGCATTTTTTGTAACCTTCCGCATGTGTGGGAAGAATTACGATGCGGCGGTGCTGAGTGCTGGGCATTGTGGCTTTGGGCTGGGCGCGACTCCAACGGCGATGGTGAATATGCAAACGGTTACCAACCACTACGGGGCTAGCCACATGGCATTTATTGTTGTGCCCTTGGTGGGGGCATTTTTTGTAGATATTATCAATGCTCTAGCCATTCAGGGCTCTTTGAGCATGATTTTGCAACTCTTCCACTAATGTTAGAGATCAACCAACTTTGTATGCGCGCCTGTGTGGATCGGGCTT
Organism: Helicobacter bizzozeronii CCUG 35545; assembly: GCA_000263275.1. GTDB lineage: Bacteria > Campylobacterota > Campylobacteria > Campylobacterales > Helicobacteraceae > Helicobacter > Helicobacter bizzozeronii. Next base: position 4,715 of record CAGP01000041.1, on the reverse strand, counting down.
GGGAGCTCCAAACCCTAGCCTTGCCTAATCCTAGCGTGGCGTGCATGGTGCTCAGTGGCAATGATGAAGTATTAGCCTTACAAGCCCACCAAAAGGCAAATACCCCCCATGCCGAAGTCCTAGCCCTCGCCCAAGCCTTTAATGCACTCAGCCCCACGCCCATGCCAACTAGCATAGACCCATTAGATTGTGAGGCAACCTACCATTTTTTTAGCCCAGAACCACAGCGGACTTTTCAAAGACTGCACCCTTTTTGTTACCCTAGAGCCTTGCGGGCATTTTGGCAAAACCCCACCTTGTGCGGAGTTGCTCGCCACAATCCAGCCTAAATGCGTGGTGATCGGGGCTTTAGAGGAGAGTCAAGAGGCTAGGGGCGGGGTGGCTTGTTTAGAGGGTGCAGGCATTGAGGTGGTTCAAGGCGTGCTCAAAAGCGCATGCGAGGACCTCTTAATCCCCTTTAAGTGTTTGCAATCTAAGGGTTTTTTCAATCTCTTTAAGATTGCCATGCGTCTAGATGGCTCTTATAAGGGCAAGATTTCCGGGGCTAAAAGCCAAACTTTCACCCACAACCAACGCGGAGTAGCCAACACGCTCATCATTTCAGGTCAAAGTGTGCGCGCCGATCGCCCCACATTGGATCACCGCTTGGCTAATCCGCTCTATCAAAATAAACTCTGTGATGTGGCGATTTTAACTAGAGATACCAACCCCTTAGATCAAAGTATCCCTTTGTTTGGCGTGGTGGGGCGTTGCGCTTGGGTGTGCCATAGCTTAGAGGACTTGCCACTCGATCGGGGCTTTAATCTCATTGAGGGCGGGCTAGGGCTTTTAGAGAGTTTGCATGATCAAATTGACATGCTTTTAATCCACACTAACACCGCCTTTAGCCCCACAAATACCCCCATCCAGCACACTATCAACAAAAATTTTACCCCCCGTTTCACCCAAATTTGGGATCAAGATGTGTTGTTATGGCTATCTTGAGGTTTTACCAGCCCCTGCATGGTTATGCCTACAATAGCGATAGCCTCTTTTTAGCCCATTTTGCTAAGGACTTTATCAAAAAGGGGGACACCCTCTTAGAGGTGGGGGCAGGCTGTGGGATTGTGGGGCTACTTTGTGCTAGGGAATTTGCTAACCCCCTAGATTTGATCGAAATTGATTCTAATCTCGCCTTTTTTGCCACGCTCAATAGCCAAAAGCACCCTAAAGCCTGCGTGATCTGTGCGGATTTTTTAGAACACCCCTTTAACAACCACTACCATGCCATTATCTCTAACCCCCCCTATTACCACCAAAACAGCCTAGAGAGCGCCAACACCCAAAGAGCGCGCGCCACCAACCAACGCTTCTTGCCCTTGCAAGCTCTTTGCCAAAAAGCCTTTAAATTGCTCAGACATAGAGGGCATTTTATCCTCTGCTACCATGCCAATTTGAGCGACATGCTCTTAAATGCCTTGCAACAAGTGGGCTTTAAGGCGTTGTGTCTGCGTTTTGTGCATCCCTTTAAGGACAAAAAGGCGACTTTGGTGCTCTGCTGTGCGCGCAAAAACTCCAAGAGTTTATTAGAGATTCTCCCCCCCCTCATCACCCACAACTCTAAAGCCCAGCAAGACAACACCCCTGAAGTGGCACGCATTTACCAACACTTCAAAACCCATAGTATCAAGGCTGCCCTTGAGTGAAATTTTATGCGCCCATTGCCACCTGCCATGCCCACCCAAAGGGGCGATCAAGCTAGAACAGCCCCAACCCCTTTATTTTTTGCTGCCATGGTTGCCAACAAGTCTTTTTTGTTATTGCACTCCCTAAACCTAGAAACCTTTTATGACAAACTTAACAAGGGCACTTTAAGCCCGGTTACGCCTACACCCAGCTATGATGAGGCGCGTTACACCTCCAAGCCCTTTTTGCAGACCTTCACCACGCCCTTAGAAAATGGGGATTTAGAAGTCGCCCTTTTATTAGAAAATATCCATTGTAGCGCATGCATTTGGCTTATTGAGCGGGTGTTGTTAAAACAAGAGGGGATTCAATCCGTGCAGATCAACTACACCACACACCGCGCCTATGTCATTTTTGATCCCAATGCCACCCATATCCCCCATATCCTCAACACCATTGCCTCGATTGGCTATAGTGCTAGCATTTACGATCCCAACACCCAAGACAAACGCACTAAAAAAGAGCATGAGAGCCACTATATTGCCCTTGTGGTGGGGATTTTCTCCACCATGAACGCCATGTGGATTGCCATCGCCTCCTATGCGGGCTATTTCTCAGGCATAGACACATCTATGGCATTTAAATTACAGGTGGCTTTATGGGTTTTAAGTAGCCTGACCCTCTTTATCACGGGGGCGGGCTTTTTTAGGGGGGCTTTTTATGGCTTAAAACATGGCTTTTTTGGGCATGGATTTGGGCGTGAGTTTGGGCGCGCTAGGGACTTATCTTTACTCTATCTATGCGCTATTTAAGGGGCTAGAACCCTATTTTGAATCGGTGAGCATGATCATCACCTTTGTTTTTATCTCTAAGTTTTTAGAACTCAAGGCCAAGATACGGGCTAATAGCGTCTTAGATAGCTTGCAAAGCAGTTTGCCCGTGCAGGTGCTCTTACTTAAAGAAATAGAGGGGGAAATTCAAAGGGTGCTGGTGAGCCCTGAAGAGGTGGGGGTGGGGGCACGCATAGAGGTTTTGGCTGGGGAGAGTGTGGCTTTAGATGGCGTGCTAGAGAGTGAAAACGCACAGGTGAGCACCCAAGCGATCAATGGCGAAAATACGCCCACCACCCTCCAAAAAGGCGATCATATTTTGGCAGGCTACACCAACCACGCCAACGCCTTTATTTACCAAACCACGATGCCTTTTAAACGCTCGTTTTTAAGCCAAATGGTGCAATTAGTGCAAAAAAGCTTTATAGGTAAGCCTGCAATCCAAGAAGAGGCTAATAAGCTGGTGCGTTATTTTGGGGGGGTGGTTTTAGCCATTGGGCTCTTAAGCTTTTTGGCATGGTGGTTTTTTGCAGACGCACAAAGGGGCTTGGTTGTAGCCATTAGTGTGGTGGTGGTGGCATGCCCTTGTGCTTTTGCCCTAGCCACCCCCATTGCCCTAATCTTAGGCACTAACCGCGCTTTTTTACAAGGCGTGCTCATCAAGCAAGCCTCTAGCCTAGAAACTCTAGCCAAAGCCACCCTAAGTTTTTTTAGACAAAACCGGCACACTTACAGATTCTCTAAGCGTGCAAGCCCAACACACTTACGCCCCCTATGATCTTAACTTGCTCCTAGCCTTGATCTGGCATAACAACCACCCCACCGCCAAAGCCATCAGCACCTATCTACAGACCCAGCAAGCCCGCCCGGGGCTGGCTTTAGAATCCATCGCCCAAGAAGTCGGGGGCTTGCAAGGAATCTATCAAGGGCATATCTTGCATGGGGGGAGTTTGGCTTATTTGCAAAGCAAGGGCGTAGAACTTAGGAGTGCCAAGGGGGATTTTTTTTATAGTGTGGATCACCAACTCTTAGTTAGCTTTAATTTGCATGCCCCCCTTAAACCCCGATGCCCTAGAATTGGTTAGCCAGCTTAAAAAAATGGGTTTGGGGGTGGAGATTTTAAGCGGGGATGCCTCTAAAGAGGTCTTTAACATCGCCCAAGAATTAGGCATTGCTTGCCAAGCCCCCTTGAGCCCGGCTGCAAAATTAGCGGTGATCCAAGAGGCGATTAATGCCCATGAAGTCGTGGTGATGGTGGGCGATGGGATGAATGATGCGCCTAGCCTCGCACAAAGCCAAGTTTCGATCTGCATGCACGCAGGCAATGATTTGAGCTTGATTTATAGTGATGTGATTGTGTTGAATAACCGCTTAAGCAGTGTCTTAAAAACATTTCAGATCGCTAGGCATGCCTATAAAATTGCCAAACAAAACCTCACCATCAGCCTTGCTTATAATGCGCTCTTAATCCCCTGTGCGGTGTGTGGGCTTATCAACCCCCCCCTAGCGGCTCTAAGCATGAGCCTAAGCTCGCTTTTGGTGGTGGGGAATAGTTTTAGACTGCGGGGTTGAGGATAATAACTAGCCGATCTCCACATAACGCCACTCAAACGCGCCGTAAGTCTTGCGGATGGCTTCCTTAAGTTTTTCAAAGCTCCCACAATCATTTTTTGAAATTGCCCAGTAAGCACCCTGCACTGAACTTATGGCAATTCAACTCAGAATCATCTACGGGAAAATATGCATAGTCTTTGCCTTTTGCCTTACTTTTTGCGCTTTCATATGCTGTTTTAGCTCTTTGGGCGACTTGTTCTGAACCAAGTGCGTTCCCATCTTTGTCGCAGGTGATATAAATTTTCCCGCCCTCTTTGAGATTACCATTTCTTTCATCCTCTAGACGCGTTAAAAAGTGGCGGGGGTGGGCTTTCCTGATCCACGCCTTGCCATCTCTATTGGTGATCTCGACAATGAGATTATCCCCTATGTAGATACCCGAATGTTCCGCCAAAGACAAAAAACCAATCTTGCAATACAAAACGCTTCCGGGTTTAGCATACCCCTCTAGGTTTGTAATTTTTGCCATGAAAACTCCTTTGATATGTTTCACCTCATCCACTAACTCCAATCCTTAAGTCTGTGGATTGTGGATTGTGGATTGTGGATTGTGGATTGTGGATTGTGGATTGTGGATTGTGGATTGTGGATTGTGGATTGTGGATT
>CAGP01000040.1 GCA_000263275.1 Helicobacter bizzozeronii CCUG 35545 | reverse complement strand
CGCGGCTTCAAGCAGGATAGCTCCGTTTGGAGTCTTACATTCCCTATTCCAAAGGTTGATGCCCCAACCCCAAGGGTATTACCCCTTGATTGCACAAATATTAGCACAGCTTTACGGCGTGGTTGGTAAAACTCTTGGGGGTTTAAGTCGGCGGTCGTTTTGCCAAGTCCTAGCTCATAACTAGGGTGCTTGGGGTGCTCTTTTGGCACTACCAAATCAAGACTGATTTATACAACCCCCCCCCCCCCACTCAAAATACCGCCTCATTTGTCTAGCTTACGATTAAGACTCAAGTATTACTTTTCTGTCAAAATTTGCATCTTGTTGTTTTTGATCTCTACATAGAGCTCTTTGAGGCCATGTGAAGAATAAGCAAGTTTTTTTATGCTTGTAGGCTTCATAAGTTTGCATGAAAGCTACACGGAACAAAGAGCGATCTTCGTTGTTAGGGTAGGGGGTAACATTGATTTGTGAGAAGCGGATCGTTTTGTTCTCGTTTTTGGCAAAAATCTTGGTTTTAAAGCGTTGGTAGGCTTTAAAATCCATCCCATTGGCATGCCTAAAGCTAGAGGCATAAAATTCAAGGTAAGAGGCTAGGTCGTTTTTAGCCCACGCCAAACGCCACGCATACAGACTGCTCAAAACCAATGCCAAGTCTTTTTTTAGTCGCAGGTGCAAATTGTTTTTCATAGACCACCAATAAGGCTTTTTTGCCCTTGACCAGCTTGTCATAGTCTTTTAAAATATTATTTTCAATTGCGATGCATCCCTTCGTGTTGAGATCGTTTCGGTTACCATCTAGAGGGAGTCCATGAATCCAAATGCCATGCCCGGTGCGCTTTAAAGCTCGATCGTAAGCATTGGGGTAATTGGTCTCTAGGGCAAAAGGTCCATAATAGGCACTCAGACCGGTAAGTTTGCGCGTGATCTGATAAACACCAATGGGTGTTGCTTTATCTCCCTCCAATAATTTATATCCAGACTTAGAACCCACTAAAGCTTTGCTATCCCCCACCCTATCAAGCTTACCATCTTCTAGTTTATAAAGTGAGAGTTGGGGTCTAGCCTTGTTGATCACAAAGAGATAATCTAATTTTTCATAATAGCCATAAATGGTGTCTTGCTTGGATAAGACATCTTCCCAAAACTGCTGTTGGGTCAAATAAGATTGCAAGAGCTTATCTAAAGCCTCAATGCCTTTTTGGCGGTAGGTATTGACAAAATCTACCAACGAATCTGCTTGAGCACCCACACCTAACAAAACAGACAGGGCTAAAACCCGCGCACCCTTAAAACCAATCATCTTTAAATCTCCGTTAAAATTCTCGCTTTGCCCTTGGTGATCGCAATGGTGTGTTCGTAGTGGCTAGTCCTCAGCCCATCGCTAGAAACCACGCTCCATTGATCCTCTAAAATCTTGGGGTTGCCCTCTTTTTGACACACCATCGGCTCTAAACAAAACACCATGCCTTCTTTGATCTTAGGGCCACTTTTAGCGCTCGCCCCCGGGGCTAGGTAGTTGGGGATTTGGGGTTCTTCATGGGGGTATCTGCCAATCCCATGCCCGCAAAAATCCAGCAAGGGGACAAACCCCCGCTTTTTAATCTCTTGCTCTAAAGAATGGCTCACTTCTTTAAAGTGCATGCCCACCTTAAGCTGAGAAATCACTACATACAAACTCTCTTTAGCACATGCGATCAAGGCTTGATCTGTGCTATCTGCGTGCCCTATGGCTAAAGTCACAGCCCCATCGCCAAAATAACCCTCTATGGATGCGCCTAAGTCCAGCCCCACAATGTCGCCCTCTTGGAGTTTGTAATCTGTGGGAATCCCATGGATCACCACTTCATTAACAGAAGTGCAAAGGGTGTTGGGGAAACCATAAAGCCCCTTAAAGGCGGGTTTACCCCCCATTTTGTAAATATTTTCTTCAGCCAAAGCATCCAGCTCTAACAAACTCACCCCCACCTGTGCCTTTTGCTCTAAAAGTTTTAGGGTTTGCCCCACAACCTGCCCTGCCTTGGCTAAAAGGGCAATTTCTTTAGGACTTCTTAAGGCAATCGCCATTAAAAGCCCACAGCACTGAGGGTTTTGTATTTACCCATGTAAATCTGTGCCTCGATCTTTTTCATGGTATCAATCGCCACTTGCACCACGATCAAAACAGCCGTGCCCCCAAAGTAAAAGGGCACACCCATCGCCTTAACCAAAAATCCAAGGCAAGGTAGAGATAACCGCCAAATACAAAGACCCCCAAAAAGTCAAACGGCTCGCCACCGTGTTTAAAAAGCTAGAAGTCCCCTCGCCCGGTCTTAAGCCCGCAATAAAGCCTCCATTGCGCTTGAGATTGTCTGCAATGTCTTTGGCGTTAAAGACGATGGAGGAATAGAAATAGGCAAAAAAGATGATGAGTAAGAACATTAAGATGTTATAGGCATACCCATGTGGGTTGAGAAAATCTGCGATGGCTTGCAGGATGTGATTAGAGGAGGCTTGCAAAATGGTGGAGGGAAACACCAAGAGAGCCGAAGCAAAAATGGGGGGGATCACCCCGCTTAAGTTTAACTTAATGGGGATGTAGTTCATGACGCGTTTGTTTTGGTTTTGTAACATCACTTTTCTAGCATAGGAGATGGGGATGCGTCTTTCGGCTAGCTCGATATAGATAATGGAAAAGATTGTCCCTAGGATGATAACAAAGATACCAATCAAGACCAAAACATTGATGACCCCCGTATTGACTAGGTTGAAAGTGCCTGCAATGGCAGAGGGAATCCCCGAGACGATCCCAGCAAAAATGATGAGACTGATCCCATTGCCCACCCCTCTTTGGGTGATCTGCTCGCCAATCCACATGAGCAACATGGTGCCCGTGAGCATCGAAAAGGTGGCGATCAACAAGAAAGTTTGCATGCCAATCATGATAGCCCCATTAGAACCATGCCCAATACTGCGCAAGCCAAAGGACACGCTCACCGCTTGGATAATGGTGATCAAAATAGTCGCATAACGCACGATCTGCATGTATTTTTGCATGCCATCGCGCTCCTTTTTCATCTTGGCTAGATTAGGGAAAGTTGCGCTTAATAGCTCCATGATGATCGAGGCGGTGATGTAGGGCATGATGCCTAAAGAGATGATGCTCAAACGCGAAACCGCATTCCCACTGAACATGTTGAATAAGCCTAAAGCGTTGCTAGAATTGCTGTCAAAAAACGATTTGATGGCTGCCAAATCCACTCCCGGGATGGGGACATAGGCTAAAACTCGGTAAAGGAAGAGATAGCCCAGTGTGATGAAAATCTTAGTGGCAATGGCTTTTGTCATTATTTTTGTCCGCTAGTGGCGATTCTCTCATCTTGGATTCTAGAGGCTAAGTCTTTTGCCCCTGCGCCGATTAACTTCACCCTTTCAATGTAGCTGGGGAAGTGATGGACTTTTTTTAATCAGCTCTAAACTCAAGGTTTCTAGCTTTAAAATTTCGGGATGCTTGCCAACATTAATGCTGTAGGTGAGCCCTTTAGTGCGGCTCTTAAAGCCCACTTTAGGCAAACGGCGTTGCAAGGGTTGTTGCCCCCCCTCAAAGCCCCTTTTTTGTTTGTAACCCGTGCGGGCGGTTTGCCCCTTGCCCCCTCTTGTAGAGGTCTTGCCCATGCCAGAGCCCTGCCCCCTACCCACGCGTTTAATGCCCTTGACACTCCCTTTAGCGGGTTTAAGTTGTTCTAATGCCATGCAAACTCCTTAAGCCTTGATTCTAGAGAGCGCATGGAAGGTAGCGCGCACCACATTATAGGGGTTGTTAGACCCCAAAGACTTTGTCAAAATATCTTTGATGCCAGCCAATTCAATCATGGGGCGGGTAGAACCCCCAGCGATGATTCCTGTTCCCTCGCTTGCAGGCTTTAAGAGAATCTTGCTTGCATTGTATTTTTGCTCAATATCATGCGCAATGGTCGTGCCCTTGATTTTGACTTCAATGATGTTTTTAAACGCATCATCAATGGCTTTTTTTGATCGCATCGGGCACTTCTCTAGCCTTGCCCAAACCAAAGCCCACCAAACCATTTTTATTGCCCACCACCACTAGGGCGTTGAAACGGAAGCGACGACCACCTTTGACGACCTTGGTAACCCGCCCGATATTGACGACCACTTCTTGGAATTCTTCTCGATTAATCTCCATGTCCATCCTTTAAAGGGCGATGTTGTTTTCGCGTAAAGTTTCAGCAAAAGCCGCCACCACGCCATGGTATAAATACCCATTGCGATCAAAAACCACTTGGGTGATACCCCTAGCTTTTAGGTTTTCAGCAAAAGTTGCCGCAACTTTTTTTACTATCTTCAATGTTCTTGCCTAACCCTAGTTTTTTCCCATCGACATGGGCTAGTGTGGTATGATTATCATCATCAATCGCTTGGGCATAGAGGTGCTTATTGGACTTAAACACGCTCACTCTAGGCCGCTCCAAAGTCCCAAAGATTTTAGAGCGGATACGCAATTTGCGTTTGACTCTTTGAGTCTTCTTTTTTTCTAAAACACTCTTTGTCATGGTAACCTCTGCCTATTTTTTAGATGTTTTACCGGCTTTGCGGATAATCACTTCATCGCTGTATTTGATTCCCTTGCCTTTGTAAGGCTCTGGGGGGCGGAAGGCTCGGATATCAGCAGCAATCTGCCCGATCTGTTGCTTGTTAGCCCCCTTGATGGTGATCACATTCTTATCCACCGCAATTTCCACACCCTCAGGGATGGGGTATTTAACCGGGTGGCTAAAACCTAGAGTGAGCTCCAAAACTTTATGCCCCAAAGCCGCTTTATAGCCCACGCCATTCACCTCTAAGCTCTTGCTAAAGCCCTTATCCAGCCCCACAACAATATTATGCGCCAAAGCCCCATAAGTCCCCCAAAAAGCGCGATCCTGTGCGCTCCCCCCTACGGGCTCAAAACGCAAGGTATTGCCCTCCAAGAGAATCTTAACCCGTCCATGCGTTTCAAGTTGCTGGCTGGCTTTATTGGTCTTAAAATGCAGGCATGAACCCTCTAGGCTGACCTGCACCCCATTAGGGATATTAATCACGCGTTTTCCAATTCTTGACATGCCATGCTCCTACCAAATGCTACAAAGCACTTCGCCGCCTACATTCTGTTTGTAGGCTTCCTCATTGGTGATCACGCCCTTAGAAGTGCTCACCACAATCACACCATACCCATTTTTAAAGCGTTTGAGCTCTTTGGATTGTTTATAAACCCTCCTGCCCGGCTTGCTCAAGCGCTTGATCTCATTGATCAGCGATCTACCCTTTTCATCATAAGCCAACTCCACCGAGATAAAGGGTTTATTGTCCTTCTCCTTGATGTGGTAGTTGGTAATAAAACCCCTCACCTTGAAGATGTCTAGGATCGAAACCACAATTTTAGCATAGTAAAGTTGGGTTACTTCTAAACGCCTCATGCTCGCATTCCGGATGCGAGTCAAAGAATCCGCTACAATATCATTCACCATGGCTACCCCTTACCAACTTGCTTTTCTAAGACCCGGAATGAGTCCTTCACTACCCATTTTTCTCAAGCACACCCGGCACAAGCCAAAATCCTTATAGACTGAATGTGGTCGCCCGCAAATGTTGCAACGGGTGTAGGCACGCACCTTGAACTTGGCTTTTCTTTGGGTTTTTGCGATCATCGATTTTTTAGCCATTAGCGTCCTTTCGCAAATGGCATTCCAAGTAATTCTAACAACTTAAATGCCTCCTTGTCGCTGTTTGTCGAAGTGATGATGGCGATGTTGAGCCCATGGGTTACCATGATGTCATCATAGACCACCTCGGGAAAAATGAGCTGTTCGTTTAACCCAAAGCCATAATTGCCCCGCCCATCAAAGCCATTCCTAGACACGCCTCTAAAGTCTTTCACCCTAGGCAACGCAATCACAATCAATTTCTCTAGGAAGTTGAACATCACCTTATTTCTCAAAGTAACTTTCACGCCCACCGCCATTTTTTCACGGATCTTAAAGCCCGCTACGGACTTTTTAGCGGTGGTGATCACCGCCTTTTGCCCGGCAATCAAAGAGAGAGTTTGGGCGATGTTTTGCATCACCTTCATGTCTTTGGCATAATCCCCCGCCCCCACACTCAGCACAACCTTTTCTAGTTTAGGGAGCAACATGGGATTTTTAATCCCCAACTCTTGGGCTAATTTCTGTTTCACTTCCTTTTCATAGAAGCTTTTTAAGCCATGCATGTTCTACTCCTTCTCTTTCTTAACATTGGAGATATGCATGGGCATTTCTTTTTGGATATGCCCGCCCTTGGGGTTGTCATCTGTGGGCTTAATGGCTTTTTTGACTAATTTGCAACCCTCCACCACGACTAAAGAGCGTTTAGGATAGACTGCTAACACCTTGCCCACCTTGCCCTTATCATCTCCAGCAATCACCTTCACCATGTCCTCTTTTTTAATCTTGCACTTCATTTACAGAACCTCCGGAGCCAAAGAGACAATTTTCATAAAATTGGCATAGCGCACTTCCCGGCTCACCGGTCCAAAAATACGCGTGCCGATGGGGTCTCTCTTAGCATCTAAAATCACCGCTGCGTTATCATCAAAGCGGATCAAAGAACCATTAGGGCGTTGCACCTCTTTTTTTGTCCGCACAATCACGGCTTTCACCACTTGCCCTTTTTTTGACCTTGCCATTAGGGATCGCCTTTTTCACAGAAGCCACAATCACATCGCCCACGCTCGCATAGCGTTTATGGCTACCCCCCAAGACCTTGATACACATGATCTCCTTGCCCCCGCTATTGTCTGCCACCACTAACCTAGTAAAACTCTGAATCACTTACACTCCCTTAACAATGATTTCTTTGAGTGCAAAGGTCTTGGTTTTAGAAACGGGCTTGCATTCGACAGCACTCACAAAATCGCCCACCTGCGTGCGATCTTGGCGATCGTCAATGGTGTATTTTTTAAAGCGTTTAACAATTTTGCGGTATTTTTTGTGGAGCACCTTTCTTTCAACCAAAATCACAGCACTACACGCATCAATTTTATTCACGACCTTACCCTGAATGGTGCGTTTATGCGGTTGCTTAGTTTCCATGTCCTGCCTTTAATGTGCTTAAAGCGGTGCTAATCCTAGCGATGTCTTTACGCACCCCTCTAATCTCATTGGGGTTGCTTAGTTGCATCGTCTTGAGTTTGACCCGCAATTCAAAGAGTTCTAATTTTTTGTCTTTTAGCAACTTCTCCAACTCTGCCTTGTTTTTGTTCTGCAACTCAATAAATTTCATTTTCGCTCTCTTTGGTTACGATCTTGGTTTTGAAAGGCAATTTTCTTTGTGCCAAAGCCAATGCCTCGCGCGCTAAACCCTCTTCAATGCCCAGCATTTCATAGACAATGCGCCCGGGTTTGATATTCATCACCCATTTTTCCACTGAGCCCTTACCCTTACCCATCCGCGTTTCTAGGGGTTTAGCAGTTAGGGGCTTATCAGGGAAAACCCGAATCCACACCTTGCCCGCTCTTTTGATGTGGCGTGTCATCGCCACCCGTGCGGCTTCAATTTGGCGTGAGTCAATGCGCCCATGTTCTATGGCTTTAATGCCAATGTCGCCAAAGGCAAGTTGTGCACCCCGGTAGGACTTGCCCCGGTTACGCCCCTTCATCTGCTTTCTATACTTGGTCTTTTTAGGCATCAACATGGCTATTCTCTCCCTTTCCTAGTGCGCGCTCTGGGGGCGCGTTCCTCGTTTTCCTCGCGTTTTTCAGATTGGATGCCCTTGTGCAGCACCTCACCTTTAAAAACCCACACTTTCACGCCAATATTGCCATAAACTGTGAAAGCTTCTGCAAAGCCATAATCAATTTTAGCCCGCAAGGTGTGCAGTGGCACACGCCCCTCCATATACCACTCGGTGCGCGCAATCTCAGCTCCAGCTAAACGCCCAGACACACGCACCTTAATCCCCTTAGCTCCTGCTTTCATCGCCGTTTGCATGACCTTTTTCATCGCCCGTCTAAAGGCAACCCGTTTCTCTAATTGGGTCGCCACATTCTCAGCACATAACTGCGCATCTGCTTGGGGGCGTTTGGCTTCTTTGATATTCACCGAGATTTCTTTGCGGATCAGATTTTTTAAAGAGAGTTTGACTTTTTCAATATCCACGCCCTTTTTGCCAATGATGAGTCCGGGTCTGGCGGCTACAACGGTGATACGCAACTTCTTGGCCGCGCGTTCAATCAAAATCTCGCTCACCCCAGCGTAGTAGAGCTCTTTTTTGAGGAATTTGCGGATGCGGTAGTCTTCCTCAATGTTGGCAACGGTTTCATGGCTAGGGAACCAGCGGGAAGTCCAGTTGCGGTTAATGCCCAGTCTTAAACCAATTGGATTGACCTTTTGTCCCATTTACTTTTGCCCTCCCTTGCCCACTTCTACTCTGATGTGTGCGGTGGGCTTTCTAATGGCGGTCGCGCGCCCTCGTGCGCGGGGCATGTGCCTTTTTAAAACAGGGCCTGCATCCACACGGCAACTTAAGACCTCCACTTCTCTAGAGTCGTATTGCCCATTATAAACTGCTGCGCTGATCACCCTAGAGAGGATGCGGGCGGCTTTGTTGGGGGTGAATTCGAGGCGGGCGATCGCCACTTCGGCGTTCATGCCCTGCACTTGTCTAGCCAACAAACGCGCCTTGGTTGGGGAAAGTCTGGTATAGCGGAGTAACGCCACGCTCATGAGTTGTCCTTTGTGTGATAATTTGCCATGTTACTTGCCTATCTTTTTTTGCACGGTGCCCTTATGCCCCTTAAAAGTCCTTGTGGGGGCAAATTCGCCGAGTTTATAGCCGACATGGTTTTCAGTGATATAGACAGGGACAAAAATGCGCCCATTATGCACATTGTAGGTGAGCCCAATCATATCGGGTAAAATGGTGCTGCGGCGCGACCATGTTTTAATGGGGCGGTTGTCTTTTTTTGGCTTTGTGTTTGAGCGTCTTATCCATTAGATGCTTGTCTATAAAGGGACCTTTTTTAATTGACCTTCCCATTATTTGCCTTTCTTGCGTGAAATGATCAAGCGATCGCTTGCTTTTTTGCGTCTGGTTTTATAGCCCTTGGCGGGTAATCCCCAAGGCGATACGGGGTGGCCACTCGAGCCAGTTTTACCCTCACCGCCCCCATGGGGGTGATCGACTGGGTTCATCGCACTCCCCCTAGTTTGTGGGCGCACACGCTTATAGCGGTTACGCCCCGCCTTGCCAATGGAGGCGTTAATAAAATCTTCATTGCCCACCACGCCAATGCTCGCCATGCACTCGCTCAAAATGTAGCGCATTTCGCCACTGGGCATGCGTAAAATCGTGTATTTGCCCTCTTTACCCATGATTTGTGCGCTCATGCCCGCACTCCTAGCCAGCTGTCCGCCCGCTCCGGGGTGCATTTCGATATTATGCACAATGGTCCCCATAGGGATATTTTTAAGCTTCATGGCAAAACCGGTCTTAATGTCTAGCCCGCCCTCAGCAGCGATCACCACATCGCCCACTTTCAATCCGCTAGGCTGTAAAATGTAGCGTTTGTCCCCATCGGGATAGACTACTAGGGCAATGCGGGTGTTGCGGTAGGGGTCGTATTCAATCGCGCTAACCTTGCCCTCCATGTCCCATTTGTTGCGTTTAAAATCAATGATGCGATAAAGCCGTTTTGCCCCGCCCTCTTTGTGGCGGCTGGTGATCTTCCCGCTGTGGTTGCGCCCGGCATGCACGGGCAATTTGACCAGAAGTTTTTTGACACCCGCTTTAGCGGTGATGTCGCCAGAGCTCAAGCCACTCATAAAACGGCGACTAGGCGTGTAAGGTTTATAAGTTTTAATTGCCATGCACTCTCCTTATGCGCTCAAAGCGGTGATATTGGCATCTTTGGGGACTTTGACATAGAACTTTTTATAGTCATTGCGTTGTCCCAAACGACCCTTAAAACGCTTGACCTTGCCCTCCTGCCTGAGCGAGTTGATTTTTAAGGGCACGAAACCAAAGTAATCTTTAAAGATCGCCTTGAGTTGGTTTTTACTCACGCCCATAGTGGTTTGCACCACGATCACCCCATTTTCTTGCATCGATAGGGATTTTTCGGTGTAAAGTATGGATTTGATGTTTGTAATATCTGCCATGACCACTCCTTCATTGAACTGAAACAAGCGTGTTAAACGCTGCTTTTTCGATCACCACCGCACTAAAGGCAGCGACTAAAAAGGCATTCACTTCGCTTGTTTCCACCAAAAAACAATTGGGTAAATTCCTAAAAGCTAAATCCGTGCCTTCTTGTAGATTCTGCACCACCAAGAGCACATCGCGTTGGTTGAGATTTTTGACAAAAACTTGTGCATCTTTGGTTTTACGGCTAGGGATTTCAATTTGATCCACCACCAAGAGTTTCTGATCTTGAGCCTTTTGCCCTAGGGCGTATTCTAGGGCGAGTTTTTTCTGCTTTTTATTGATTTTAAGATCATAATTGCGGTTATTGGTCGCCCCATGGGATACGCCCCCGCCCACAAACACGGGCGAAGTGATGCTCCCAGCGCGCGCACGCCCCCCGCCCTTTTGACTCCAAGGTTTCCTACCCCCACCGCTCACCTCGCCCCGATTTTTGCTCTTAGCTGTGTTGGCACGCCCCAAAGCGCGGTAATGCTTGACATACAAGTAAAGGTTATGGGCATTGATTTGGGCATACCTAGCAGGTAAATCCAACTCGCCCACCACTTGGCATTGGGCATCTAAGACTTTTGCTTTCATTTTTTCTCCTTTTGGACGCTAATCCTGCCATAAGCCCCTGCATAGCCCACTACAGAGCCCTTAAGCACGAGGATTTTACTTTCTTTATCAAAGGAGATCACTTCATTATGGCATGTTACTTTTTCATTCCCATAGCGACCCGCCATTTTCTTGCCCTTTTGCACACGCCCGGGCCATTCTCTATTACCAATAGAACCCAAACGGCGGTGGAAACGACTCCCATGTGCAGCAGGACCGCCTTGGAAGTTCCAACGCTTCATCGCACCGCTAAAGCCCCGTCCTTTAGTGTAAAAAGTGGCTTTGACTTTGTGGGCACTCTCTAGGGGATCTGTTTTGAGATCGCCTAATTCTTCTGGACCGCTCAAAGTTGCAAAGCGGTTAAACTCCTTACTGAGCTGGTATTTTTTTTGTTTGCCCGGCAATGGCTTTATTGTGTTGCTTGTGCAGAGAATAAGCCACTAAAGCCTTTCCATTTTCCTTAAGCGCACATACCTTGCTCTCTAAAACTTTTAGCAAAGTAACCGGGACACTCTGTGCCCCAACTACGCGGCTCATGCCAATCTTTTGGACTAAATATTCCATTTTCTCTCCCATTAAAAAATCACGCACATAGAGTGCCTGCTAGGATTTCCCTTCCATAGAAGTTACCTCTACATCCACCTCTGGAGCTAGATCTAATTTCATTAAGCTATCCACGGTTTCGGGTGTCGCAGAGATAATATCGATCAAACGGCTATGCACGCGGATCTCAAATTGCTCTCTAGAGTCCTTGTTGATGTGTGGGGAGCGTAGAACCGTATAACGCTTATTTTTGGTGGGCAAGGGAATAGGACCTCTAATCTCTGAACCGGAGCGTTTGACAGCCTCAACAATCGCCACCACCGAACGATCCAAAACGCGGTGATCATAGGCTTTTAATTTGAGTCGTATCTTTTCCATTCTCATCCTTAGCGAATTTAAAAACCACGATTTTATTATAAAAAAAGACATTAGTCAAGGTCAAAATGGGCTTTTAAGGGCATGGGCTTAGAGATTATTGTCCTTTTTTAAAGGAAAACTAGACTAGGATAACATCTTATGGAAGAGATGGTTACAAGTATTTTAGAAAGCAGCTTTGAGCTAGCCAGCACCCAACGGGTGTTAGCCACGCGTTTTTACACCCTTAAGCCCCCCATGCTCTTGTATGGACCCCCTAAGTCGGGTAAAAATAGTTTGGCTCTGTGCTTGGGGCGGGCGTTTAAAAAGGTTGTCTATGTGGATTTTCAAGATGCGCGCCTCATAGCCTCCATGCACGCTTATATCCACACCTTTTGCCACAACAACCCCCCCAATCTTTTGATTTTAAACCGCCCACCCCCAAATTTTACCCCCCCCAGCGTGCCCACCATCATTATAGACAGCACGCCCATTAACGCCCCCGCCCACTTTGTCTGCCAGCCCACCATGCCCTTAAATTTTGCTGAATTCACGCATTTTTGCAAAAAAGACCCCTCTACCCTCCTAGCCCGTTTTTTAAAAGAAGGCAATTTGCCCGCCACGCTGTTTTTACCCCCCCATGCTAAAATCCGCTACAAACAAGACATCTGCGCTCTTAACTTTGGTGCGCATTTTGATCTCTTTAAAGCCCTTCTTTTTTTCCAAGCCAAGAGTATCAGCACCCACCACCTCTACACCCAGCTTAAAAAACACCTCAAAACCTCCAAAGACACGCTTTATTTCTTTTTAGCCACCTTGCAAAAAAGCCTAACTCTTTTCTTAATCCCTAGCTATTTCAAAGCCTCCCCTAAATTCTATTTTTATGATTTTGCTCTGCCCTATGCTTTTAGCCACACCCACTCCCTAGCCCCCGTGTTTGAAAATATGGTTGCTTTGGAATTGATCCGCCACTTTGGCTTAAAAGCTCTGCGCTACCATAAGACTTGTTTGATCGTGCAAGGTCCTAGCCCCTTTGCCTGTTTCCCCTATGCTTTCCCCACCCCAGAGAGTTTAGAACACCATTTATCCTTGCTCCTAAAAGCCCTGCCCCCCATGCCTATCTTGGTGATCTCCATCAACTACACCCAAGCTAGTCGGCTTGCTAACGGGCAGACCTACCAAGCCTATAGTTTTAGCCATTTTTGCCTCAATATTCTCTCTGCCCTTTAATTCTCTCTTAGCCACTTTGGGCTAAAATACCCTTTTGATCCAAGTTTAAAGGATGGTTTTGATCGCCCGTGTGCCAACCAAGCAAATTTTTGTCGGTGCTGTGCCTGTGGGTGGGGGTGCGCCCATTAGCACCCAAAGCATGGCATATAGCCAAACCTGCGACATACAAGCCACTAAGGCACAAATTGATCGCTTGAAGTTAGCCGGGGCAGACTTTGTGCGCGTGGCGGTGCGCCATAAAAAGGACGCAAACGCCCTCAAAGAGCTTAAAAAAGTGGCAAGCTTGCCCTTAATTGCTGATATACACTTCCACCACCACTTAGCTTTAATTGCCGCTGAGAGTGTGGATGGTATCCGCATCAACCCGGGCAATATCGGGTCTAAAGACAAGATCGAGGCGGTGGCTAAGGCTTGCAATGCCCGTAACTTGCCCATCCGCATTGGGGTCAATGGGGGGAGTTTAGAAAAGCAATTTGAAATCAAATACGGGGCAAATGCTGAGGGCATGGTGCAATCTGCGCTTTATAACATTAAACTCTTAGAAGATGCAGGTTTTAGCAATATTAAGGTGTCTTTAAAAGCTAGCGATGTGGAGCGCACCATACAAGCCTATGAGCAATTACGCCCTTTGACTCCCTACCCCTTCCACTTGGGCGTTACAGAGGCGGGGAGTTTGTTCCATGCCAGCATTAAAAGCGCGATGGCTTTAGGGCATTTGCTAAGGCAGGGCATTGGGGATACCATGCGCGTGTCCATCACGGGCGAATTAGAGGAAGAAATTAAAGTGGCTAAGGCGATTTTGCGCTACAGCGGGCGGCAAAAAGAGGGCATCACCTTTATCTCATGCCCTACTTGTGGGCGCATTGAGTCGGATTTAGTCGCTTTGATGGCACAAGTGGAGCAACGCCTAGCCCATATTAAAATCCCCCTAGATGTGAGCGTGATGGGCTGTGTGGTCAATGCCCTAGGGGAAGCCAAACATGCCGACATCGCCATCGCCTTTGGCAAAAAAAAGCGGTTTGATCATCAAAAAAAGGGCAGGTGATCCACAAACTCCCTGAAGATCAACTTTTGGAAACCTTTGTCGCTGAGGTGCAAGCTTTAGCCAACCAACACCAAAACGAGGAACAATATGCAAAAATTTAAACTCTTTGTGAGCAATTACCAAAACTCCCCAGAATACCGCAAACCCCTAGCCTTTGGGATTGCCAAAATCCAACGGGGGCAAAAGAGCGGGAAGCCCTTGAGCGTAACCTATCCGGTTTTAAACTGGGGGGAGGAAAATTTAGGCTCTTATTCGGTTTTTATGGGCGTGGTGAAGGATAGTGTTCCGCTGTATCAAATGGATACAGAGGACAAGCAGGCATCTGAAGTGGTCTATGGCGTGGATAAAGCCTTTATCCAGCAAGCCCTCAAGCTCTATGCCCCTTTTTTAGAGGAAACCTTGCAAGATGAAAACAAGCATAAAAATATCCAAGTGCTTGTCGAGCTCATCAAGGCTTTTAGAGAAAAACGCCTTTATTACACGCCCTCTAGCCTTGATCCTTACACCAGTTACGACCATGAAACCCAGCAGCATGTTTCTAAAGTTTCCATGCAAGATTGTTTTAATTATCATTTGGTGGTGCTGTATGCGGACAAGCCATGCCAGAGTTTGGAGAGCGCTTACATGAAACTCTTAGCCCTCTCTTTGGGTAAAGCCCCATTGCGTAGTTTGAATTTAGAGGGTATTTTTAATCTCCTACCCAATGTGGCTTGGAGTGGGAATACCCCTTATGAATTAGATTGGCTCAGAGAACAAGAGGTCAATTTAAAAATGCGCGATGCCTATCCTTGTATTGACTTTGTGGATAAATTCCCCCGTTACTTGATGCAGGTAGTCCCCCAATATGACAATATCCGCTTACTAGATAGTGCTAAGACACGCTTTGGGGCGTATTTGGGCAAGGGGGGTTATACCCAAATGCCCGGGGCGAGTTACATTAACTTCAATGCGGGCGTGGAGGGGGCTTGCATGAATGAGGGGCGTATTTCCTCCTCTGTGATTGTGGGCGAGGGCACAGATGTTGGCGGAGGGGCAAGCATTTTGGGCGTGCTCTCTGGAGGCAATAGCAAACCCATTAGCATTGGTAAAAATTGCTTGCTGGGGGCTAATTGCGTGGTGGGCATTAGTTTGGGCGATGGGTGCATTGTAGATGCGGGTATTGGGGTGTTGGCGGGCACAATTTTTGAGCTCTCAAGCGAGGATGCAGAGCAGCTTCAGGTTGTGAATGCGGATTTTAAACCCCGTGCAGATAACCTATATAAAGGAAAAGAGCTCTCAGAGCTGCATGGCGTGCATTTTAGACAATGTAGCCAAAGCGGGAAAATGGTGGCTTTTAGAAGCACACGCAAAATCACCCTCAATCAGAGCTTGCATGATTAATGCTTAGGTTTGCGTTAAATTTTTATCAAGGTGGGATATGATGTTAATGAGTGTCAGATGGGTTTTGGCTATGCTCTTCATAGGGGCGTTTCTATGCGCCCAAGATACCCCTAACCAACAACCCCCCAACAACCCCCAAACCAACCAACCCCTAAGCCAGCAACAACCCCCCAAGCCCCCTCTTACAGCCCCCAAAGCCCAGCCCCCGATGAATGATCACCTAACCCCCCCAGCGGTGGCGCAAGATGCTTTGAGTGCGGGCATTAGCGCGATTAAGGTCGGGGATTACCGCAGCGCCTTTAAACTCTTTGCCAAATCTTGCGATCAGGGTAACCCAGCGGGCTGTTTTGCAGTAGGCACGATGTATGATAATGGCGTGGGGATTCAAAGCGACCCAGAAAAAGCCACGCGTTATTATGAAATGGGCTGTAGCGGGGGCGATGCGAGCGCGTGTGCCAACTTAGCCCAAACCTATGACTACAAACAAAACCCAACCCCTGATGACAAGGAAAAAGCCGCCCAACTCTATGCAGTGGGTTGTTCTGGGGGCGATGTGTTGGCGTGCAATAATTTGGCGTGGATGTATGCTAATGGGGTGGGTGTGCCCAAGAATTATTACAAAGCCCTGGAATATTACAAATATGCGTGCGATAATGGGAGCGATTTGGGTTGTTACAATTTGGGCTTGATGAGCAATGTTAAAAATATCTATGGCATTGATAAGGCGCAACTAAGCACGGTTGATCTCAATTACCTAGCCTGTAATGCGGGGGACATTCAGGGCTGTGCCAATTTAGGCTGGATTTATGCTAAGGGGGCTAATGGCGTGCCGGTGAATAACTTCTATGCCTCAAAATATTTCCAGTTGGCATGCGATGGGGGGAATTTGTCTAGCTGTAATAATTTGGGTGTGTTGTATCAAAAGGGCTTGGGTGTGCCCCAAAGTGATAAGCGCGCTCTTGATCTCTTCTCGTATGTGTGTAGTTATGGCTTGCAATCAGGATGCAATAATTACAGCGTCTTTAAAAATAAACTCTTGCGGGATAACCCCAATTACGGGCATTTGTTCGCACCCTTAGACCCGAGTTTGCGCTAGAGCACTTAAAGACACTTTAAACTAAACGCCCTATAATGGCAAATCTGCAAAAAAAGGATCGCGATGAAAGTGTTGTTATTACAAGATGTGAAAAATCTAGGCAAGGCAGGCGATGTGGTTGAGGTCAAGGACGGGTATGGCAATAACTTTTTGATCGCCAAATCCCTAGCCCAGCTAGCCACTAACGAGGTGATCAACAAATACAAAGCCAGTGCTAAAAAGCGTGCCGAGCAAGAGGCACAAGAGCTAGCCCACAAGCAAGAGCTAGCCAAAACCCTAGAGAGTATCACGCTTAGGATCGTTAAAAAAGTCGGGGCAAATGGCGCACTCTTTGGTTCCATCACCAAAGAGGAAGTGATCGAAGCCTTGCATGCCAGCCACCCCATTGAGTTAGACAAAAAGACCTTGGAGCTTAAAACCCCCATTAAAAGCACGGGGATTTATGAAATTGAGGTGAAACTCGGGCTGGGCGTGCATGGCGTGTTAAAAGTGGATGTCGTGGCTGAGTAGCGATGTTCCACGCCACCACCATTTTAGGCTATAAAACGCATTTTGAGGGCAAGGATTACGCCATTATTGGCGGGGATGGGCAGGTGAGCTTTAATAATTGCGTTTTAAAGGGCAATGCGACAAAAATCCGCACCTTGCACCACGGGCAGATTTTAAGCGGGTTTGCGGGCAGCACCGCCGATGCCTTTAGTTTATTTGACATGTTTGAGCGCATTTTAGAGGGCAAAAAGGGGGATTTGTTTAAAAGCGTGGTGGATTTTAGCAAGGAGTGGCGTAAGGATAAGTTTTTACGCCGACTCGAGGCGATGATGATTGTGCTTAACAAGCAATCCATTTTTATTTTGAGCGGGACGGGGGATGTGGTCGAGCCTGAAGATGGTAAAATCGCTGCCATTGGGAGTGGGGGCAATTACGCTTTGAGTGCGGCGCGCGCGCTGGATCAATTCGCCAAACTAGAGCCCAAAACTCTTGTAGAAGAGTCGCTCAAAATTGCGGCTAATCTTTGTATTTACACCAACCAAAACATTAAAATCTTGGAACTTTGATGAAAGATGGAATGGATTTAACGCCCCAAGAAATTGTGGCTTACCTAGATGATTACATCATCGGGCAACATGAGGCTAAAAAGACAATCGCCATTGCTTTGCGTAACCGCTGGCGGCGTTTGCAAGTGAGTGCGGACATCCAAGAGGAGATCACCCCTAAGAATATTTTAATGATCGGCTCTACGGGCGTTGGCAAAACCGAAATTGCACGCCGTGCTGCCAAAGTGAAGGGGTTTCCTTTTATCAAGGTGGAGGCGAGCAAATACACAGAGGTTGGCTTTGTGGGGCGGGATGTGGAGTCGATGGTGCGCGATTTGGTCGCTACCAGTATCCACTTAGTGGAAAATGAGGAAAAAGAGAAAAACAAAGAGAAAATTGAAGAGCTCATTGTGGAGCGCATCGCCAAAAAATTATTGCCCGCTCTGCCTAGCGGTGTGAGTGCGGATAAAAAACAAGAATATGCTTTGAGCTTTGCCAAGATTAAAGAGAAGGTGCGTGGTGATGCACTTGATCAGACAAAAAATAGAGATCGAGTTACACAAAAAACACCTAGAGGGGGATTTCAATAACATACCCCCCGAAATTGTCAAGGTGCAAGAAAGCTTGATCAAGGTTTTCAACAAAGAGGGCGAAAAAGTTACCAAAGAAATGACAATTAAAGAGGCTAAAGAGGCATTAAGGCATGATGTCTCCCAAGCGATCTTGGATATGGAGATGGTGCAACGCGAGGGGCTCAAAAGGGCAGCCCAGTCGGGCGTGATCTTCATTGATGAGATTGATAAAATCGCGGTGGGTGTCAAGGAGGGCGGGCGACAAGACCCCAGTAAAGAGGGCGTGCAACGCGACTTGTTGCCCATCATTGAGGGGAGCACGATTCACACCAAGCATGGACCCATTAGCACCGATCATATTTTATTCATTGCCGCTGGAGCGTTCCACTTGAGCAAGCCTAGCGATTTGATCCCCGAGTTGCAAGGGCGCTTCCCCTTGCGTGCGGAGCTAGAAAGCCTCTCTGAGGAGAGCATGTATAAAATTCTGACCCAAACCAAGACTTCTATCATCAAGCAATACCAAGCCTTGTTGGCTGTTGAAGATGTGGATTTGGTCTTTGAGCCTGAAGCCTTGAGGGAATTAGCCAAACTCTCTTACTTGGCTAACCAAAATGCAGAAGATATTGGCGCGCGCCGCCTACACACCACCATTGAAAAGGTGCTTGAGGACATTAGCTTTAGCGCTTCTGAACACAAGGGGGAGCGTTTCTGCATCACCAAAGAATATGTGAGCCAACGCTTGCAAAACTTGGTCGATAATGTGGATGCGACCCGTTTTATTTTATGACTAAGGCGGGCTTTATTGCACTCATAGGGCGACCCAATGCGGGCAAGAGCACACTATTAAACGCCCTCTTAAATACCCAAATAGCTTTAATCTCACACAAAGCCAATGCCACGCGCAAAGCCCTCAAAGCCATTATCCCCTACACAGACAAAGATAACACAGAATGCCAAATGATTTTTTTAGACACCCCCGGGCTGTGCCACTCTAACAAACTTTTAAACCAAGTGATGGTGCAAGAGAGTTTGCGCGCTTTGGCAGGCTGTGATGCATGTGTGTTTTTAGCTAGCGTGCATGATAATTTGCAGGGGTATTTGGAGTTTTTAAAATTATGCCACCAACCCCATATTGTTGCCCTCAATAAGATCGACACCGCCACAAACGCCCAAATTTTAGCCAAAATGCAAGACTACCAGCCCTTTGCCTCCAAGTTTAAGGCACTCGTGCCCTTGAGTGTGGCTAAGTTGCAAAATTTAGAGGTTTTATTAGCCCAGCTAGCCCCACTCTTGCCCTCTAGCCCCTTTTATTATGATAGCGATCAAATCAGCGATGCGCAGATCAAAGAGATTTATCAAGAGATGATCCGCGAGCAGATTTTCCAGTTTTTGAGCGATGAAATCCCCTATGAGAGCGATGTTTTGATTTTGCGTTTCCAAGAGGGCGGGCATGTGGATAAAATCAAGGCACAAATCATTGTGGCTAAAGAGAGCCAAAAAAAAAATGGTCATTGGCAAAAATGCACAAGTGATCAAAAAGATTGGGCGGGCAGCACGGCTCAAAATGCAGGATTTTGGGCAAAAAAAGGTGTTTTTGGAGCTAGAGGTCGTGGTGCAAAAGCATTGGAGTTCCCACAAAGATCAGTTAAAAAAAATGGGCTATGTGGTAGAATAGACGCTTTTATTGGATTAATGGAGATTAGATGGCAAAAGATGATGTGATTGAGGTAGATGGGCGGGTGATTGAGTGCCTACCCAACGCAACTTTTAAAGTGGAGCTGGAAAATAAGCATGTTGTGTTGTGCCGGATCTCGGGTAAGATGCGCATGCATTATATCCGCATTGCTCTAGGCGATCGGGTGCGTTTGGAACTCACGCCCTATAGCTTGGATAAAGGGCGGATTACTTTTCGTTACAAATGAAGTTAAGTGTTTTTTAAGTGATGATAAAATAAAGTAGAGGTTTTGCATAAGGAGATTGAGATGAAAGTGAGACCTTCTGTTAAGAAAATGTGCGATAAATGCAAGGTCATTAAAAGGCGGGGCGTGATCCGCGTGATTTGCGTTACGCCCAAACACAAACAAAGACAAGGATAGACATGGCAAGGATTGCAGGGGTAGATTTACCCAAGAAAAAACGCGTGGAATACGCCCTAACTTATATCTATGGTGTGGGTTTAAAGAGCTCACGGGATATTTTAGCCAAAGTGCAAATCTCTTTGGATAAAAGGGTGCATGAGTTGAGCGAGGATGAAGTGTCTAGCATCACCAAAGAAATCCAAGCCAACTATGTCGTGGAGGGGGATTTGCGTAAAAAGGTGCAAATGGATATTAAGGCGTTGATGGATTTAGGCAGTTATCGGGGTATCCGCCACCGCAAGGGCTTACCTGTGCGTGGGCAGACCACGAAAAACAACGCCCGCACCCGCAAAGGCAAGAAAAAAACCGTGGGTAGCAAGTAAGGAGCATAGATGGCAAAACGAACAGGCACAAAAAAGAGAGTTGTTAAAAAGAATATTGCACGGGGCGTGGTGCATATCGCAGCTTCATTTAATAATACCAACATCACCGTTACCGATGAGATGGGTAATGTCATTTGTTGGGCGACCGCTGGAGGGCTAGGCTTTAGGGGTTCTAAAAAATCCACGCCCTATGCTGCCCAACAAGCTGTCGAAAGTGCCATGGTGAAGGCTAAAGAACATGGGCTTAAAGAAGTGGGGATCAAAGTGCAAGGTCCGGGTAGCGGGCGTGAGACAGCTATTAAGAGCGTGGGGAGTGTGGAGGGCATTAAGGTGCTTTGGATCAAGGATGTAACGCCCTTACCGCACAATGGTTGCCGCCCACCCAAAAGAAGAAGAGTGTAAGGAGCGATCATGGCAAGATATCGAGGTGCAGTTGAAAAATTAGAACGCCGGTTTGGTATTTCTTTAGCCCTAAAGGGTGAGCGCCGCTTGAGTGGCAAAAGTGCTGTGGATAAGCGTGCTTATGGACCCGGACAACACGGGCAAAGAAGGGGTAAGATTTCAGATTATGGCTTGCAATTAAGAGAAAAGCAAAAAGCCAAAGCCATGTATGGCATTTCTGAAAAAACAATTCCGCTCTATTTTCATTGAAGCCAACCGCATGGAGGGCAATACGGGGGAAAACTTGGTGCGTTTGCTAGAAAGGCGTTTGGACAATGTGGTCTATCGCATGGGCTTTGCGACTACTAGGAGTTTTGCGCGCCAGTTGGTAACGCACGGGCATGTGCTGGTAGATGGCAAACGCATGGACATTCCTTCAGCGTTCATTAAAAGCGGGCAAAAAGTGGAGATTAGGGAAAAAAGCAAGCAGAATGCCCAAATCATGCGCGCTGTGGAGTTGAGCAACCAAGTGGGTATTGTCCCTTGGATTGATGTGGATCAAGATCAAAAGATGGGTGTTTTTACCCGCTACCCTGAAAGGGATGAAGTGGTGATTCCCATTGAAGAACGCTTGATTGTTGAGCTTTATTCTAAATAAGAGGGCGGTGCTTGGATGAAAGTGATTAAAGTCGCTCCCCATGTCCCTACGGACATTAGTGTGGAAAAAATTAGCGACAGACATATCAAGGTCTGTGTCTCTGCTTTTGAGAGTGGGTATGCCATCACTCTAGCGCACCCCATCCGCCGCTTGCTCTTGCAAAGCTCTGTGGGGTATGCGCCTATTGGGATCAAGATTGAAAATATTGCCCATGAGTTTGATTCGTTGCGGGGGATGTCCGAAGATGTGGCGTTGTTTATTGCCAACTTAAAAAATATCCGCTTAGTGGGCAAGCACTTAGACAATGCTCCTAACGACCAAGTGGTGGTGCATTATTCCTTTAAAGGTCCGGCTAAGTTGAGTGGCAAGGATTTGATCAATGAAGAAGTGGATGTGGTGGATCAGCAAGCCTACCTAGCCACCATCAACGAGGACATCCAGTTGGATTTTTCGATTATTTTGCAAAAGGGCATGGGTTATGTGCCCTCTGAGAGTATCCGCGGGCATATCTCCAGCGACTACATCCCCCTAGATGCCTACTTCACCCCCATTAAAAAGGTCGTCTATAACATCGAGAATATGCTAGTCGATGGCAACCCTAATTTTGAAAAAGTGATCTTTGAGATTGAGAGCGATGGGCAGATTGACCCCCAGCACGCCTTCCAAGAGGCAATCAAAACCATGAATGCCCAGCTGCATATTTTCAATGGGAACATGGCAGACTTTAAAGCCGCGCACGGGCATTTAGAAGACAGCCTAGAGGTCAAGGAATTGACCATGAAGGTCGAAGAGCTGAACTTGAGTGCGCGTTGTTTTAATTGTTTGGATAAAATCGGGATCAAATATGTCGGCGAGTTGGTTTTGATGGACAGCTACGAGCTCAAGGGCATTAAGAACTTGGGCAAAAAATCCTACGATGAGATCGCTGAAAAACTCGAGCAGTTAAAATACCCCGTGGGTTCTGAGCTTTCCAGCGACTTTAAAGTTTCTTTGAAAGCCAAGATTGACAAAATGAAAAATGAGGAAAACTAATGCGCCACAAGAATCGGTTTAGAAAATTAGGCAGGACAAGCTCCCACAGAAAGGCGTTGCTCAAAAACTTGGCCATCTCTTTGATTGAGTATGAAAAAATTGAAACGGGTGTCTTTAAGGCTAAGGAGTTGCGCTCCTACATCGAAAAACTGGTCAGTGTTGCTAAAAAAGGCGATTTTAACGCCCACCGCCAAGTTTTTGCTTACCTGCAACACAAGCAAGCCACACACAAGCTAGTTACCCAAATTGCCCCCAAGTATGCCCAACGCAAGGGGGGTTATACCAGTATCCATAGGAGTGCCATTAGAAGAGGTGATGCCTCTGTTTTGGCTTCTGTTGCCTTTATTTAGCCTTTCTTAGGAGGGCACATGGAATTTTTAGGATTTGTGATTACTTTGGTCGTGGTGGCGATCATCTTCTTTAAGCCCGCATGGGAAAAGCTAGCCTTTGGGCTCTTTGTTACCTTTTGGCTCGTGGAGCTGGTGATGTTTGTTGCCCACACTTCTAGTGTGTTGCCTAATATGAATTTGTAGGGCTACCCAAGTTTGGAGCACGCAACCAGCTTGATAAAAGACCATGCTCTACGCCCACCAGCAATCTTTTTACCCCCTGCACACCCAAACAAGAGTCCCCCAAGCCCGATCATTTTGAGAAAACACGGGAGTTAACCCTAACCACTTTAGAACAAGCTTATAGAAAAAGGAGTCCTAAATGAGAATGGTTTTTAAACAGCTTGTGCGGGAGACAAGGGTTTTTTTTGGAATAGGGTTTTTCTCCTTACTCTCTTTAGGTGCAGAGAGTAGTGGTGTATTTTTGGGAGGGGGATTCCAGTATTCTTACGCTTCGGGTGCTTTCAAGCAAAATACGATCATGCAATATACAATACCGGGAATGCCTGCTTTGATAACCAAAACCAAAAACCCCTATAATGGCAATCTTTTTGGAGGGGATATCCAAATGGGTTACAAGCTATTCTTTGGCCAAAAAAAACGCTTTGGCTTGCGTTTCTATGGCTTTTTTAGTGGGCAGGCAGGGTATGCCAACTCTGTTGAGAGCAGCCAGACCGATCCCAAATTTGTTGTGACCAATCAGCCCGGCACTAATCTTTTCTATGGTGGGGGGATGGATATGCTCTATAACTTCTATGATAGCAATGAGCGTTCTTTTGGTGTTTTTGCAGGCGTGGTGGTGGGGTGGAGCTCTTGGTCAATGGGCAAGGACAAACAATGCCGTTGGGCATCTATCCACAAACGCGGGGGTGGCTCCAGTGGCTGTATCACAATGAACGCATTTTTCAACGAACAAGTGCTCATCAACCACAAATTCTATCCCGGACTCAAGTCCTCTTTCTCGCCTGCTTTTGTGCAACTCCTTGTCAATCTAGGGTTTAGATTTAATTTCACCAAACATCAAGGTCTTGAGGTGGGCGTGCGGATTCCGACCATCAACAACCTTTACTATGTCGATAGAGGCACTTATGCAATGGGGAGGATGGTTAAAATCAAGATTGATAGCGCGCTCATTCTCAGGCGCGACATCGTGGCGTTTGTCAATTATGTTATCAATTTTTAAGGGCTAGAATAGCTTTAGGGGCAAAGCCCCTTTAGCCCCTGCGCTTTTCTACAATTTCCTTAGCGATATTGGCAGGCACCTCGCCGTAATGGTCAAACTCCATAGAGTAAGTCCCCCGCCCTTGTGTAGCCGAGCGTAAATCAGTGGAGTAGCCAAACATCTCCACCAAAGGCACAAAGGCATTCACAATTTTAAGCCCCAATCTGTCATCCATCGCGTTGATCTGCCCTCTGCGGCGGTTTAAATCCCCGATCACATCGCCCATATACTCCTCGGGCACTTCCACTTCTACTTTCATCATGGGTTCTAAAAGCACGGGGTTAGCTGCGCGGCAAGCTTCTTTAAACGCCATAGAACCGGCGATTTTAAACGCCATCTCAGAGGAATCCACTTCGTGGTAACTCCCATCATAGAGTGTAACTTTACAATCCACCACCGGATAGCCTGCCAAGACCCCACTTTGCATCGCCTCTTGGATACCCTTATCCACAGCCGGGATATACTCCTTTGGAATCACACCCCCGCTAATTTCATTGACAAATTCATAACCCG
The DNA here is from genome assembly GCA_000263275.1 of Helicobacter bizzozeronii CCUG 35545. Taxonomy (GTDB): domain Bacteria; phylum Campylobacterota; class Campylobacteria; order Campylobacterales; family Helicobacteraceae; genus Helicobacter; species Helicobacter bizzozeronii. The sequence goes on along the minus strand of CAGP01000040.1, from coordinate 20,634 downwards.
TGCCCGGGTCTTTGGGCTCAAGTTTGATGAAGACATGCCCATACTGCCCGCGCCCCCCGGATTGTTTGGCGTATTTGTGCTCTTTTTGCACCGCGCTTCTAATGGTTTCCCTAAAAGCCACTTGGGGTTGCCCCACTTCTGCCTCTACTTTAAACTCGCGTTTCAAGCGATCCACAATGATCTCTAGGTGCAATTCACCCATGCCCCCGATTAAAGTTTGCCCGGTCTCCTCTTGGGTCATCACCCTAAAGCTAGGGTCTTCCTCAGCCAACTTGCCCAAAGCCACGCCCATTTTTTCTTGGTCGGCTTTGGTCTTGGGTTCTACGGCAATGTGAATCACGGGCTCAGGAAACTCCATGCGTTCCAGCACCACCGGGCTTTTCTCATTGCAAAGGGTATCCCCTGTCAGCGTGTCCTTGAGTCCCACAAAGGCGCAAATTTCACCGGCATAAACTTCCTTGATGTCCTCTCGTTTATTAGAGTGCATTTTTAAGAGCCGCCCCACGCGTTCTTTTTTGTCTTTCGTAGAGTTATAAATATAACTTCCCGATTCAAGCTTGCCCCGGTAAGCGCGCACAAAAGTGAGTTGCCCCACAAAGGGATCGGTCATGATCTTAAAAGCCAACCCGGCAAAATCCCCCTCATCGCTAGATTGCACCTTGATCTCTTCTTCATTTCTAGGATCAACCCCCTTGATGTCGGCTACTTCGGTAGGGGCGGGTAGGTAGTCGATCACCGCATCTAATAGAGTTTGCACGCCCTTATTTTTAAAAGAAGACCCACAGAGCATGGGAATCAAGGACATGTTCAAGCAACCCGCCTTTATGCCCCTTTTAATCTCTTCTACGCTCAAAGCCTCTCCGCCTAAATATTTCTCCATCAAAGCTTCATCTTGCTCGGCTACCGCTTCTAAAAGTTTGTCGCGGTATTCTTGGGCTTTGGCTTGCAAATCGCTAGGGATGTCTTGGACTTCGTATTTGGCTCCCATCGCCTCATTAGTCCAAATAATGGCTTTCATCGCCACCAAATCGATCACGCCTTGAAAAGTGTCCTCTGCCCCGATAGGAATATTGATGGGTACGGGGTTAGCTTTCAAGCGTTCCTTAATTTGGTTTTCTACGCTATAAAAATTTGCCCCGATGCGATCCATTTTATTGACAAACACGATTCGGGGCACGCCGTATTTATTGGCTTGCCGCCACACGGTTTCACTCTGGGGTTGCACCCCACCTACAGAGCAAAACACGCCCACCGCGCCATCTAGCACCCGCATGGATCGCTCCACTTCAATGGTGAAATCCACATGCCCGGGGGTGTCAATCAAATTAATTTGGTGATCTTTCCAAAAAACAAGTCGTGGCAGCAGAGGTGATCGTGATCCCGCGTTCTTTTTCTTGCTCCATCCAATCCATCGTAGCCGCGCCGTCATGCACTTCACCGATTTTGTGACTCACACCGGTGTAAAACAAAATGCGCTCAGAAGTGGTGGTTTTGCCCGCATCAATGTGGGCGGCAATCCCAATGTTGCGGATTTTTTCTAAAGGAGTCTTGCGTGCCATAAAGACCCCCTACCAACGATAGTGAGCAAAAGCTTTGTTCGCCTCTGCCATTTTGTGGATTTCTTCTTTTTTTCTAAACGCCGCGCCCTTATCGCTGGCGGCATCCAATAGCTCATTGGCTAGCTTATCCACCATGGCGCGCTCGTTGCGTTTGCGGCTAGCCTCTAAAATCCAGCGAATCGACAAGGATTGTTGCCTAACTGGGCGCACTTCTACGGGCACTTGGTAAGTCGCCCCGCCCACACGCCGTGAGCGCACCTCCACTAAGGGTTTGACATTTTCTAAAGCCTTTTCAAAGACTTCAATACCTTTTTCCCCGCTTTTTTCCTCAATCTTTTGCAAGGCAGCGTAGATAATTTTCTCAGCCACGCTTCTTTTGCCCTCATACATCATCTTGTTGATAAACTTGGTAACCACCTTGCTGTTATAAACCGGATCGCCTAGCACCTCCCTAATAGGAGCTCTTCTTCGTCTCATCTTTGCACCTCTTTTGTGTTACTTATTTGGTTTTGCCCTTTTGGTCCCCTGCCTTAGCTTTCTTAGCCCCATATTTGCTACGCGATACAGCGCGTTTATTCACCCCAGCGGTGTCTAACGCCCCACGCACAATGTGGTATTTTACTCCGGGCAAGTCCTTTACCCGACCACCACGCACAAGCACAATGGAGTGTTCTTGCAAATTATGCCCCTCCCCGGGAATATAGCTGATCACCTCAAACTTGCTTGTCAAACGCACCTTAGCCACTTTACGCAAGGCAGAGTTAGGCTTTTTGGGTGTTGTGGTATAAACCCGTGTGCAAACACCCCTTCTTTGGGGGCATTCCACTAAAGCGGGCGATTTAGTCTTTTTAAGGATTTTCTTCCTTTCTTTGCGGATTAACTGGTTGATAGTAGGCAAACTTGTCCTTTATTGCTAAGTTCAAAAAGGCGTATTATACAATAAAAAAAGCTTGATCTTGGCTTGACCTGCTGGCTTTATGCTCTAAGTTAGAGTGTGCCATCTGAATTGACCCCATGTTGATGGGTCAAGCGGTGCTGGAATTTTGATCGCCTTGATCGCCCTTATTATTCTTAAGGCTCATCACCCCTCCCACAACAGCCCCCACACCAGCACCTACCAAAGTGCCCACCACAGGCACCATAGAACCTAAAAACCCCCCGACAGCCAACCCAACTAAGGGCTTGGGGACTTTAGGGTATTCTCCCTTTGTTTTGGGTTTTTTAGCCTTGCTCATGCAAGCCCAACTTTTGCATCCATGTATTTGCCCCTTGTATTTGGATTTTTAAACCCATGCGCCTAACCTTTGAGCCTAGCAAATTGGCTAGCTACCTTTTGCCCCCAAATGCCCCCAATGCAAGGGCTGCTATCGAATTAGGCAAAACATCTTTTTTTATCCCACACCCACCACCGCCAGCAGTCCATGCCCAAAATCTCCCCCATATCGCTAGGTTTCCTCATGCGGACTCCATCTTGTTTGTTGCCCGTAAAACATTCTACAACAAAACCATGGCAGTTATTTTTAACTAAGTTATAGTCTCTCTCTTCCCCATCGCATTTTTTGGCATACGCGGCTGCTTTTTGATACCCCACGGCTTTTCTACCTTTGCATGAAACAAAAATAGGTTTGCCCTCGGAAAATCCTTTGGCATCGCAGGGCTCAATGTGGCTACCCTTAAATTTGCCCGTCAAATGCATGATTTTCCCATCCCCTATATAAACGCCCGAATGCGCAAAGTCTCCCAAATCGCACCACACCACGCTCCCCACCGCAGGTTCCCCATCAACTGAATCGCTATCCAAAAAATCCCCTTCTCTGTAGGTGGGGTAGGCATCTAAGAATTGTTCATAAAACTTCTTGGCGAGTGTGTAGATCAGCTCTAAAAGTTTTAGCCATACTTCTGCTGCTTGCCTTGGATCCATTGGTGGTGTTATTGGGGGCATCGCTTCTGAACCTGTTGTTGGTTGCATTGCGCGTAAAAATCCAAACATTTTAATCCCCTAACCCAATAACTCCAGTGCCTCTTGGTAAAGCATAAAATTTTTCACCACCCAGTCCTTGAGCTGATCGACTTTTTGGGTAGAAACCCCCATTTCTTTAGCATAGGAATAAATCGTATCCCTCTCGTTATCATGCCAATGGCTATCGGCTAGAGCCACAGAGGCAAGTTCTAACAATAGGGCATGTTTGGCGTAGTTGGTGTTAAAGAGTTTGCCCAAAGTGTTTAAAGGCACTTCCTTTTCAGAGATGCCATATTCGCATTGCTTTTTGATCACATCTAAAGCCCCTAGTTGCAATTCATGCAACACCCCATCGGCTTCAATGACTTTTCTTGCCAGATACAAAAACACTTGTTGCTGTTCCACACTCAAATCTTGAATGAACACGGGCACTCCTTGCATGCTTAAAAAGTGCCATTATAACGAGAGAAAAAGAGAGAGTCAAGAGGACTAATACCCCCATTTTAAGCCTAGATTTTAGGCAGATACAAGCTTGCGGATCAATTCTTGGTTCTTGGTGATGTGCTCCTTGATCTGCTCAATTTGATCTTGAATGTGGGCGATGTCTTGCAAACTCTTTTGGGCGATCTGCTCCATTTCTTGGGATTGATCTTCTAAGGACACCACCGCTTTATTGAGCTCATCTAGGCTCACATTGTTTTGATTAGCCGAATCCAACACCGCTTGAGAAGAATCTTCAATATTTTTCACTGCCCCATTCATGGAGGAAAAAGTAACGCCAATCTCCTCTAGGCGTTGTTGCACGCCATTAGCCAAGTTGCCCACTTCATCAGCCACCACCGCAAAGCCCCGCCCATGCTCGCCCGCACGCGCGGCTTCTATGGCGGCATTGAGGGCAAGCAAATTAGTTTGGTAAGACACGCGATCGATCTTTTGTAGGGCCGTAGAGACCTCTGAGATATTGCTATCAATGGTGCCCACAATGGAGGAAAGGGTGTTAGAAAGGTTTTTGAGGGTCGCCATCGAGCTTTGCAACTTCAACACCTCTTCTTTAACCGCATTGACATAATCATTATTGGCACTCGCCTTTGTGGCGATCTCCTTGAGATAGGAATTATTAGCCCCCACAATCTGGTTATAACCCTCATATTGCTCTAAGAGCGCATTTTTTGATCGCAAGGGTTTTATCTAGGCGGTTGTTCTTGATCTGCTCGTAATAAAAGAGGGTGTTTCTAAAATTGATGAAAAACCCCTTGCTGGACTCCTTGCTAGGATTGCCCTCAAAAATACACAGAGCCGTGAGGGTTTGGTTTTGGTGTAAGTTGTGGGAGACCTCCCCAAAGGTGGAGAAACCACTAATGGGGCATTGATCCAACTCTTTGAATTGGGGCAAGCTCTGTTGGTTATTCACACGGCGCAAGATACAATCATTGGCTAAAATGGCTAAAGCCCGCCGCCCTTGCATAAAATTTTGGAACTTGCGGTGCGTGTTTTGGATAAAATCCCCAGCCTTGACCAAGAGCAAAGTTTCCCCAAAATAGAGATCGCAAAAGAAGCGGATACTTTTATCCTCATTAAAACTGCCCACCGAACGGATAAAAATCTGCCCGCCCACCTCCACTGCAAAGGTGTAACCTGCCATCATTTGGGGCAATTCGCTAGGGGTGCAATTAAAATGCGCACAGATCGCATCAATGGCGGGGACTAATTCATTATTGATTAAAAACGACTTGACCTGCCGTAATTCTGGGCTACACTCCCCGATTAAAAAAAGAAGTTTGGGTTTTTTCAAAATTATGCGTGGTGAAAATATCATAATGATGACCCTTAGCTAATTTGCAATACATCAAGACCGCCTCATGCGCGCTGATCTTGCCATTCAAGGCTAGGCTTGCCTCTTTAAAATCTAGTTTGCCCCCAGCACTCCCCCCCACCAAATGGCTTAAAGGAACATTGGATTTGACAAAAGCCTCTAAAAAGAAACTCTCAGACGCGCTCAAGCCCGGAAAATAGCTCAAAATAAAGGTATCAGCGGGATCAACATGCATGTGTGGATGCACCCTCTGCTCGATTTGTTCTTTGATCTTGCTTTTACGCATGTCAATATCCATGCTCACCTCGCCTCTTTGCAAGTCAGAACAGAGGGTATCAACCATGAAGGTTTCAATTTGCTCGATAATGCCAGAGCCAAAGAGGTGCAAGAGGATTTGCTCAGATTGGCGCAGATTATAAAAATCTTGGTGTGAGCCCCCTAATTGCCCCGCAGTTTGGATCACAAAACGCACGGGGATATTAGCAAACTGCTTTTCAAGTATCTGCACCACTGGGCTAAAGGGCAGGGTGGCAGGCACAAATGCCATGATCAAAGACACTTGATTTTGCGCTAAAAGGGCTTTGATCTCCAAGTGCTCCAAATCCTTGTAAGGGACAAGCCAATTAAGATTAAGGGGGGCTTTTGGGGTGTTGCCTGAGATGCGTGCCATTTAAAAAACATCATTTCTCCTAGTTATCGCCAGATGATAATCACGCCAAACTTGCCACAATGTGTTCTAAATGCTGGTAAAAGGCGTGGTATCTCTCTTGGGCGTGTTCGATGCTATAGGGGACAAAATGCACCTCATCACGGGGGCGCATTTGGGCTAGGCTAACCAAGCTCTCCTTAGTGAGCGTGGCGACCTTGGGATAACCCCCCATAGTTTGGCGATCAGCCATCAACACAATGGGTTTTCCATTGGAGGGGACTTGCACACTCCCCATCATTAAAGGTTCAGAGATGATTTCGGCATGTGTGTGCCACTTTAGGGGCAGTCCTTCTAGGAAAATGCCCATGCGATCGCCCTTGCTGATTTGGTAGGGGGTTTGGCAAAATTGGCGGATTGTCTGCTCACTAAAACAAGAATCTTGAGGCCCCAAAATCACGGGCAAGGAGGCATGGGCATGGTAGAGTGGGCGGTAATACTCGGCTAAATGGCGTTTTTTACTCTCAGGGCGCACCTGCACGCTCAATAAGTCCCCCTTTTGCAATTTACGCCCCCAAAATCCCCCCATTTGGGCGTGCATATAAGTTGATTTGCTCCCATGCACACTGGGCACATCTAAGACCCCCGAAACAGCCACATAGGCACACACGCCCGATTGGGGTATGCCAAAACTCAAAATATCCCCGGGTTTGACCACATAGGATTCCCAGTTAAAAACCACGCAATCATTGATCTTAGGGCTGAGATTAGCCCCCCCAATGGCAATGTGCATTGGCTCTAAGAACTCCAAACACGCCCCCACATAGTGCATTTCTAAAAGGGCGTATTCTCTAGGATTGCCCACCAAAAAATTAGCCACGCTCGCGCTAAATTCATCCATCACGCCCGCTGCTGGAATCCCAAAGCGTGCATAGCCCAAACGCCCCAAATCTTGGATGGTGGTGCATAACCCCCCTTGCAAAACCCGGATACTAGACATGCAAATCCTCCAATCCAATTTGTGTGCGTTGGGGCTCATAGCCCCCTTGTGCGATCTGGTGTTCTAATTGTTGGTATTGCTCTAAAGAAATGGGCTCATAGCGCACATAATCCCCGGCTTGGAGCAACACGGGGGGATTTTTACTAGGGTCATAGAGTTTGAGCGGTGTTTTGCCTATGATCTGCCAACCCCCCGGGGATTTGAGCGGATAAATCCCGGTTTGGGTGTGCGCAATCCCTACAGACCCCGGGGCGACCTCTGCTCTAGGCTGGGCTAGTCTGGGCACAGCCAAACTGGGGTCTAGTCCGCCCAAATAAGCAAACCCGGGCAAAAAGCCCAGCATATAGACCAAGTAATCCCGCCCGCTGTGCTTGCTAATCACCTCCTCAGGGCTTAAATGCGTGTGTGCGCTCACAAACTCCAAATCCAAGCCCAATTCATAGCATGTGGGGATGGACACCAAAGAAACCTGTTCTTTGGGGCTACTGGGCATGCCCAGCTCTAAATTTTGTAACTCTGCCTTGAGATGGGCATAAGAACACACCAGCGGATCATAGATCACCAGCAAGCTAGCATAAGCCCCCACCACTTCCAGCACGCCTTGGAGGGCTTTTTGCTCAATGACACAACACGCATGCCTGACTTGGGCATTGATTTGGGGCGTGATCTGAAAGCCAAATTCCAACAACAACGCACTTTCCCCACAAGGGCGATAGATGACACCTTCCACGACCAACTCCTAGCTAAACATCAAAATCAAGGGCTTAAACGAGAGGGCACCCAAATACACGCTCAAGCCCACCACCACCCAACCCAACAGCGCCAAGAAAATAGAATGCTTGTAAGTGCCCACAATGCAGGGTTTGTAAGCTGCCACCAACACCACAGCTAGCGTGATGGGCAAAACCAGTCCATTCAAAGCCCCGGCTAAAATCAATAACGCTACAGGCTTGCCAACCACCATAAAAATCAAGGTCGAGAGGCTGATCAAAACAAGGGCGCAAGCCCTTGGGTGTTTTTGCACCCAAGCCAAGCTTTTTAAAAAAAGACACACTGGTATAAGAAGCGCCCACAATGGAGGTCAAGCTAGCAGCCAAAAACACCAGCCCAAAAATTTTATAACCCAAACTGCCCAAAGCCACCCCAAAAGCGCTCCCGGCTGGATTAGCTGGGCTGAGCACATGCCCGCTTTGCACCACGCCCAACACCGCCAAAAACAACAAGACACGCACAAGAGCAGCAACCCCAATGCTCAAACAAGTGGCGCGATCCATTTGGGTTTGGTTTTTCTCCCCCACAATGCCCAAATCAATTAAGCGGTGCGCCCCGGCAAAGACAATATAGCCCCCCACACTCCCCCCAATGAGCGTGATGGTGGCTGCCATTGAAAAATGGCTAGGCAAAAAGGTTTCTTTAGCCACTTGGGCGATGGGCGGGTGGGTGAAAAACGCAACAAAGGCGATCAAGATGATCATCAACACGCCTAAAATCTGTGCCACGCGATCCATCAAATGCCCCGCACTCTTGGATAAAAAAATCAGGATCGCCAGCAAGGCACTAAGCAACCCCCCGCTTTTTAAATCCAGCCCCACCAATGCTTGCAACCCCAAAGCTGCCCCGCCCACATTGCCAATATTAAAAGCCAAAGCCCCCAGTGTGATGATAAAGGTCAAAAAAATGCCCCAAACCGGGTAATAAGGTGTTGGCAACATCCTGCCCTCTTTGTTGGGAGATACCCAACACACGCCAAACATTGATTTGGGCGATCAAAGAGACGATGATGGAAACCGCTATCACGGCTGCAAAAGAGCTTTTTAACTCTTGGGTGAATTGCGCGCTTTGGGTCAAAAAGCCCGGACCAATGGCAGCCGTTGCGCTAAAAAAAAGCCACGCCCCATAAGAACGATCGCGTTTTAATGGGAAAGTCCTAAAATCGATCTTAGGGGGCGGATGGTGATGCCATGTTTTTCTAGTCCGGTGCGTATTTGTTTGGCAAATTCTAAGGCTTTGGGGTTATCCCCATGCACGCATAAAGAATGCGCTTTTATCTCTATCTCTGCGCCCTCCAAAGTGCGCACCTTGCACTCGGTGATCATCTTTAAGGCACGCTCTAAAGCACAGCTAGGATCGCTAATCAGGGCTTGGGGGTGGGATCTGGGCACTAATTGCCCGCTGGCTAAATAATGCCGATCGATAAAAGCCTCTTGAGCCACACACAGCCCCATTTTTTGCCCCTCTATAGCCATCAAACTTTGACTCAAGGTGAGTACGATGAGTTTGGGGTTATAAGCAGATATGCCCTCTAGGATCGCACGGGCTAGGTTGGGATCGCTAGAAGCTTGGTGGTAAAAACTCCCATGCAATTTGACATGTTGGAGGGCAAACCCGTAACTTTTAGCAAAAGCTTCTAGTGCGCCGATTTGATAGAGGGTGTAACACCTAGCCTCTTTAGGGCTAATCTCCATCTTGCGCCGCCCAAAGCCTAGCAAGTCTGGATAGCCCACATGCGCGCCCAAACCCACGCCTAGGTCCCGGGCTTTTTGCGCCATGCCCTCCATGATCAGCGCATCGCCGGCATGCCAGCCACAAGCGACATTGGCACTGCTCACGCATTCTAAAATCGCCCCATCATCGCCCATTTTATAGACTCCAAAGCCCTCGCCGATGTCGCTATTCAAATCCACACATTCCATGCTAGAATTATACTACTAAATTCAGATTTTAAGGCTTGACATGGACACAACCACAAAAGAGCAGTTATTAAAAGCCCTCCAAGAGCTAGCCCCTAAAGTTTATCGCCTCATCAAGCAAACAGACCCCCACTACACCCAGCAACAAAACCCCACAGCCGATCTGCAACTTGATTTAGATGTGTTGGTGGATAACCTCATTAGCGATCATTTTTTGGGTCTGGCATGTGTGGGGGGCGTGATGAGTGAGGAGCAGAGCGAGGCACGCTATAAGCCCGATACACAAGGCTACTTAGTCGCCTTTGATCCCCTAGATGGTTCTAGTGTGGTGGGGGCTAATTTTTTGGTGGGGAGTATTTTTGCTATCTATGCGCACACGCCCGCAGGCTTTGCTAACAAGCAAATTGCGCACACCTTGCAAATGGGGGCTTATATCCTCTATGGGGCTAAATTAGAATTAGTGGTGGCTACAACTAAAGAGGTGGGGCATTATCTTTACCACGAGGAGAGTCAAACTTGGGTATTTAAAGGTCATTTGAGCTTGAAAGAGAAGGGTAAAAACATCGCCCCCGGGGGGAGTTGGGAGCATTTTAGCCCGCAATACCGTGCTTTTTTGGATCGTTTTTTTAAGCAAGGTTATCGCTTGCGTTATAGCGGGAGCATGGTCGCTGACGTGCACCACTTGTTGAGCAAACAAGGGGGGTTGTTTTGCTACCCAGCCACTAAAGATGCGCCCCAGGGCAAGTTGCGCCAACTCTTTGAGGTCTATCCTTTGGCTTTTGTGATCGAACAAGCCGGGGGGTTAGGCCTTGCTTAAGGGGGGGCAAAGGCTTTTAAATCAGCCATTAGAGAGCTTGCATGCCAAGAGTGCGTGTTTTTTGGGCTCTAAGGTGGAAATGGAAGCATTGGGGGATTTTTAGGTGGAACGCGATTTTGAGGCAGAATTAGATAACTGGTGTGCCAAAATTAAAGCTTGCCAAGAACGCAAGGGCTTAGGCTCGTGCTTGCCATGCGAACTGGTCTTGGAGTGCGTGGATCGCCAAAATTTCGTGCAGAGTGTGCATGCGAGCATGAACAAAGGCAGGCAAGGCAATTTTGATTTTTAGGGAAGAGTGTTGAAAAAATTAGTTTGTTGTGGTTTGTTATTGGTAGGGAGTGTGGCTTTAGCTGAGAAAAAGGCTTTTTATGTGTCTGCGGGTTTGCAGTATGCTTTAGTGAAAACCACGATCACCGGATCGCTTGGGTTTAACTTGCCCTATACCAGCGGACAGAGTAACATGTATGGTTTTAGCATGGAGGGGGGGTATAAGTTTTTTTTAGGTAAGAGAGAAAAACGCAACGGGTTTCGAGTCTATGTCTTTTATGACTATGGCTATGATAACCCGACTTTTAATGGCGCGCGCTACAATAACAATGTCTATGGCGTGGGTGTGGATTACCTCTTTAATTTTATCAACACACGCGAAATTCAAACCGGGTTTTTCATGGGCTTTGCCTTTGCCGGGAGCTCTTGGAGCAATAGCGGGGCTAGCCTAGTTAAGAGTCTCACCAAATACCCCGGAGTGAGCGTTAATTTTAGTTATTTCCAAATCCCCTTGCGCTTTGGGGTGCGGGCTAATGTAACCAAGCACCAAGGCTTTGAATTTGGTTTAAAAATCCCCATTGTGCGCAATTACTATTTCCGCTCTGTAACCCCAAGCGGGGTTTCTGGTGTTACCTTCCAAAGAAGTTTAGTCTTGTATGCTAATTATGTTTGGAATTTTTAACCAAAACCCCTTGTTAATCTCCTTCTAAGCCCAAATTCCATACTCAGCCCCCATAACTTGGTTTAGGGGGTGCAGGGGGTGGGATTACCAAAACCCATTTTGATTTTTAGCGGATAATAACCCTCATGTTTGCTTTTGTCTTGGGGTCTATGGGTTTTTTGGCATGTATATTTAAATTTTAGCAATAGTAGTAGGGCATGTGAATATGTGAATGAGAGGTCTTTAAGGGCGTTGGGCTGGGGCTTAGGGCATGTGAATAAAAAGGCTTTTTCAACCACGCATTGGCACATGTGCATGTGCCAACATGGGTTATTTGGGGTGTAAAAAGACCTATTTGGATTCGTTTCATTCACATTTTCATTCACATGTGAATGAAAATGTGCCAACATGTGCCAAACATGTGAATGAAATCAGTGGAGTGTGTCCTCATTTTGCATGGTGAAGATCAAGCGATCGATCACATTGCGTTGTTCGTTGGTGAAATTGTATTGTGCGCGCACGGTTTGGCGGATGCGTTCTAAAACACTGCTATCGACCAAAAATAACGCCAAGACCTTGCGGTAACGGGGCAACACAACATATTTCTTCTCTTTGTAAATATCCATGCTGTCAATGGCTTTATCGATGCTAAAGAGCAGGATATTTTTAAGATTGTCGGATTTGAGGTGGTATTTGTCCAAAACTTGGCTAAACTTTTTGTAAATTGAAAAAGTGAGCATGCGTCTGGCATTAAAATAGGCATCCTCTTTATCATCCAGATCATCATTAGCCGTGCTCTTGATGTCTGCCACACCATAGCCCATTAAAAAACGGCTGGAATTGATCACAATCACCTGATGATTGGGGGCTTGGGTTGTCTCTGGCTTGGGTGGGGGGGTGTGGGTTTGGGTTTGGGTGGCGGTGGAGGTGTGGAGGTGGGTTCTTTGGGCTTAGGGGGCTTGGGGTGTTCTTTGGGTTTTTCTAGCTCTTTTTTTTCTTTCTGCATGCTTGCTGGCTGGAGGTTTCTTGGAGCTCTCAGCATTTTCATAAACACTGCATGCCCCAAATAGCACCACACTAGAAAACATGCCCAACAAAATAACCTGTCTTGCTTTCATCTTGCATCCTTCAGTCTCAAATATTAGGGGGATTATAACACGCCTTTAAGTAGAGTTTGCCATTGCAAGTGGTAAAATCCTTAGCATGTTAGCAACACCTCTAAAATCCATGCTAAAATAGCCCCCAAATCAATCACCATAAGGAGTATTCCATGAGCAATGTTAAAACCCAAACCAAAGAAGCGGACAAAGTCTTAAAGAACCAAGATTTAGAACACCATTGGGATTTGAGTGCTTTATTCAAGGACCAAGAAGCCTTGGATAAGCACTTGAAAGAGTGGGATAAAAAAGTCAAGACCTTCGAGCAAAAACACGCCCAAAGTTTTGCCAAGCTAGAACCCAGTGCCTTTAAAAAGGTGCTAGAGGATTATGAAAACTTGAGTGAGGGGATTTCGCGCGCCATGGTCTATGTCTTTTTGATCTTTGCTAGCGATTCCAAACGCAGCGATCTTTACTCCAAATACCAGCTTATTTGTGCAGACATGGCACAACATCTCTTGTTTGTTGAGAATGAATTTTGCGCCCTAGAGGACGCACAACAAGAGGCAATGATCAATGCCACCCCCAAATACGCCTACTTCTTGCGCTTGCTCTTGCGCCAAAAGCCCCACATGTTGAGCCTGCCTGAGGAAAAGGTTTTATTAGCCACTTCCAGCGTGGGCGTGGATGCCTTCTCTAAGCTTTTCGATCAAGTCATCACTTCGCTCAAAATCCCCTTTGAAAACAAAAATGATCAGCGAGGAGGAGATTTTATCCGAACTGCACAACCCCAACCGCAAATTGCGCAAAAAAAGCCCAAAAAGCCCTCACCAAGTCTTTGAAAAAAAAATAGCTTGGTGCTCACCTATGTGCTTAACATGGTGAGAAAAGATTTGCACATTGATACCAAATTGCGCCACTATGACAAGCCCGAAACCTTTAGGCACTTGGGTAACCAAATCTCCCAAGAAAGCGTGGATAGCATGCTAGAGATCGTGAATGCCAATTATAGCTTGGTGCATCGTTATTACAAAAGCAAGGCTAAGATTTTGGGCTACAAGCTCAAAGATTATGACCGCTATGCGCCCATCAATGACAAAGAAACCCCCATTAGCTATAAAGAAGCCCTAGATCTTGTTTTAAAGGCTTACAAGGACTTTTCGCCCCAATTTTATGAGATTGTCAAAAAAAGGCATTGATGGGGGTTGGGTCGATTCGCACCCCAGACCAGATAAACGCGGCGGGGCGTTTAGCGATAGCACCGTGCCCAGCGCACACCCCTATGTGTTGCTTAACTTTACGGGCAATCGGCGTTCAGCTTTCACCATCGCCCATGAATTTGGACACATGATCCACCAAGAACTCAGCAAACAAGTAGGCTATCTCAACACCAACACCCCACTGACCACCAGCGAAACCGCTTCGGTCTTTGGGGAAATGTTGCTCTTTGAGAGCCTCAAAAAAGACTTGGATAAAAAAGAATTGCGGGGCATTTATGCGGGCAAATTGGAAGATATTTTCTCCACCATGTTTAGGCAAGTGGTGATGACCAATTTTGAACGCCGTATCCACGCCACAGAGGAAGAACTCAAGGTCAAAGACTTCGATCAGATTTGGCAAGAGGAAAATGCCAAAATGTTTGGTAAGAGCGTGAAACTCAGCAAGAATTACGCCCGCTGGTGGAGTTATATCCCCCACTTTATCCATTCGCCCTTTTATTGTTACTCCTATAGCTATGGGCAATTACTCGTCCTAGCACTCTTTGGGCTTTATCGCCAAAAAAATAACCCCAAAGACAAACAAGCCTTTGTAGAGACCTACACCACCTTTTTAAGCAAGGGCGGTAGTCAAAGCCCAGAGGAGTTGGTGGGGATGTTTGGGTTTGACATCGGGCATCAAGAATTTTGGCAAATTGGCATGGGCGAGGTGGAAAAAATGTTAGAGGAATTTGAAGGGTTGCTTTAATGGATTTGTTGCAAAAATACAATGCCATGACAGACCAACACTGCCGGGATTGCCTGTATTTTTTGCACCACAACCGCATCAATTTTAGCATCTTTTGCGATCTCTCTAAGGTGCGCTTTGAACCCCTCTTGCCCCAAGACCTTTTGGAGAGTTTTGGGGCGTTCGTGCTCTTTGTGCTGGCAGGCTACACCTTTGAAAGCCTGAAAATCTACAGAGAAACCCCAGAAATTAGCTTTGAGGCGGGTTTGGGGGATAATATCGAAACCACGGTTAAAATCACGCTCAGTGGGATCGTGCAAATCATTATCAAGGATAAAAACGACTCCAATGTGGTGTTGTTTAACCGCTGCGACCCCTCCATGCTCTTTACAGACAACACCACCGAGCAACTCCAAAGCTCCAAAGATGCCTTTCTCTCCGATCCTAGAAACCAGCAAGCGATCCAGTCCTTGCAAGATAAAGGTCCTAAATGAGTATTTTAAAATTGCAGATACGGGTATTCCGCTTTGATGCCACCCACCAATACAACCCCAGTTACCCCCTCTGCATCGTGGAATATCTCCCTGAGTGGCGTTTAAAAGATGTGTTAGAACACATCCCCTTCCCCGATTTTGGCTATGATGCGACTCATTTGGGGTTTAAGATCAACCAAGTTGCCGTTTTTGAAAATCTCCTTGTCTCTGAGTTGGTGCAACGCTTCTCTGCTGAATGGGTGTTAGAGCCCCTAGCGGCTGAATATGCCCTTAAAGACCTCCTCATGGACGAGAGTGCCATTTTAAGCCAATACCAATCTTTCTTGCAAAGCGCGCCCTTTTTGAGCGCAAGCGAGCAGAGCGAGTTAGCCAAATACATTAACATCAATTTCATCACCCCCAAAAAGCAAGCGGGCTACTATGGCGATGGCTTTTTCTTATATGTTAGATGGCTGATGAATCGCTACCCCACCCGTGCTAGGGATTTTTTGCAAAGCATCGCCCATGACAAATATGGCGTGATGCACTTTGTGAGTCTTAAAAACTACCTCTACCCCCCCAGCGATCGCCTAGATGAAGCCATCTATGATTTGCAAAAAATGCTAACGCAAGGTTCAGCCTGCCCCATTGCCAACAACACATGGGCACATGTGGGTAAGAATCTAGCCTTAAAATACGCCTTCCCGCCCAAACAAACCCCCCCCACCACCCAAGCGGCCTTTTTGATCTTTAATGGGTATGACAAGCTCTTTAATAGTGCCCCCCTCCTTGCAGAGCACACGCGCCCTATTAAGCCGTTTACAAGTGGAATTTGTGGAGCTTACTTGCTGTTTTGATGGGGGGTATTGGGGGCGTTTTGGGGATTTAGAAAAGTTTTTGAGCGCACAAGCCTACAATCTAGCCCTAGCCCACAAAATTAGCGCAACGCTTTTATTTTGCGATGAAGATTCCTATGCCAATGCCCTTTATGCCAAAAAAATCCTAGATGAAAGCCCTGAATGGCAAGAGAAAATCCAAAAAATCCTAGCCCCCCATGATCTGCAATACCACCCAGAGGCACAAATTGCCTATCTTAACCACCTTTTGAGCACGGATTTTTTAAACCTCGAGGGTTTTGCCAACCGCACTATTTTTTAACGGGTTTAGCACGGCTCTATTTGGGGGTTACCATTTGGCACAATCCACAAATTACAATGCGCTCTTTGATCGGCTCTCTTTAAAATGCCACACGCCCCTTTTTGCCACCCAGTCCTACGCCCACTTGTTAGAAATTGACATGCCCCTAGCCCTCAAGCAGTCTGCTAGTATCCGCTATGAAGCCATCGATCTAGGCGTGGATTTTTTGCTCACCACCTCTCTTAGCCAGTTTTACATGCTCGATACTTTGGCACAAAAAGCCTCCAAGCTCTACCAACGCGATCACGACAACACCAGCCTTTTTATTCCTGCCCCAATTAGCCTTGCTGGCTCTAGGTGAAACCAACAAGCAGACTCTAGGCTTAGACACGCACGCCAACCCCTTTAGCTTTATCTAGGAGGTGCTCTTGAAAGCAGGATTAAAAATTATCTTTGCCATCGCTGTTAGCCTCTCTTGGTATTTGCTCAATGGGGAGGATTCGGGTGAATTGTCCTTGATGATTTTTTTCTTCCTAGCCTTTATTTTGCTCACCAAACCCATCTCTTTCCAATCCCCCGAGAAACGCGAAGACTATATCCAGCAACTCAAAAGAAGCTATGAACGCCAAATGGATTTGAAAAACAAAGCAGAAAGAGGAGAAGCGGCGTTTGATCCAAGCCACAACTGAGAGAAGTTACCGCAAAACGCACCAAAAACAAGATGATGCCAATTCATGATAAGAGGATGATTGTATGGAAGTGATTTTAATTGTGGGTGTAGCGGTGGTGTTGATTTACTTGTATTACACCCTACAAGAGTATTTGAAAAACCCTTTAAAGAGTTTCCCCACCCCCAGCCCAGAGCCTGTAGAGAAAGTTCCTGAGATTTACACCCTGCCTGACCCCCTAGAGATTTTAAAATCTAGCGAGCAGGGCGTGGTGGTGGGCTTGATCGCCCAATTTGGACGCAAGCTCAATGCTAATGCCCTCTCTGAGGTCCTATTGGAGATTTTCTTAAAAGATTTAAGCCAAATGGGCACAGAGACCAAAAACTTAGAGGAGCTTAAAAAACTCTATGCCAGCGAGGACATGCCCAGCCTAGAGAGCCTTTGCACCCAGTTTTTAGAGCTAGCGCATGGCGAATATAAAAAACGCGTGAAGTTGGTAGAATTCTTATTGGTCTTAGCCTATAGCGATGGCATTTTAGGCGAAGCCGAAAAAGAAGCCTTGATCGATGTGGGCGCATTTTTACGCCTAGAGAATGCGGATTTTAACCAGCTTTATGAAGGCTTTGAACAACTCTCTTTACAGAGCATGGAGCTTAGCCCAGAGAGAGCCTCAGAGATTTTAGGCACGGGTGAAAATCCTAAAAGCAGTTTTGAGGACAAGGTCAATCAAAACCATTTGAATATCTTAGACCCCAAAACTTGGAATAAAAGCTACATCCCCGATCGCATGCAAACCCTTTGGGAGCTCCAACAAGCTTACAATACCTTGCAAAACGCACCCACCAAAGTTTCTTTAACCAAGAATCACTGATTTTGCAGATTTTCTATTCAGGGGTGCGCTTGTTTGAATCCTTGGCATCCCAAATAACCCCCACATGCTAAATGGGTTGTGGCAATTTTTACGCACTAAGAGCCTAGACCTTTTCTTAGGCGCGCTCCCTAAAGTCTATTCCTTAGCGGAGGAAAATAACATTTTAGGTCTATACGATGCGCATTTTTTTGCTCACCAAGCAAGAACAATTAGTGGGGATTGTGCAAATTGAGGGCTTGAGCGCAACGGCGATGCTGGCTAAGGACTTAGAGGGCTATTTTGATCACAAGAAAAACGCCTTAGAACAACTCCAAGGCGTGGCACTCAGAATCTACACCCAACGCCAAAAAGTGCAACTCCAACAAAACCAGCAAATTAACAACCCCTATGCCCAAACCATCATCAACCACTTTGAGAGCAAGGGTATTTATGAAAATACCTATTATCTCATTTTGGAAACCACCACCAACCCCATCAAGGGCTTTTTTGAAAAGAAAAAATTAAAACTCACCACTTCCACGCAAAAAAGCCACCCACAAGAAAGCTACGCCCATAAAGTTTCTTTGCTCACCCAAAACATCGCCCAAATCACCCACGCCCTCAAAGACTTCAAGCCCACCCAACTAAGTGCTGTCCAAGCCCTCAACTTTTATGCCCGCTTCATCAATGGGGTGGATTTGCCCCTACAACCCAGCTTGGGCTTTTTGGAGGATAGCTACATTGCGGCTAATATCCACTTCCACAAAGATCACTACATCCAAGATCACAATGGCGCGCTCACTTATAAACGCATTTTAGGGATCAAAGCCTATGGGAGCAAAACCATCACCTCCATTGCCCTTGCCACCCTCTTACACCAAGAAAAAGAATTAGAGATCATTTTTTCTATCGAGCCTCTAGGCTTGCCTGAATCTTTAAGCTTTGTGCAAGAAAAAATCCGCTTGAGCTGGAGTGCCCTTGTGCGTGCCGAGTTGCAAAACTACCATGAACTCATCAAAGCCAAACGGCTTTGTTTGCAAAAATGCACCCTGAATATCATCCTATCCAGCCCTAATCTGCCCACGCTCAACCAGCAAACCCAAGAGGTCCTAAGCCTGCTCTCTAACGAACATTTGATCGCAGTGGTGGAGACATTAGGGCTCAAACCCGCTTACTTTTCCTTTTTTCCGGGGCGTTTGAATCTCAACCCCCGTTTGCGCCACCAAAGCACCCAAGCCCTAGCATGCCTTATCGTGTTTGAAAAACCCAATCGGGGGTTTAAAAGCAACTCATGGGGACCTATGCCCTTAAGCGTGTTTAAAAACTTGGATCACTCGCCCTATTTGTTTAACTTCCACAACCAAGAGGTCAGATACCAAGCCCACAGCACGCTTAAAGCCAACGGACACACCATGATCATCGGGGCAACAGGGGCGGGCAAGACGACCTTAATGGGCTTTTTGATGATGAGCGCGCTCAAATATTCTAACCTCAACATCTTAGCCCTTGATCGCGCCTATGGGCTCTTTTCTTACACGCATTATTTTGGCGGGACCTACAACTCTGGCGAACAATTTAGCATCAACCCCCTATCCCTGCCCTTTTCCCAACAAAACCAAGATTTTTTTGCACGCCTTTTATGCTGCCATGCTCAATGTCCCCCTAAGCTCGCCCCACCAAGCCGACATTCAAGAGCGCAACGCCATTTTAAAAGCCTTAAAAAGCCTCTATGCCACCTTGCCACCCCAAAGCTTTAACCTCCAAGACTTTAAAGAAGCCCTCACCCACACCCCCAAACTCACCTTAAGCCTAGAGCCCTACTTAAACAACCCCCTTTTTAACGCCCTTGAGGATAGCCTAGAATTTAAAACCCCCATCACGACCATTAACATGGATGCCATCTCGCCTAACCCCAAAGATTTAGGGCTACTGGCCTACTACATTTTTTATAAGATTTTCCACCTAGCCTTGCAACGCGATCAGGGTTTTTTGCTCTTTGTGGATGAATTTAAAAGTTATGCGCAAAATGAAGTCCTCAACGAACATATTAACACGCTCATCACCCAAGCCCGCAAGGCTAATGGCGTGGTGGTGCTCGCCCTGCAGGACATCAACCAACTACACACCATTAAAAACGCCCAAAGTTTTGTCAAAAACATGGGCACTCTTTTATTCTACCCCCAAAAAAACATGGACAGCACCGCCTTAAGTCGGGATTTTGGAATTCAACTTAGTAGTATGGAAAAACATTTCTTAGAAAATACCCCCGTGCATGCCCACCAAATTTTAGTCAAAAACATGGGCGATGGGAGTTCTAACATCATCGATATTAGCCTAAACTCTTTAGGCCCTTACTTGCCAATCTTTAGCTCTAATCCTAGCCATGCCCAGCATTTACAAACCCTCATGCAAGAACACCCCCACAACTGGCGCGAGGTGTTGTTGCAAGAAAATAAACACAACCCCACTTTTTCTTAAGCCTAATTTCATAAGGATACTGGAAAATACGATGAAAACGCACATCTAGCTCTAAAAAAGCTACAAGGCAAGCAATACCGCCCCATTGATCAAGATTACCCCAAAGCTTTGGAGGCTTATGAAAAGCTGCACAGGGGGACAATGGGGATGCGTTCATGGCTTTAGCCGATATGTATGTACATTAGCGGTGGCTACCAAACATAAAGAACGCTTTATTTGGCTTGCCAAAATCAAACATAAACCCGCCTTTAGCTCCTACATGGCAGGGCAATGTGCTTATCAACAAAAGCATTACCCAAAAGCCATTAAGTTTTACAAGCAAAGCGTGGCAATTAAAAAACCAAATCAAATACACGCCCACTTTGCTTTGGAACATGGCGCAAGCCTATAAGGCTTTAAAAGATGGGAAAAATTACCAGCCACGCCGTAAAGCCCCTAGCTTTAGCTATGGGGATATAAGGCTAGTGCCAGCAGGCTTATGCTAATATTTGTGCAATCAAGGGGTAATACCCTTGGGGTTGGGGCATCAACCTTTGGAATAGGGAATGTAAGACTCCAAACGGAGCTATCCTGC
>CAGP01000039.1 GCA_000263275.1 Helicobacter bizzozeronii CCUG 35545 | reverse complement strand
AAATGATTCTCTAGGCGATCCGCTCATCAACGATCACCACGCCCTAGCCCTCAAATTAGCCAGCGTGGAGCAATTAGAGCAGATCAAAGCCCTAGCCTTGAAAATCAATACCCACTTGCAAGAATATTTTAAAGCCAGAGGGGTTATTTTGGTGGATTTCAAGCTTGAATTTGGGCAGATTGAGGGGCAGATCATCTTAGGCGATGAGATTTCGCCCGATACTTGCCGTTTTTGGGATAGTCAGACTCGCCAAAAATTAGACAAAGATCGCTTTAGGCAAGATTTGGGCGGGGTGTGTGAGGCTTATACGCTCATCTTAGAAAAGGTCTTAAGCTAGGAGTTAGCATGATCAAAGAAGAATGTGGGGTTTTTGGGGCTTTTGCCCCCACAAGCACCCAGCTAGCCCCCCTAGCTTACCATGCCTTGTGTGCCTTGCAACACAGAGGGCAAGAGGGCTGTGGGATTGCGCTCACGCACAAGGGGCATGTCACCTATTATAAAAATACGGGGCTAGTCAGCGAGGTTTTCACCCCCACCATCTTAGAAAGACTAGGTCAGGGGGAGATTTGTATCGGGCATGTGCGCTATGGCACCACAGGGGAGAATAACCGCACCAACACCCAACCCATTGTGTTAAACCATATTAAAGAACCCATCGCCATCGCCCACAATGGGAATTTGGTTAATTCCCTCGCCTTGCGCCACGAATTAGAGCTTAAGGGCTGTATTTTCCACACTTCCAGCGATACAGAGGTGATCGCCTATTTGATCGCCCAACACCGCCTACACACCACCAGCCTTGAGGAGGCGATTTTAGCCGCTGTGCCTAGCTTGCAAGGGGCTTACTCTCTGGTGATCATGACCGCTGATAAACTCATCGCCCTAAGAGACTCCTTTGGCTTCCGCCCGCTGTGCTTGGGGCAAACCGCTAAGGGGATTTACCTAGCCGCCTCTGAGAGTTGCGCTTTAGATGCCTTGGGGGCATCCTTTATCAGAGATATTGATCCGGGCGAGATGGTGAGCATTGATTCTAGCGGTCTGCATGCTTGCTTGCTAACCCCCAAACAAGAACGCAGGATTTGCTCCTTTGAGTATATTTATTTTGCACGGGGCGACTCCATGCTAGAGGGTAAAAGTGTGCATCTAGCGCGCTTGCGCGCAGGGGAATATTTGGCCCAAATTGCCCCAGCTCAGGCTGATGTCGTGGTGGGCGTGCCTGATTCGGGGATTGATGCGGCTTTGGGCTATTCTAGGGCATCTCAGATTCCCTACGCTTTGGGCTTTATTAAAAACCGCTACATCACCCGCACCTTTATTGCCCCCAAGCAAGAACGCACCGAAAAATTACGCCTCAAACTCAACCCCATCATCCCCAATCTAAAGGGCAAAAAGATCGTGTTGATTGATGACTCCATTGTGCGGGGGAACACCACCAAACGCCTAGCCCAGCTATTGCGGGGGGTGGGGGTGCAAGAAATCCACATGCGCATCTCCTCCCCCCCCTTTTTGCACCCCTGTTTTTATGGGACAGACATTGATTCTCAAGAACATCTAATCGCCCACAAGCACAGCATAGAGGAAATCACCCAGATTTTGGGCTTGGATTCGCTAGCCTACCTGCCCTTAGAGGGGATTGATTTTATGTTAGAGGGTTTGGGCTGTTGCAAGGCGTGTTTTTCAGGGCACTACCCCACCCCCACGCCTAAAGAAAAAATCACCCTCAAAGCCCCCACCCACATTTAAAGGAAAGTTATGGAATCTTACAAGCAAGCAGGCGTAAATGTCCAAGCCGGTTATGAAGCGGTGGAACGCATGCAAAAACACATCGCGCGCACTAAAATCCAGCCCCTCAACACGATCGGGGGTTTTGCTGGGCTCTTTGCGCTGGATTTAAAAGGCTATAGCCAACCCGTGCTGGTGAGTGGAGCCGATGGCGTGGGGACTAAGTTAAAATACGCCTTTTTGTTAGAGGATCATAGCAGTATTGGGATTGATTGCGTGGCGATGTGCGTGAATGATGTTTTGTGCATGGGGGCTAAACCTTTGTTTTTTTTAGATTACATCGCCCTTGATAAAAATGATCCTAGCAAGGTGGAAAGCATTGTAGCGGGTGTGGCACAAGGCTGCATAGAGGCAGGCTGTGAGCTCTTGGGCGGGGAGAGTGCGGAAATGCCCGGATTTTATGCGCCTAAGGAATACGATTTAGCCGGCTTTTG
This sequence comes from Helicobacter bizzozeronii CCUG 35545, assembly GCA_000263275.1. Taxonomy (GTDB): domain Bacteria; phylum Campylobacterota; class Campylobacteria; order Campylobacterales; family Helicobacteraceae; genus Helicobacter; species Helicobacter bizzozeronii. Next base: position 20,229 of record CAGP01000039.1, on the reverse strand, counting down.
TGTGGGGATTGTGGAACAATCTAAAATCTTAGACCCTCAAAGCGTGCAAGTGGGCGATATGTTAATCGGGCTAGCTTCTAGCGGTTTGCATTCTAATGGCTTTTCTTTGGTGCGCAAGATCATTGCTGATAACACGATCGACCCCTTAAACTACGATTTTGAGGGGCAAAATTTAGCCCAAATCTTGCTCACCCCCACGCGCATTTATGTTAAGCCCGTGTTGGCACTCTTGGCTCAAATTAGGGTTAAATCCATTGCACACATCACGGGGGGAGGGTTTTTGGAGAATATCCCGCGCGCTCTGCCTAATGGGCTAAAGGCTAAAATTGATCTAAAAGCCTTCCCCACCCCGCCTATTTTTGTATTTTTTGCGCTCTTTGGGGGGGCTAGGGCTGTTAGAATGCTTTAGCGTGTTTAACATGGGTATTGGGATGGTGATCGTGCTAGAGAGCGGGCATGCCAGCCAAGCTTTAGGGATTTTAGAACAAAATGGGGTAAGTGCTTATGTGATCGGGGAGGTTGTCAGCGGGGAGGGGGTGGAGCTATGCTAGGCAAACAACGATACTTTGGGCGGGGGATTTTAATCGGGGCGAGTGGGGATTGTGTCTTTTTGGGGTATTTTTTTGATGGGGCGGAGTCCATCGAGCCAAAAGCGCAAGTTGTATAGTGAGGGCAAAGATATTAAAATCGCCTTGCTAGAACCCACGCTAGAAGACACATCGTTAATCTTATATCCGCCTATGGTGCATGTGGGCGATCGCCAAATTGTGATCAGCAATGGGAGTCAAACTGGGGCGATTGTGCAAGCCCTACAAGAGGGGGGAGTTTTGAGGGGGCTTTACGAAAAGAAACTTTTGAGCCTGATGCGCCCCATTTCACGCCCCGCATTAGCGCATTGGTTTGCTTGGATGGGGCAGGCTTTAGCTATAAACTTAGCTTGATTAAAGCCCTAGAGCCTCCCGCTTGTGCGCGCTTTTTTTTATGAATATGAAAGCGTGGCAGGGCGGGGGCATTTCTTACACACTTATGACCATGATAACGACCCCTTGAGTGCCTTTTGTGGCGAGCCTAAATCTATTGAGATCCCAGCTAGCCTGACTGAGTGGGGGGAGAGTCTGTGGGGGGCACTGGATAGTGAATATAAAGTGGCACTTTGCGTGCAAAGCGTGCATTTAATAAGCGCACAAGTCAAAACCCTTGTTTTTAATGAGAAAACCCATGCCTAGTTTGCCCCTTAAATACGGAATCAACCCCCACCAACTCCAAGCCAGCTTGAGCGCGCCCAACCTCCCGCTTAAAATCCTCAATGGTAACCCCAGTTACATCAATTTTTTTAGATGCGCTCAATGGCTACCAGTTGGTCAAGGAATTAGAACACGCTTTAAAACGCCCCGCTGCCACTTCGTTTAAACATGCTAGCCCCACCTCCAGTGCATTAGCCAAACCCCTAGAGCAAGCACGCTTGAAAGCCTATTTTTTTAAGCCCTGAGATTAACGACTCCCCCATAGCCAGTGCCTATGCACGGGCACGGGGGGCGGATCGGCTAAGTTCCTTTGGGGATTTTGTTGCCCTGAGCGCGCCTTGCGATCTAGCTTGTGCGCAGATGTTGGGCGTTGAGGTGAGCGATGGGATCATTGCCCCTGATTTTGAGCCCAAAGCCCTAGAGTTGCTCCAACAAAAGAAAAAGGGGGGGTATGTGATTTTGCAAATCGATCCTAACTACACCCCCCCGCTTTTAGAAACACGCACTATTTTTGGGCTCACACTCACCCAAGAGCGCAACCACACCCTTATTAGCCCAGATTGTTTAAAAGACATTGTGAGCCAAAAAAAAGAGCTACCCTTGCAAGCTAAAGAAGACTTGATCTTAAGCCTCATCACGCTCAAATACACCCAATCTAATTCCATTTGCCTAGCTTATGGCGGGCAGGCAATCGGGGTGGGGGCAGGGCAACAATCCCGCATTTATTGCACCAAGATCGCCGCTGATAAAGCCGATTTGTGGCATTTAAGAGTCCATCCCAAAGTCTTAGATTTGCCCTTTAAGCTCAAATTGCCCCGCCCCACTAAAGATAACCTCATCTATGCCTACCTCACCCATGGGCTCTCACAAGCTGACCTAGAGCATTTTACAAGCCCGCCTAAGCCTTTAAGCCCAGAGGAAAAAGCGGACTATCTTAAAGGGATTGATGGCGTGAGTTTGGGGAGCGATGCGTTCTTTCCTTTTAGTGATAGTTTGGAGCGGGCGGCTTTAAGCGGGGTGGGCTATGTGGCTCAAAGTGGGGGGAGCAAGCAAGATACAAGCGTGATCGCTACAGCCGATGCGCTGGGCATGGTGATGATTCTCACCCATTTGCGTTTATTCCACCATTAGGAGAATTGATGAAAATAGCCATTATTGGGAGTGGGGGGAGGGAGCATGCGATTTTAAAAAAAATACGCCTCTAAGGATCGCCAAATCTTTATGATCCCGGGCAATGCGGGCATGCAAGCCCCATGCGTGCCTTTGAGCGTGGGCGATCAACAAGGTATTTTAGAGTTTGCCAGACAAGAACAATTAGATTTTATCATTGTCGCCCCGGATAATCCTTTGGTAGAAGGCTTGGTTGATGTGCTAGAGGGGGCGGGCTTTGCTTGCTTTGGACCTAGAAAACAAGCTGCACGCCTAGAGGGCAGTAAGATTTTTGCCAAAGAATTTATGCAGCGGCACAACATCCCCACCGCCCCCTACCACGCTTTTGACAATTTCAAAGAGGCACAAGCCTTTTTAGAAAAAACGCATTTCCCCCTAGTCATTAAAGCCGATGGATTAGCCTTTGGCAAGGGGGTTATGGTGGTTAAAAGTGTCTTAGAGGGAGTCCAAGCCTTAGAACAGATGATGGTGCATAAAATCTTTGGGAGCAGTGGGGAGAGGGTGATCATTGAAGAGTTTTTAGAGGGGGTGGAGGCTTCTATTTTGGGCTTTTGTGATAGCCATAGCTTGAAGCTAATGCCCTCCAGCATGGATTATAAACGCGCCCTAGAGGGCAATCAAGGCTTAAACACGGGCGGGATGGGCTGCATTGCCCCTAACCCCCATTTCACCCCCCAAATGGCTAAGGAATGCCAAGAGAAAATTTTTACCCCCACCCTAAAGGGTTTGCAAGCCGAGGGGCTGGATTTTAGAGGCTGTCTTTACTTTGGGCTGATTTTAACCGCTCAAGGGGCAAAGGTCTTAGAATATAATTGCCGTTTTGGCGACCCAGAAGCCCAAACCCTCCTGCCCTTACTTGAAACCGACTTATTAGAGATTATGCAGGCTTGCGCTAGGGGGGAATTAGAAAAACAAGAGGTCATCTTTAGCCCGCTGGCTTCTTGTTGTGTCGTGCTAGCCTCTCAAGGCTACCCCCAAGAGTTTAGAACAGGGCATGCCCTCACCTACCCGCCCCATTTGGATATTTGTTTTGCCGGGGTCAGAAACGCCCCAGAGGGGCTAGTCAATGCCAGCGGGCGGGTTTTGAGTGTTACCAGCATAGCCCCCAGCTTAGAGCAAGCCCGCATGCTAAGTTATGAACGCATCGCCCAAATCCAGCTAGACAATGGCTATTACCGCCCCGATATTGGGAAAAACCTATGATTATCTATGTGCAAAAAAAACCCGATTTTGATTTTCTAGCCCAAGAGTTGTTAGCCAAACTCCAAACCCTCCTAGTCCCCCATTTAGAACAAATCCGCTTGATTAATGCCTACCTAGTTGAAAATGTGTCTGCTGGGGATTTAGAGCGGGCACGGAATATTGTTTTTTTAGAAGCCCAAGTGGATGAATATTTAACAGAGCTGGATTTGAGTGATTGTGCGGGGTATTTTGCCCTCCAAACCCTAAAAAGGGCAACTCTGCCCCAGAAGTGAGGCAGCACAGCTAGCCTTGCAGATGTTAAACCCCAGCGCACCCACGCCTTTAGTTGAGCATGCCAGCATTTACAAGCTCTATGGCAAGCTCAGTGAGGAGGATATAAAATCCATACGCACCTACCTAACCAACCCCCTAGAAAACCACGAAATCCCTTTGCCCCTCAGCCAAGCCCAAGCCAGCATGCCCACCAGCCCCAAACTAGAACTGGACAATTTTGCCAACTTGTCAAATTTTAGCCATTTTATCAAGCAACACCAACTTTGTTTGAGCCCAGAGGATTTACAGATTATTCAAGAACAACTCCCTAATCTCAATCTCTTAGAACTCAAAATTTTAGACACCTATTGGTCCGATCACTGTCGCCACAGCACTTTTTTTAACCAAACTAGAACCCAGCTTAGATCACCCCCTAGCCCAAGAGATTTACGAACAATACCTCCAAGTGCGCCAAGAACTTAAGGATAACAAGCCCATAAGCCTAATGGATTTATCCACCATCATGGCTAAATACCTAAGCGCACAAGATAGACTCCCCCAATGGGTGCAAGGTAGCGAAAATAACGCCTGCACTTTGTCTATCAAGGTGCAAACCCCCCAAGGAGCTAAACCCTATTATCTCTTTTTTAAAAACGAAACCCACAACCACCCCACTGAGATCGAACCTTTTGGGGGGGCTTCTACTTGTGTGGGCGGGGCAATCCGCGATGTGCTTTCTGCCCGGGGCTATGTCTATGCGGCTTTACGCATTTCAAGCTGTGGTGATCCTTTAGAGCCTATTAACAAAACCCGTACAGGCAAACTCCCACAAATTAAAATCGCCACGCAAGCCACACAAGGTTTTAGCAGCTATGGTAATCAAATTGGCGTAGCCACCGGGATCGTCCAAGAGCTCTACCATGCAGGCTATAAAGCCAAACATTTGGAATTAGGCGCGGTGTTAGGGGCTGCCCCTCAAGAATGCGTGCAGAGTTTAGAACCTGCTGTGGGCGATTTAATTGTGTTGCTGGGGGGGCGCACGGGGCGGGATGGCTTGGGGGGGGCTAGTGGGTCTTCTCAAGCCCACCAGATTCAATCTTTGGAGCTTTGCGGGGCGCAGGTGCAAAAGGGCGATGCTTTGCAGGAGCGCAAATTACAACGACTCTTTGCTAATCCCCATTTTACTCAACTGATCAAGCGTTGTAATGACTTGGGGGCGGGGGGGGTGAGTGTGGCTATCCCCGAGCTAGCCAGCATGGGCGTGATCGTGCAACTGGATAAAATGCCCACCAAATATACAGGTTTAAACGCACTCGATCTCGCCCTAAGCGAGTCTCAAGAGCGCATGGCAATCCTTATTGACCCTAAAGACTTAGACACAATCAACAAACTTTGTGAGAGTGAGGGGGTGTTAAGCGCATGCGTGGGGCAGATCACACCAAGCGGGCATTTTGAACTCTTTTACCACCAAGAACGCCTAGCACACATCCCCATAACACTTTTACAAAGCGGGGGCGCGCCCAGATTAGCCCATGCACACATCCGCCCGCCTGCTTGCCTGCCTAAATGCGTCCATTCTTTTACCCTCAGTTTTGAAGCCCTCGCTTTGGGTTTGAACACTTGTTCTCAAAAAGGGCTGGTGAGCCAATTTGACTCCACCATCGGAGGCAACACAATTTTTATGCCTTTAGGGGGGGCTTACCAAAGCACACCCATACAAACAATGGCGCACACGATCCCCTTTGAGCAAACCCACACTTGTTCGCTAGTCGCCTTTGGGTTTGATCCGCATGCATGCGCACAAGACCCCATCAAGGGGGGGTATTTTGCCGTGGTTGAAAGTGTGTGTAAGCTGGTAGCTTGTGGGGCGCAATTTAAAGATATTTATTTGAGTTTTCAAGAATACTTTGAGCGCTTAGATAGCCCCTCTAAATGGGGGAAAGCTTTAGGCGCGCTACTAGGGGCATTTTTAGCCCAAAAAAGATTGGGCATTGCTTGCATTGGGGGCAAGGATTCGATGAGCGGGAGTTTTGAAGAGTTAAGCGTGCCCCCCACTTTTATAAGTTTTGCCTTTTGCGCCCAAGAAAACCACCGCCTGATTAGCCCCGAGTTCAAAGGCGCAAACCACTACCTCTATCTTTTGAGCCCGCCCCTAGATTGGCATGGTCTGCCCTATGATTTTGCAGAACTTTTCACTTATTTACACGCCCTGATCGCCCAAGGGGTGATTTTATCGGCTTACGCTTTGGGGCGCAAAGGCGCAGCACAAGCGATTTTGCAGATGTCCTTAGGGAATCAAATAGGGGTTGAATTAGAAGAAGTGCCCCTAGATTTGCTCTTTGATCCGTGTTTTGGGGGCTTTGTGGTGGAAAGCACGCAAAAATTAGATCAGGGGATTCTCTTGGGGCACACCACAGCTCAAGCCCATATCAAAAGAGTATCTACATGTTTGCCCTTAAGCACCCTATTAGAACTGCTAGAACAACCCCTAGAACCCCTCTACCCCACAAAAGCCCCCAAAGCCCCAGACCTACCCACGCCGGCTAAGATTTTTTGTGATTTGCCTAAAAGCCACACCAAGATCGCTAAACCCCGGGTGCTCATCCCTATTTTTGCAGGCACTAATTGTGAGATAGACACCCAAAAAGCCTTTGAGAGGGCGGGGGCTTTGGTGCGCTCTCTTGTGATCAACACCCTAACTCCCCAGCTTAGTGCCGAATCGATACTAGCGATGCGCCAAGCCCTCAGACAATCCCAAATTTTATTTTTAGCTGGGGGCTTTTCAGGGGGCGATGAACCCGATGGGGCGGCTAAGATGATCAAGGCGTTTTTTTCCAATCCCAGCCTACAAGAGGCGATTTTAGCCCTTTTAAAGCACCAAGATGGGCTCATTGGGGGGATTTGCAATGGGTTTCAAGCTTTACTCAAAACCGGGCTTTTGCCCTTTGGGCGACCCACCCCTTCACAAAAAAACCACCCGACTTTACTGCCCAATTCTCTTTTGCGCCACCAAAGCCAAATTGCCTATATCAAGGTGCGTTCAAACCGCTCGCCATGGCTGGCACGCACGCAAATAGGGGAGATTTACGCTGTGCCCATCTCGCATGGGGAGGGGCGTTTTTTTGCCCCACCTGCCATGCTTGGCGATCTGTCCCAAGGCGATCAAATTGCCACCCAGTATGTGGACTTGCAAGGCAATATCGCCCTAGAGACTCCCTTTAATCCTAATGGCTCACTTTGTGGCATTGAGGGGATCACTTCTGCGTGTGGGCGTATTTTTGGCAAAATGGGGCACACCGAGCGTTTTAAACCCGGTCTGTATCAAAATGTCCCCGGCCAATTTGCCATGCCCATTTTTCAAGGCGCGGTGGATTATTACGCTTAAGGCTACTTGATGATTTGGGAGATGGTTTTAAACTGCGGGTGGGTGTAGGTTTGCATGCACTCAAAGGCGACAATCTCAGCCGATAAAATCCGCGCCCCCAAGCGTTTTAGCTCCTCTAGGGCTAGGTGTTTGTTTTGCACATCCCTAGAACTGGTGCAATCAGCCAGCAAGGTTACCTCATAGCCATGTTTTAAAAAATCTTTGGCACTCTGATAGACACAAACATGGGCTTCAATCCCCAAGAGGATGAGGGGAGATTTGTGGGGCACGCTAAAAACGGGATAAGCACTAAAACTCTCTTTAATCCAAGCCTCTTGGGTGAAATATTCCTTGAGGGGGGCTAGGGTGGGGCCTAATTTTGCCGGGTTTTGCTCTGTGGCATAGATGGGGAGTTCTAAAGCACGCGCCATTTTTAAAAACCGGGTGCAATTTTTTAGCAACAAGTCTTTATCAGCCATCACGGAGAATAATTTTTCTTGAATATCAACCACCAACACACAAGACATGGGCATCCTTTCTTTTTGCTATCTTAGCGTATGTGATTAAATTAGGTGTTATGTTGGTGGGATAGGTTATCTATTTTAAGTCTGCCCCATTGATCGCCTCAATGATAAAATGTGTGGCTTCTAAGCTTTGGGTAGGGCTGATAGGCAGGCTCAAAATTTCTTGGCTAAAGCGTTGCGTGTTGGGTAGGTCTATGTGATTGTAGGCACTTAAGAGGGGTTGTAGGTGGCAGGGGATGGGGTAGTGGATACTGGTTTCTATGGAGTGCTTGGCTAAGTATTTTTGGAGCTGGTCTCTAGCGTGTGTGCGGATCACAAAGAGATGAAAGACATGTTCATCAAAATTTCTAATCGGGGGCAAGATAATATGGGGGTTTGTAATACCCTCAAAATAGAGTTGTGCCACCGCGCGCCGTTTGGCATTGTTACAATCAAGGTCGGGTAGCTTGGCGTGTAAAAAGCTGGCTTGCAAGCTATCCAAACGCGAATTAAAGCCAGCATAAAGTGCATGATCTCTGTGGGGCGCGCCATCATTGCCCAAAATCCGCACCATTTCGATAACTTCAGGGTTAGAGCTCAACACACAACCCCCATCGCCTAGCGCGCCTAAATTTTTGCTTGGGTAAAAACTAAAGGCACTGGCATGCCCTAAGCTCCCTACCTTTTGCCCCTCAAAGAGCGCGCCATGCGCTTGGGCGGCATCTTCAAGTAGCAAAAGTTGGTGTTTTTTGGCGATCGCTTGCAAGGCGTGCATGTTAGCGCTCTGCCCGTATAAATGCACCACTAGGATCGCCTTGCTCTGGGGCGTGATGGCAGATTCTATTAGTTTGGGATCGAGCAAATAATCTGCCCCCACATCTACAAATTGGGGGATCAAATCATTATGCAAAATGGCTAGAATAGTGGCAATAAAAGTAAAAGAAGGCACGATCACACCCGCCCCCTTAGGGAGTGCCCCTAAGATTTGATAAGCCCTTAACATCAAAGTAAGCGCATCCAGCCCGCTATTGACCCCTACGCCATGATCGCTTTGGCAATAGTGGCTAAAGGCGTTGATGAAGTGGGTATTGGTCGGGGCGTTGATCAATCCAGAATCCTCTAAATGCCGGGCTAAAATCTGCTTAAAGCGATCCTTGTAGGGCGCATGGAGGGTGCTTAAGTCTAAAAAAGGGTATTGGTAGGGCATGCACAACCTTAAGATAGAATAATTTATAATGATACCTTATCTTTGATATAGGAAGGCCATGCGCATTTTTATTATCCACCTCTCCAAACAGACTTGTTTAAAACATAGCCTCAAAGAACGCAACATTGAGTCCTTGCTAGAGAGTTTGCAAAACCCCAAACACCCCGTAGAAATTTTTGATGCGATCTATGCCAAAACTTCTACAGGCTTACACCCCTTAGTGCAACAACATGTTCACCCTTATTTTGTGCATGCCAGCGTGCAACCAGATTTGGCTAATGGCAGTTGGGAGAAAATCAGTGCATGCTTTTATGCTTTGAAATATAGGGGTAAGTCAATGAGTGCGGGGGAATTGGGTTGCTATGCAAGTCATTATTTATTGTGGCAAAAGTGTATCCAGTTAGATGAACCCATTGTGATTTTAGAAGATGATATTGATTTAGAATCGCACTTTTTTGAGAGTTTGGATTTTTTGCAAAAACACATGGAGCAGTTGGGCTATGTGCGTTTCATGCATCTTGCTTACTGCGAAATCCGCAAAAAACCCMCAAATTCCCCCCATGTGTTCCAAATTAATCATTTAACAGATGGGATGGGCACACAGGGCTATTGCCTCACGCCTAAAGTGGCGCGCAAATTCATTAAAGCGAGCCAAAAATGGGTCATGCCCGTGGATTGGGTGATGGATAACCACTGCTTGCATGGGGTTAGAAACTTGGTATTTGAGCCCTTTATTATTGGTGAAAATGAGCAAGCCATGCAATCTAGCATTGATAGACCGCCCTCCACCCAAAAGGTTTCCCCCCTCGTGCAGCTGTGCAGCAAAATAGCCCACTTTCGCTTTGAACTCTATTTTTGGGTGTATGCCACCATGCGGGCATCTTAACACGAGGAAACCATGCACATTTTTGTAATCCACCTCTCCAAACAGACTTGTTTAAAACATAGCCTCAAAGAACGCAACATTGAGTCCTTGCTAGAGAGTTTGCAAAACCCCAAACACCCCGTAGAAATTTTTGATGCGATCTATGCCAAAACTTCTACAGGCTTACACCCCTTAGTGCAACAACATGTTCACCCTTATTTTGTGCATGCCAGCGTGCAACCAGATTTGGTGGGCAGAGTTTGCGGGGGGGGGGGGGGTGGAGCGCGTGTTTTTATGCCTTAAGGTATGTGGGTAGATTGATGAGCATGGGCGAGTTGGGTTGTTATGCCAGTCATTATTCATTGTGGCAAAAATGTATCCAACTTCATGAGCCCATTGCGATCTTAGAAGATGATGTTCATTTAAAACCTCACTTTTTTTGAGAGTTTGGATTTTTTTGCAAAAACACATGGAGCAGTTGGGCTATGTGCGTTTCATGCATCTTGCTTACTGCGAAATCCGCAAAAACCCCACAAATTCCCCCCATGTGTTCCAAATTAATCATTTAACAGATGGGATGGGCACACAGGGCTATTGCCTCACGCCTAAAGTGGCGCGCAAATTCATTAAAGCGAGCCAAAAATGGGTCATGCCCGTGGATTGGGTGATGGATAATTATTATCTGCATGGGGTTAAAAATCTGGTGCTTGAGCCCCCAATCATTAGCGAACATGAGAGTGCACAACACTCCACGATCACTAGATGTGGGGATCGCACCCCCCCTTTTTTTATTGCGCCTATGTGTCAAACTCAATAGACTCTACCTTAGAATTTATACCCGCCTCCAGCAACACCCATGATCCCAGCCCTCCAAGATGCGCTTTTAAAATGGTATCCCCTGTATGGGCGTATAGATATGCCCATCCGCCATTTGAGCGGGGAAAATGCGCCCTATGAGATTTATATCTCTGAGATCATGTCCGCCCAAACCCAAATTAATGTGGTGCTGGATAAGTTTTACTACCCTTTTTTACAAGCCTTCCCCACGCTCAAACACTTAGCCCAAGCCCCCTTAGAACAAGTTTTGATTTTGTGGAAGGGGCTTGGTTACTACGCTCGGGCTAAGAATTTACACAAAGCTGCCCAAATTTGTATGGACCAACATGGCGGGCAGTTGCCCCAAAACCACCAAGCCCTGCTAGCACTGCCCGGTATTGGGGCTTATAGTGCGGGTGCGATTTTGTGCTTTGGCTTTAGGCAGGCGGTGGGCGTGGTGGATGCTAATGTGTCCCGTGTGCTCTTGCGCCTTTTTGGCATGGACATTGCGAGCAAAACGCTTAATAAGGACTTGCAAGAGCGAGCAACTGCCTTTGTGAATGTGGCTAACCCCTTTGATCACAACCAAGCCCTCATTGACTTAGGCGCGCTCATCTGCACGCCCAAAAACCCCCGATGCCATCTTTGCCCCCTGCATTTTGCTTGTCAAGGGCAAAACAACACAGAACGCTTTAGCGTGCCAAAAAAAACCCCCAGCATTGCCTTAACCCAACATTATGGCGTGTGTGTGGATCAAGGGGGGTTGTATCTGTGCTTGCCCCCAAAGGGCTTGTATGCTGGTCTTTATCAATTCCCGCTCTTAAAAGAACAAGAGCTTGTGAGTTTGCCCTTTATAGGGACCATCAAGCATAGCTACACCAAATACCGCCTACAAATCAAACTCTACCAAGCCAGCTTGCACGATTTAGCGCCCACCAATCTTAAAAAGATGACTTTAAGCCAACTTGATCAAATCCCCACCAGCTCCATGACCGCTAAAATCTGGAAACTTTGCCAAAAAAGAGGAATATTGTCCTAAAGCCTTGACAAGTTTATTAAAATCATTATATAATTGGTCTTTGTTAATCCAGATTAGCTCAGCGGTAGAGTAGGCGGCTGTTAACCGCTTGGTCGTAGGTTCGAATCCTACATCTGGAGCCATTTTAGATTCCCTTTTGTCCCCTTAGTTTGAGCGTTTTTTCTTGCTGATTTACCTTTCTGTGTTAGTTTTGCCGATATAAGGGCATGCAGTGTGGATAAGCAGATGAGTTGGAACACTATTGGCTTACCCTGCTGTGTCCTAATTTTAAAAAGAAGGAGTTTTTATGGCTTTAAGCAAAAAAGTGGGGGGCTTGGCTCTCTCTAGTTTGATGGCATTTGGTCTAGCCTCGTTTGCACAAGCAGATGAAAAAAATGGCTTTTTTATGGGGCTTGGTTACCAACAAGGTAAGATCGGAAGCGGTGCTTACCACACGGCTTTGACTAAGGGGACCTCCGTCTATGGTATGGATATCCAACTAGGGGGCGTGGGCTTTGCTAATAAATGGTTTGGTGGGCAGATTTATGGGTTCTTTGATTGGAACAATAGCCACATCATGGGGCCCAATGATCGCGACAAGTGGAATGTCTATACCTATGGTGGTGCTGCCGATGCGATTGTGAATGTGATCGCCACTAACCCCTTTGCCTTTGGTCTAGTGGGTGGTATCCAGTTAGCCGGCAACACTTGGAATTTTAACACCTTCTCGCACACGGCGTTCCAATTCCTCTTTAATGTGGGCGGCCGTATCCGCATGGGCACGCACTCCGCTCTCCAAGCAGGCATCAAGTTCCCCATGATCCCCCAAAGGCTCACGCCTGAAATCAAAGACATGCGCCGTTATGTGTGGTATGTCAATTATGTTTTCACTTTCTAGGCTAACCTAGATTTTAAAGGAGGGGGTTTAAGCGGGGAGTTTTTTTAAGCGTTCTTGCAGATTTTCCAGTAGGCTTTGCAACACTTCCGAGTCGTCTTTACTGGGGGCTAGAATCGTGTATTGCTGGTTGCCCTCAAAAATGGTCGTGCGTTGGGCGTATTGGGAGATTTTATGGATGCCCAACAAGTTAGCCAAAATTTTAACACGGATGATCTGCAAAAATTGCGCGCTCATGCAATCAAGCGGACCAAAACGATCCACGATCTCCTCTTGGATAGCCCGCACACTGGATAAGTCGCTACACAAGGACAGACGGCGGTAAAGTTCCAAACGCAAACTATCATTTTCAATCAAATCTGCGCTCAAATACCCACTCACCGCTAATTTCAAATCCACACTTTTTTAATTCCAATCTCTCCCCGCTCTTTTCTCTAATGGCTTGTTCGAGCATTTTGCTATACAGCCCATACCCGATATTTTGGATATGCCCGCTCTGATCTTGGCCTAAAAAATTCCCACTCCCCCGAATTTCTAAATCATGCAAAGCTAGGCTTGAGCCCGCCCCCAAATCGCTATTTTTTTCAAGCGCCACTAGGCGTTTGAGGGCATCTGGGCTCAAATCCTCTTTATTTTCCACCAAGCAATAACAAAAGCCCTCTTTGTGGCTACGACCCACCCGCCCCCTAAGCTGGTGCAAATCAGCCAAACCAAAACGATCGGCGCGATCGATGATGATTGTATTGGCATTGGGGAGGTGCAAGCCCGATTCCACGATCGAAGTGCAGATTAAAATATCTAATTGCCCTTGCTCAAAGGCTTGCATAATGTCTTGGCTTTGTTGTAAGGGGGTTTTGGCATGCAGGGTTTCAATCTGCAAATGGGGCAAGAGATCGGCAAGAGTTTTTTTAGCTTGGGGCATGCTCTCAATGTGGTTGTGGATATAAAAGACCTGCCCGCCCCGTCTGCGTTCTCTTAAAATGATCTCTTTGAGCAAACTGGGGGTTTTTTCTTTCACAAAGGTGCGGCTAGGGACTTTATAGCTAGGCGGGGTGGCTAAGAAACTCATGCCCTTGATGTGGGCGAGTGCCATGCTAAGTGTTCTTGGAATGGGGGTGGCGGACATGCTCAAACAATGCACGCTCTGGGCTAAAAGCTTGATAGCCTCCTTTTGCTTGACCCCAAATTTATGTTCTTCATCCACCACCACCAGCCCCAAGTTCGCAAACTTAGCCCCCAAGAGGGCATGTGTGCCAACCACCACATCTAAGCTACCCTGCTTTAAGCCCTCTAGGATGTGCTTTTTTTCTGTGGGCTTGCTGGAACGATCTAACTTGGCTACACGCACACCAAAGGGTTCTAAGCGGGTTTTGAGGGTGTTAAAATGCTGGTTGGCTAAAAGCGTGGTGGGCACAAAAAACGCGCTTTGCTTGCTGGCTAAAAAAAGCGCATAAATGGCATGCATGGCAACCTCTGTCTTGCCAAAGCCCACATCTCCGCTTAAGAGCCGATCCATCACCTTCCCACTAGCCAAATCTTGCAAAATCTCGGTGATACTGCGTTCTTGATCGCTAGTGAGGGCAAACCCACTGGCGTGTTTGAAACGCTCTAAAGTGTGCGGGGGGGGCGTGATGACCTGCCCGGCGATCAAATTACGCGTGGCTGCTAGATTAATAATATCTGTTGCCATGTCTAGTAATTTTGCCTTGAGTTTTGCCTTGAGTTTGGCAAAACTGCCCTTACCTAGGCGATCCAAAGTTGGGCTACCCGGGGCAATATAGCGATCCAAGAGGTGCAAATTTTCCACCGGGAGCAAGAGGCGATCGTGATTGCCATACTCTAGGGCTAAAAAGTCGCGCACACTCCCTAATACGCTATTTTGCACCAAGCCCTGAAACTTGCCCACGCCATAATCTGCATGCACGACATAATCGCCTAAAACCAGTTCATCTAGGATCAATTTGGAACGCCCACGCGCTCGCTGCTTGGCATAACCATGCAAGGATAAAAAAATCTGTGTGGGGGTGGCAAAATGCAAGACACAATTAGAAATGACCACCTCAAGGGCTATTTTGGGCAAGGGGGGAATCAGGCTTTGATCTTTGGCTAGCAAGGTGATTTTGCGGTGCTGGTTGAGCTCTAAAAAAGTCATGGAGTTGGTCTAAAGAGACTTGCAGATTTTGGCACTTAGGGGGCGTGGCCAACACGGGCAATTTTAAGGCACGCTCCAAACTCTTTAAAGACTCTAGGCTGGAGAGTTCTTGTGCCTCCTCTAGGGCTTTGGGTGTGAGAATAGCGCTATAAGTGCTTAAAAAATCCACCCCCAAATCACCCAGCACCCAAAAGCCCAAAGAGGCAATATCGAGGATCAAAGCATCGCTTTGTAAAGCCTCTAGGCGTGCTTGCATTTGTGCCCTCTGTTGCTCAGTGAGGCTAAAAAGTGCGGGGGCGATCTCTATGCTCTCGATGAGTTCAGGCTGGCTAAGTTGGGTGCGTGGATCAAAGCGTTTAATGTCCTCACACGCATCGCCTAAAAAGCCCAAACGATAGGGCAACTCTTGCCCGGGGATAAAAATATCCACAATGTCGCCTCTAAAGCTAGCTTCCCCGGGCAACTCCACCACCTCCACAAACTCATAACCATAGCGGCTTAAATCCTCTTTGAGGGTGCTTAGATCATAGCTCTCTAAACACTCTAGGCTAAAGCTTTGGAGCAAGCAAGATTGGGGCAGGGGGTGTAGCAACGCACTTAAAGGGGCAATCAACAAGCAATCTTGTCCGTGTTCTTTGGCTTGGTAAAACAAACGCAACTGGGCTAAAAGCTCTTGAAGCTCCGTGCTAAAGGCGCGCATGTCATCTAAATAACGGGCACGCAAATCAGGCAAGACAAAGGCTAGGGAATGTGGGCGGAAAAAACGCCACACCTGCAACGCCTCCCTAGCCTCTAGGCTATCTTGCACGATTAAAATTTGGCTGCAAAAGGCTTGGAGGGCGGCATAAAAACTAGCTTGGATCATTGGCTTTGTCTTTAGGGGCTAAAATGGGGGTCTCTTGGCTCTTATCTTGCAATAAATTAGAGGACATCTCACCCTTAGGGCGACTTTCCCCCGATAAAATGCCCTTGCGTTCAATCACCAGTTCTGCGCTCACGATCTTGCCATCCACATACCCAAAGGGCATGATCTCAATCAAATCGGCTTGGGCGTTCCCCATAAACTTCCCACTCACCACCAAACGCGTTGCCACTAAGTCGCCCACCACAACGCCATTTTTGCCAATCACCACCGTACTAGAAGAGTGAATCGTGCCCTCTAGCGTGCCATCAACATGCAAGTGGCAATCAATATTGACCTCTCCCTTTATTTTGGTGCCTTGGGCGATGATGGTAACCGATCCATTAGCAGGTTGTTTATGATCGTTAGTAAAGATGGCCATGCGATATTCCTTTCTTGCGTAAAAATGAAGTCAAAATTCTTCATGTTCCATTTGATAAAAAACATGGGATTAATGGGCTTATCCATAAAACGCACCTCGTAGTGCAAGTGGGGTCCAGTGCTCATGCCACTACTCCCACTATAACCGATGAGTTGCCCTTTTTTCACAAATTCCCCATTTTCAACCACAATTTTACTCAAGTGGGCATAATAAGTCTTAAATCCAAAGGGGTGGAAAAGCTTGACAAGCCGCCCATACCCCCCATTCCACCCGCTATTAGCTAACCCCACCACCCCATTAGCCGTGGCATAAACGGGCGTGCCTATGGGCGTGCTTAAATCCACGCCGGTATGCTGGTGCATGGTGTGTAAAATCGGGTGGAAGCGTTTGTAAAACCCATCAGAGACACGCACATACGAAACCAACGGAGAGTCATTGGGGATAAAACGCATGATAAATGTTTTTTGCGCACCGGTGATGCTGGCGACATCTAAACGCGCGCTTAAGGGGGCATCTTCTTCTTGATCCTCCACGCTCTCAATGCCCACCAAATCTTCTAAATCATTGATGTGATTGCCCGCTAACATCATCTCTTCAATATAGCCCTGTGCTTTTTGGTGTAAGCGCAAATTGGTTTGGGTGCTCTTTTGGTATTCTACTTTGAGGGTTTTTGTCTGATCTTTGGTGGCTTTGATTTCGTGGTTGAAGGTGTAGAGTGCGCTACCCAAAAAAAATCAACACGCCCAAAATGAATAACAAAAAAATAGTAAGCTAATTGCTTGTAGATAATGGGGACATTGATAAATTTGCTCCCATCTGGATGGGTGATCATCAAAATGAGCCGTCTATTGAGCCACATTTGAAGCACCCCCCTTAGATTTTTGCGTGAGCTGGTCGGCATTTTGGTAGCCCTGTATTTGTGCCATGTCGCTGATACTATAAAAGAGATTCTTCCAATCCACTTGCGAATCCCCCTTGAAGATAGATTCAAAGTGCGCCAAATCCCAATTCAAATACCGGGGCATATCCACAATTTGCCCCAAAAAGCGGATTTCATAGTGTAATTGGGCGCGCTTTAACCCTCCGCTATTCCCGCTATAGCCCAGCAACTCGCCCTTTTGCACGAAGGCGTGCCTTTTAACCACAATTTGGCTCAAGTGCGCATAAATGGAGCTAAACCCAAAGGCGTGATCCAAACGCACCACATTCCCATAACCAGCATGCCGGTTTAAAAAGATCACATCCACAATCCCGCTAGCGGTGGCATAAACGGGGGTATCAAGAGGGACGCTAAAATCATAGCCTTCATAATTCCCGCTTTTCTTTTTGGCTGTGGGGGCTTTGGAAGTGTAGGATTTTAAGGGCTCACCATTGGGAATCAGGGCTAGGGCTAGGGTTTTATTGGCTATAGAGAGTTTGTTTAAATCCACCCCGCTATAAGCATCGGCTCCATCACTCTTTTTGACCTCTAAGATTTTTTTTAATTCCCTAATCCGGTGGGTGATGATGGCGATTTCTTGGGTTTTTTGGGCGATCTCTTTTTTGAGGCTGTTATTTTTGTGGTAGAGGCTTTGGTAATCTGATTCCACGATGTGCTTTTCTAAATTCAAATGCCCGATCTTTTGCACCAAATAGCTTAAAAACCAGCCCCCAGCCACCATGCCCGCCACCACCAACAACGCCCCCAAGAATAAATGCCGTTTGATTTTTTTTAGAGAGTCTGAGCTGTTTAGAGCCATTCTCATCAATGATGGTTAAAACTAATTTGTCATGCATGCATGCGCCTATAAGCTTGGATAAATCCCCCCACCACGCTAAAAGAACCCGTTACCACCCAAAGCGTATCGGGTTTGGGTTTAAAAGCCTCCCAGCTAAAGATACTAAAAGTTACTTTTAAGTCTTGTAAAATACACTCTAAGCCCTCTTGGGAGATGATTTGAGGATCATCTATTGGAAAAATAAACACATGGTTTATCAAGGGTTTTAAACAAGCAAGCACGCCCCGCACATCTTTTCGTGCATAGCTATTATAGATCAAGTTGGCTTTGGCTCCTTGGAGGGCTTGGGCTAAGACCTGCGCACCGCTGGCATTGTGGGCACTATCGGCAATTAAATTAGGTGCTATGCGTTCAAAACGCCCCCCTAAGTTTAAAGGAGGCAAAGAATCAAGGCTATAGGCGATCCCCAAAACTTCTAAGGCACTCAGGGCACTTTGGAGATTTTGGGCTAAAAAGGGTGGGTAGTGGTGTTTGTGGGCATAATGCCAAACTGGCTTAGAGGGCGGGGGGACTAGGCTTAGGGGCAAACGGGCTTGGCTTGCCATTTCCTTAGCCAGTTGGAGCACCAAATCTTCTTGGGGGGCACAAATAATCGGGGTGTGGGGCTTTAGGCTTTGCATCGCTTTTAGCTTGGTGGTGGCAATGGCTTGAAGGGTGGTGCCCAGTCTGTCGGTGTGATCGATGCTTATGGGTGTGAAGATAAGGGCGCAACGCTTATCTAAATGCGTGGTGCTATCAAACTCCCCGCCTAGGCCTGCCTCTAGCACCAAATAATCACAATCCCTAGCTAAGATCACCGCTAGCAAGGTGGCGTATTCAAAATAGCTAATTTCAGGCTCTAGGGGCAGGCTTTGTAAAAACTGGTGGGCATTTTCTAGCTCACAGGCTGTGATTGTTGCCCCTTGTTTGTAAAAACGCTCGGCAAAATCGCACAGATGGGGCGAACTAAAATGCAAGACCTTAAAGCCTGCCTGCTCTAAGCCCAGCGTTAAAAACCGCCCCGTGCTACCCTTGCCATTGGTGCCAATGATTTGGATTTTAGGGACACAATCTTTAAAATGCGCGCTAAATTGTGTGTAAATACGCCCAAAACGCATCGGATCAAAGCGGGCTAATTCATGCGCGCGGGTGTTTAAAAATTCATTTAGCGTCATTTATTCACCTTGCCCTCATAGGCGATTTGGGAAACAAATTGGGTCATGGTTTGATCTAGGGCTTGGGAGATCGCATACAAGCGGTTATTATAGGTGATGAGGGGGTTTTGCAAGGAGACCGCATAGTTGTAATACCCGCTGAACTCAAAACTCTTGGTCGTTCCCATTTTATTATCGTAAGTGTAAGTAACATAGGTGGTTACGCGGTAAAAGGTGGTGAAACCCTCTTGGTTTTGGCTAATGGAAGTATCAAGCACCTTAGTCATCTCAATGGTGATGATCGAGTCGGCTTGTTTTTCGCTGGTGAGGGTGTTTTGGAAGCGTTGGACCACGACACGATTGATTAAGTCTTTAAATTCCACCGAGTTTTTGGGGTTGGGCATATTCACCACCAAGCGCACATAAACCCCCTTACCCAAGACTTTATCCGCAAAGCTGGCAATGGGTTTATAACCACAGCCACCCAAACCCAAGAGCCATAAAACAAGCAAGACCCGCAAAGATCACTTCACCACAAAATTCACTAACTTTTGGGGCACGACAAATTCTTTGACAATCTCTTTGGATTCGAGCCATTTTTTGCACGCTGACTCTAGCCTCTTGTAAAAGCGTGGCGTTGTCCAAGTCCTTAGCCACCACAATTTCAGCACGCCTTTTGCCATTCACGCTCACTGCCATGCTGATTTGTTCTTGTTCTAATGCGCTTGAATCCACGCTCAAGGGCTTAAAGTTGCGCCGCTCAAAAAGGCGTTGGGCAATTTCAGAACACACATGGGGGATGATGGGCTCTAAGATGTGGGTTAGAATGTAGTAACCCTCAGTCCATAAATCCGTGTTGGTGGTTTTTTCTAGGGCGTTGAGGGCTTCCATGCAGGCGGCAATTAAAGTATTAAAGGGGTAATGGGGCTGATCTTTTCCAAAGATGGCATGGCATTTTTGCAAAGCCACATGGATTTTTTGGCGGGCTTGTTTCTCTGCCTCGTTTAGATTTTGTGGGGTGGGGCATTTTGGGCTAGGCTTAGCTAGAAAAGATTTTTCATAAAAGCGTTTGATAAAACGCGCTGCGCCCTCTAGGGCTTTGTCATTCCACTCTAATTCTTTATTAGGCGGGGCGACAAAGTGGATGTATAGCCGGGCGATGTCTGCGCCGTATTTTTCTAAAATCTCTCTAGGGGTTACGATATTGCCCTTAGATTTGCTCATTTTCGCCCCATTTTTGAGCACCATACCTTGCGTGGTTAGCGCACTGAAGGGTTCATTGATCCGCAGATAGCCCAAATCCCTCAAGGCTTTGGTGAAAAAGCGCGCGTAGAGCAGGTGCAAGA
>CAGP01000038.1 GCA_000263275.1 Helicobacter bizzozeronii CCUG 35545 | reverse complement strand
TTCATAGTGCGGATTTTCCTATTCATAGTGCGGATTTTCCTATTCATAGTGCGGATTTTCCTATTCATAGTGCGGATTTTCCTATTCATAGTATCCCATGAGCCACACACCACACGAGCTTCCCGAGGGGTCTAAAAGGTTAAAAAGACGAAGTCTTTTAAAAGGGTTAAAAACCCGCGCGCGAGAAAAACTTAAAAATGGTCGAAATTTGCAAAAAAATGCGTGTCTTGCATGAATCGGTAGACCAAGCTGATGCTTGGCTATCACTAAGATTTTGTCCTTGGGGGGCAGATGCCCCCCAAACCCCCAAGAGGGCTTTTAAAGTGAGAAATTGTTGTATTGGCTGGAGATTCAAGGGGTTTAGGATGAGATGAAGTCTGTGGGGGAGTGTGGGATAGACAAGGGTTACAGAGTGTCCTAGAGTGTCCTACAACCAACAGCTAGCAAGATTGGCGGTGTTTGGTTTGACACGGCTTGGTTGATCGGATAATGACTGCTAGACTGGAGTAATCCAAAAGATTGGCAGAATATGGATTTTTGGAGAATCGAAGGGTTTTGAGAAAAGATTTGGAGAGAACTCAAATCGTATATAGTGTTTAAAGGGGTCTAGGAAGCTCATAGAGCGACAGATAGAGGGTGGGGAGTATCTTACCAGCCACGCCGCAAAGCCCCTAGCTTTAGCTATGGGGATATAAGGCTAGCACAAGCATGGCTGTGCTAATATTTGTGTTGCAATCAAGGGGTAATACCCTTGGGGTTGGGGCAT
>CAGP01000037.1 GCA_000263275.1 Helicobacter bizzozeronii CCUG 35545 | reverse complement strand
TGACTAAACTAAAGGGCTATAGCAGTTCTGTCAGCCTTGATGATGCACGCATTTACCCGCTAGATTTTGTCATTGTCAAAACAAGCGATGTCAAGCCTAACTTAAATGCAGGTGTGGGTACACAGACCCGCACACAGACCAACCCCCAACGCATTGAGGAAATTGCTAAGGATTTTAAGCCCACGATGGTGTTTAATAGAGGCGGATTTGATGATCTGCCCATCATCTTAAGCGATGGGCAAGTCATAGCGGGTAATCACAGGGCTAAGGGGATGCAAAGCTTTAGCCCCCAAAGCAGAGAGGCTTATGAAAGGGCTGTATTAGAGCATTACAATATCAAACTCCAAAGCGATGAACTCCTAATGCGCACGCCTAGGGAGGGCTTAGATAAGCAAGAAATCATCAATCTAGCCGCTGCTAGCAATGAAAAACGCCTTGATAGTATAGGGGATATGCTGGTGAGTGCTTTGGGTAAGTATGATGCTTATATCACGCCTAAGAATTTAGACTCTATTTTGGGTATAGAGCACACCAGCGCAGCGGATTTAACCAATCGTTTGGCTAAGGCATTAGATAAGAACAGCGCTAGCCCCAGTGTAGAAGAGCCTAGCTTAGCCCTCTTAGCTAATGTCGCGCGCAACACACCACGCTTAAACCTAGCAGAAGCCTTAAACCACGCCCAAAAGATTTTAGAGCCTGTAGAGTTTAAAAGTTTAAAAGAGATGTTCAGCCACAATGCCCCTAGTTTCTATCTCTTAATGCGTGATGGACGATTCCCTAGCCTCAATCTTGCCCCCTATCTCACGCCCGCTCTGCAAGCCACATCTACAGCCCTCAAAGCAGGTGAGCGGGCAGATAACTTCGCCCATATCTTAGAGAGATTACAAACGCTTCTAAGCAGCACGCATAAAGATGGCACAAATGCAATGGTGCAACTCAACCCCTATGCTTATGAGGATATGCTAAGCGA
>CAGP01000036.1 GCA_000263275.1 Helicobacter bizzozeronii CCUG 35545 | reverse complement strand
ATACCCAAACGGGCAAACAAATACCAAAGGGCAAAGGGCGAAAGCCCCACCTACCAGTGGAGCGTTTAATGGGCAAAAGCTTAAGCTTTTGCAAAACCCGCAGGGTTTTAATAATCAAACGGGCAAGCAAATACCAAAGGGCAAAAATGCGAAAGCATTTTAATACCCAAACGGGCAACTAGATACCAAAGGACGGAATGCGTAGCATTGACAAGGGCATAAGCCCACCTAGAGTGGCGAAGGCTTTAATGGAGCGTAGCCAAACGCGTAGCAAAACTCGAAGGGTTTTAATCGTTAAACGGGCAAGAGCACGACACGGGGCTAAGGGTTTCACAATACGGGCTTTAAGTTTGTAGAGGGTAAAATAAAAAGCCCCCTTAAAGGGGGCAACACCTATTACATGGAGGTTTTGCCATGAAAAAACATGGTAAAAACTCTACTAGGCTATTTTACCTAAAAATTAGCCTTTGGGGGCTTAATTTTGTCCTCAAACGCAAAAGGGTGGAAAAATCCTAGCTAGAGTCCCCCCTTTGGGGGGGTTCTCCTAAGGTGGTTGTTAAATTTAACTTATATCCTCCATGTCCTCTTAGGCGTGCCTCTGTAGGGGGGGGTTTGTGTAGGGGGGTTTAATATCGGGGTGGTTAATGCAAGAGGCTAGGGCATCGATGCAGTCATCTTGTTTGTAAGGCCTGTCGGGATTGAAGCTAAAAAGTTCTTTTTGGAGTTGTTTTATATTTTGGCAAGCATGGGAAAAGAGCAAAAAGCCCGTGTTGTAAAAGGGGCGGATGGCTTTAATCTTGCTCACCTTGCTGACCTTGTGGCTGGGCGTGTAACAGATGATATTTTCAGCTAGAGGCTGTTTGTATTGCTCCTTAGCTCTTTGGTTGTGCTGGGCTAGAGCGACCAATAAAAGCCGGTGCAAGACTAAACCTCCGCCTTCACTCTCAATGTAGGTCTTAGCCTCTGGGTAGCTCTGTTTAGCCTGCAAAATGTAATTAATGGTCTGCTCCTCGCTCCAAACACCGCAATAGACATCTAAAACGACATAACGGGCGTTTTCTTGGTAATTTTCCACACCCACCACCACAATGGCGCGATTATCTGCGGATTCTTTAAGAGATAGGGCGTTATCCACAAAAATAAAAGTATTGAACTGCCCCAGCTCGTGCTTGAAAATCTGTTTGAAATAAGCGGGCTCAAAATAACCGCCACTGCTAGCTAGAGGCTCTTGTTGGTATTGCGCACTAAATTCGTCATTGCCCATTTGCAGCCGCATATCCTCTAATTGCTGGGCATTGTGGTGGGCTTGAAAAAGCGGCGTGTTAGGGGGGCGTGTGTAGCTAAAATCTTTGATAGAGTAGTTTTCCTTTTGTGCATTGATGGCTTTAAGTTTAATCACCTTCCAGCTAGCGATCTGTGCGGGCTCAAATTCTCTTTCGCTCAACAAAGTGCGGTAACTCTGTGTGTGTCCCCTTAATTAGCGCGCTAGCTAGGCGTTTAGTTGGTTTGCTCAATGCCCAATGTGCCTAAATTAAGAGATGCCCGCCCTAAAAGGGAGCTAAACACCTTAAACCCCCTTCAAGCTGGAGATGGCACGCCTCATTATTGGGCGCGCTAGCCCCTTGTATTCCTACCAAATGCAATGGCAAGAAAATTTAGCCCAAACTGGGCAGGCTTTGATCAATATCTATAACGAGCGTATTAAAATCGCCCTGCATTCTTGCTTGCAATTAAGATTAATCGTGTTAGTGCGCGCACTAGACTTAAAAGATTTTGTCTTGTTTGAAGAAGAGATTAAGCCCCTTGAAAATACCTACACTCTCTTAGAACAAATGGGTTTTAAAAGTTCATGGGTGCGCATTCTTTAAGCTAAAATCGCAATTTGAGAGGAAGTTTAAGTAAATGTGTGGCACAATGGTATCAGTGGTCGCCCCCGCCCATAGGGCGAGGGCGGTTTTTAATATAATGGTTGTGCTAGAACCGCTAAAACCACTATCACCACGAAGATGATCTTCATACCGGGCTCCTTTCTAGGAGCACCACCCACTATGACTCCTAATCCTTAAAGACCTTTTCAAGTCCAATACTCCAAATTAGCACATCAAAAGGGTAGCCCGATACTGCACACGCATTTTAGCATGTTTTTTAAAATGCTAAAGCATTTTGCAATGCTACGCTTCGCTCCATTAACGCTACGCGTTTAACCCTTGAAAGCCCATCTTAGGCAAGCTAGAATGGGCGTTATTTGCAAGAAGAGATGATAATTGACACCCGTAGAATTAGCCCAGTTGCAAGCCTAGGAAGATGATTTGATCGCCCCCGTAGGGAGCAGATGAGGAGGAGAGATTACCAACCGCGCCGTAAAGCCCCTAGCTTTAGCTATGGGGATATAAGGCTAGCACCAGCATGTCTGTGCTAATATTTGTGTTGCAATCAAGGGGTAATACCCTTGGGGTTGGGGGCATCAACCTT
>CAGP01000035.1 GCA_000263275.1 Helicobacter bizzozeronii CCUG 35545 | reverse complement strand
TAACTTTTAGTTATGGGAGAGTATGTCAAAAGAGGGTTTTTATGTGTGCGTGTGGCTCAAATTGTGGGTAAGCCCATACCAAGCCCAACACAGGAGGGCACTACAACATGCTTACGCATGCAACATCTCCTAGTTTAGATCAAAAATGATAAAAATAATTGACAAAGAGGCTCATGGTGCGTTGCAGAGTGATCACCCCATACCCGCCCTTGTCGTAATTGCCCCACTTATTGTGATCGCTCTCTTTGTAATAGGTCAAAGGGACAAAAAACACCCGTCCACCCATCTCAAAACTCTGGTGCTTGGTGATATTGGCCCTCAACCCGATTTGGATACCCGCCTGTACGCCCGTGATTTTAAACTCTGCACTATTGCCCTTTAGATTGATCAGACCCGCCATGTGTTCCCAAACTTCATTGGCACTCACGCAAGCACGCGGTTTGAAAGGGATTTGGGTTTGGCAAGTTTTGTCGCTGGCATAGGATTTGCCCAGTAGCCAAGTGCTCCCACCCACAAACCCCCCGACAAATATGCCAAAGCTATGGGTATTTTTGTGGTAAAAATCAATCAAAATATCTAACCCCGCCCCGTAGAAAAAGCTAGCCATTGGCTGGGTGGCATTCTGTTTGGCTAAAATATTATCTACATTATCCACATCGCGCCCATAGGTCAAGTAGGCGTAATTACCCCCCTGTGCGCTGGCACGCACATAGCCACGGAAACCCAAAATGCTAGGCTTTTTCAAAAAATACTGGTAACCCACTTGCAAACTCCCTCCAAACAGAGACCCCGAATGCCGTTCTTGGACTTCTGGGAAGGAAAAACCCGGCGTTTCCTTCCCACCGATTTTAAAATTA
>CAGP01000034.1 GCA_000263275.1 Helicobacter bizzozeronii CCUG 35545 | reverse complement strand
CTCCAAACGGAGCTATCCTGCTTGAAGCCGCGATCTCCACTAAAGCTAGAATCCCCTAACTTTAGTTATGGGAGAGTATGTCAAACCGGGGTATCATGTGCAATTGGAAACGGCATTTATTAGTCCTATTGCCCCCGTCTAAAAACCCCTATAGTGGTGCAAGGTTGAAAGGGGATACAAACTGCACATAAATACTTAACCTAAAGAGCAAAGTTGATAGGGGTAGAAAAGTCTTGATCAGCGACTTGCCCGAACTCCTAATAATCGCTAAGTCCGCATTACCCGCTAAAGCGTTGAATAGCGGAGCAAGTCTTAAGGATATTACCAAACCCCCGCTTAAAGCCCAATTCTTTGTTTCAATGTCGTTTGGGTGGTTTGAGACCATTAAGGAGGTTTTTAAGAATCCCGTTGTGGTGTTCAAATAAAAAGTGGATTCTCAAAAGATTAAGATTTCAAAATATATGTCTCTACAAAATATCCATCTGATCCACAAAGACTTTTCAGCTATATTTGGGACACCACACTATATGGTATTTGCAAGAATAGACGATGTTATTGTGCAAAAGCGATTTCCATGTCTTCTAAGCTAAAATCTTTGAGATACACATCTCGAGCTTCTTGGACATTTGCGTGTGGAGCGCGCGATCTTGCTTTTGAAATTGGAAATTATCCTGCAAGTGTCTTGCATGTAATATCCAAAAACCATGCTCCTTATAGCTCAAAGACCAAGCGGAAAGTATTTTAACAAAAGTTCAATGCCATCACTTGAAAATTGCTTACTTGCCTTAAAAGTCCAAGCACGGGTGGAACCTAGCCCATGCCAAGGATAGACTAAATAGACACACACGCCGTTGTTTACCTTTTAATTCAATAGAGGCGTATTTGCTCGCATACGCCCACATTTGGTAGAGGTCTGCTTGTGAGGGATTCCCCGACTCTTCAATAACTTTCCATTTCGTGTCTAAAATCAAAACTTTTTCCCTATTTTCCAACACAATATCAGGGCGCAAATTAATAGAAAATTTTCCATTGTTCTCAAGCAAAAATCTAGGTCGTTCTTGCGGGCTTTCATATCTACCTGCCAAACTTGTTTTAAGCCAGTGCTTTACAAAAGACTCAAAAAGCTTTTCCATTGGGAATAATAGCGCATAAGCCCGATCAGAACCGCTATAAGGAGTCAGAGATTTTTGCCACAAAAAAAGATCGCACCATGCCAAAAGATTTTCATATTCTTTAAAACGGCTAGCATGCGCGCTTCTAGCAAAATCTACATCTATATTTACGCTAGGACTTATTTCATCAAAAACAAAGCGCACAGAGTTCAACTTTTCTTGTGTTTTGGAACTTAATGCTAAGACTTTAAAAGTTTCAAGTGTGGATTTGATCAGACGATTGGGTGGGTTATCTAGGCTATATTCATCGCTGGTCGTGTAAAAGCGTTCTTTGTGAATCATGTTGGTTTTGAGGAGGTGAGCAACTCTTGAGCCTTGCTAAAATCCTTATCCTCTTGCTTTAAAAACCCTTTGGCTAATGCCATTGCACACAGAGCCGAGCCCGCTTTTGCACCTGCTTCTAAACTCTCTTGGCGTTTTTGGGCGTAAAACTCTTTGCCATCATCCTCGTGATCTTCTGGGAACAATTCTTCAAAAAACATCCGGTATTCATCATCCTCATCCTCCTCATCGCCTTCTTCATCACGCAAGGATTCCAAGCTTTTATAAAAACCATCAAAATTATGGATATAGCTTGCCTCCAATAAGTAATATGCATCTACAAAGCCATCTCTTATACCTTATCAGAATATCCATATAAGCTTCATCAGCTTGCCAGTGCATTGTACCAGCCCGCTCACTATCTCGTATATAGGGTAATCCCCAAGTATCCGAGTTGTATGCCCCCATTACCATGTGTAACCAACCCCTCCACGCATACATAGACGCATCCTCTGTGCCATCCATATTACCCAAAATGTCTGCTAGCATATCTTGCGTCCAAGAAGACAGGTCATACAACCACCGCCCCCGCATTTGCCCCTCATCAAAAACCCACGCCCAGTTTTCTACCTATTCATAATGGCGTGCCATCTCTTTAAAAGCCTCTTTACAAACCTCTAAATCAATAGAGTCGTCTAATGGGAAGATCCGTTCCAAGCCCTCTAGCACTTCTGCTAGCTTTAGGGGATTTTGGTAGTTGTAGGTATCCTCAAAGAGCGATGAGCTCCATGTACCGCCAATTTTTGCCACTAAGAACAAGCCATAGTGTCACAAAAGCTCGCCCAAATCCCGTGCTTTTTCAAAACACGCCACCGCCGTATAATAGTCCGGTGGGACCACCACGCCCTGTAAGCACATCACCCCCAGATACAGCCAAGCCCTAGCATCGCCCTTTTTCTTAGCCTCCATGTAGTCTTTAAAGGCTTGCTTGGTGTTGTTGCCATATTGCCATAGGGGTTTGAGCGTGCTAACAGGTTTTTGCTCTGTCTTAACCTCTAGGGTTTTTAAAGCTGGGTGTTGCCAAAATGTGGGCGAAAGGTGCGCTTTAACATCCAGTTTGCCCCCAAAGCCCATGCTCTTATCTGTAAATGTAAGGCTAGCCACTTCTTTTAAGTCGCTCTCATACTTAGTCAAAAAGGCGTTTAAAGTGTGATCAGAGGCTCTGGCTAAGAAATGCTGTCTATTTAGCGTGTTAGTAAGAGGCACTTGAGCAGTATTGTAGCCCCACTCTAACGCCTGTTTAAAATAGCCAATCGCCCGATGGTTTGCCTCCAAGAGGGCATTTTGCTTTTTCTCAGGCTTCATTTTAAAGTGCTTGGGTTGCTCTAACTCCAAATGCGCTAACTCTAACGCACAGTGCCCACTGCCTAAAGCGATGCCTTTTAAATACGCTTTTTTGGCATCGCTATATGCCACTTCATAGTCACCTCTTGCAGGTTTGCCATAGACCACATCAATGGTCTTTAAAATGCTCAAATGCAAGCGGGCGTTGTGCCCTTGCATCGTGGCGCAAAAGCCCTCATCAAATAAACCCGTGTCTCCAAAACCATCACCCTCAAAGAAAGGTCGAATGGAGTATTCTCTGTATTCTGGATCGATGCCATTATGTTCGTCAATGTGTGCATATGTTTCAAAAAAAACAGACATAGGCACGCTCTCCCTTAACCTCTTTGCTAAACAGCATTGCCTCAACATCGCTAACCAAGTCGATCAAGCCATCCCTATGTCCATCCCATTCAATTACATCAAAGTAGCTAAGTCTTTTTAGCCCAGCCTCTGCCATGCCATCGCCTAACAATAAAGCCTTTTTAAGATAATCTGTGGCTTTTTTGGCATCCTCCTCTTTCATCCCTTTAGGATTTTCAGGCACATAAGAGAGCCCTAGCTGTGTAATTGCCCGAATCGAGCCTAGAGTCGCTGCCTTTTTAAAATGCTCTCTGGCTTTCTCTAAAGATTTCACCACCACCACGCCCTTTAAAAACATTTTGCCTAGCTCTAAATAGGCTTGGGCGTTATTCTTTTTGCTCGCCTCTAGGTAGTCTTCATAGGCTTTGAAGTTATCGCCTTGATAAAACCAAAGGGGTTTGATGAGTGCCTTAAAAAAGGGGCTAGTTTTAAGGTTTTCTAGGACGGTGTGTAGCTTAGGCATTTTTTGCCTCCAATGCCTCCAACACCTTTAAAATGCCTTGCCTAAACGCCTTTTTTAAAATTTTTAGGGTATCCTCCAAGTCTTCGTCTTCTTGGTAATCCTTTTGGCGGGAGCTCTCTTGCTGGTAGTCCTCTCTTTGGAATCTCAAATCTTTATTTAGAGCGTCTAGCTCAGCACTTAAAGCTGTCAGCTCCTTAGAAGTGTTGTGATCTAAGAGTTCTAAAAGATGTTTAAGCTTCTTTAGGGTGTCTTGGTGGGCTTGTTGAAAACCATTGATGTAAGGTGTGATGCTATCTTCTTTGTTTTGATGGATAGCGGTTTGTAACTCTTGTGCCTTCTCTTGCAAGGGCTTTAAGCCCACCTCAAGGTTACCCAAATGTTCGCAAATATTGTTGCGTTTTAACTCCGTGTGTAGCCTTTCTGTTACAAAGGCGCGCATTTGTTCTGCATCCATAGAGGCTGTTGATCCATGTAGGCTCTTGCCCGCAACTTGCATAAACGCCTCCAAATCAGGCAGGATTTTTTCTAAATCCGACAACCCAGCTTCTTCCAAACCCTCTAAAATTCGTTTGCCCGTTGCGATAATGGCTTTATCTCTAGTGCTTTTTACAAAAGCCTGCAAGCTTTCCTCAAAAGACTCTAAAAATGGCTCTACGGATTTGCGAATGGCACTTAATTCTTTATCAGCAACAATCCCCTCTTTTTCAAGCTCTTGGTAAGTCTTGTCTAGCTCTAAAAGAGCTTCTGGGATTGTGGCTATGTTTTCTTGCATCTTTGCTTGGAGCATGTCCAAAGCACGCTTAGGTTCAACGACCAACCCCAACGCTTTAAAATGCTCCTCTAAAGGTTTGAGCACTTCCTTTTCTAAAGCATTCTTAAAGCCAGATTGATTGTAATTATGCGCAAATTCTGTCTTTTTAATCCCCCTAACACGGCGCACCACCCCCACGCCCAAACTCTCATCACTAGCCTCAAATAGGGTTTGTATGTCTGTTTTTAGGCTCTCTTGCAATTTTTTAAAGGGTTTTTTAATGGTATTTCGCTCTTTTAAACCCTTGTCTTTAGTCTGCTCCAAAAGGGCGAGGCATTTTGGCAATTCCTCTTGGCATTGGGCAATTTTTAGCTCCACTGCCTTTTTAGCCTCGCACACTCTAGTATCTGTGCTCACTACTGCCCCCACAGCTTCTCTCATCTCTAAGAGCGTGTTTAAACCCTCCTCATCACATAGAATATGACAAGAGATTTGAGCCAAGAGATGCACGCCAGAAAGGCGATCTGCACACTCTAAAAGGTCGTTAACACGCGCTTTTAGAGTATCCAAAGAGTCCGCAAAGACATCGTAGGCACTCTTAGTCGCCTCGCTCATGTCAAAGTTGCTAAGTTTGCTCTCGCCTTCGGCTTTACATTCCTCTTTGTAAACCTTGCAAAACGCTTTCCATGCCTTTAAACACCGCCCCCGCTCCAACTCCACAAGAACAAACCAACACTGCAATTCTTCTGTTGTACTGCAATTCTTCTGTTGTAGAGAATTGGGGGGTGTCCTTTAAAAGGGGCTCTAAATGTTGGCAAAGCACATCAAAAGCCTTTTGGAATTTGGATCTTTGGGTGTTGTAATTTTTTAAGGTTGGGGAGTTGCAACCCTCTACAGCCTTCTGCACTTTTTGCCAGTCTGCACTTTGGGGCGCATAGTGCACATAAAGGTTTACAGCCTCTCTAAGATCATTTAAAGGACGATCTAAGTGTCTCTCTTTTTGTCCAAACACTTTCTTTTGTAGCTTATATTTGCGATCAAGAGAGGCGTATTTTTCCCAACCACTCTCTTTTAAAGCTTTGTGATGGGTGTTTAAATCCGTGGATGTCTGTAAAGAAGTGGGAGAAGCACTAGCTACTAACCAATCAGCAATTTCAAAGAGATCTAGCATGCCCCATCTCCCACACTAGAACCACAAACTTTTAAAGCAACAAAACCAGAGAGAGTTACCCCCCCCCCCCCCCGCAACACAAGTAGAGTTAAGCATAGATGTCCTTTTAGAAAATAAGGGGTTATTCTAGCGGATTTGGGATAAAAAATAGGTTTGTTGGCATTAAGCGAATATATACCCACGCACAAACGCACATTTTGTAACTTATTTGGATTAAAAGCTATCTTTGTTTTTGCTCCCCCAAGATAGATTGCCTACAATACAGACACTCCAAACCAAAAAACCAATGCCCATTTCAAAAGCCCTCTTGAGGGCTTGCCAATAGCATGGCATTCAAAATAGGCGAGGCGTTTTTTCTCTTGGATGTCCTTTTTTACGCACTCTAGTCCAGCTCTATGCGCAAAATAGGCGGGGTAAATTTAAAAGTTAAATAGAAACGATGAACCCCCATCCACTAAAGACGGATGGGATTTTTGCAAAAACACTGGCGCAGATATGGGGTATAGCCCTTTACAAAGGGTGGCATGGCATAAACGCAAAACCTATTTTAGCTTAAGCGACCCCCTCATCAAAACCGCTTTTATTCCACGGCTCTTTTTAACACCCCAACACCTCCACCATCGCCAAAGTGTCTAGCTTGCAATATTCCAAAAGGGCTTTTTTGGTTTTTTTCTTTGCTCCTCTTTAGACATATTAGGCATTTGAGTATAAGCCCGCATCGCTTCCTCGCCATTATGCACCAGCTCCAAATCTTTATAAGCCTTTTCAAAGTCGGGCACTAAAGCGGGTAAAACGCTTTTGATCGAATAACTTCCACCCATTTTGGGATCGTAGTAATCTCCGTGCTGGAATGGGGTCATTAAATCTATTATATTGCTTCTGATTTGCAATAGAACCTTGACTATTTGGGGGAGCTGTTTATTAGAAAAATCGACTAAATCCTGCAATTTATCTATCGCAAAACCCGCATTAGTGGCAAACAGATCCGCTAGTCCTTTAAGTATGCTTTGTTCAAAACCAGAGCTGTAGGCTAACACACAAGCATCACTAGGAATATCTTTTACAAGCCTTTGGGCTAATTCCAAACGCCCATCTGTGCCACACTCGGCTAAAAACTCTTTGTGCTCTATGCGCCCATCCTCATGCTCAATATGAATCGAATATTGGAAAGGGATTTGCATGTAAGGTCTCACCCCATCAAATGGAGGGATGGCAGGCTGATAGGTTTCAAAATCCAAATGGTAGAGGGGATATTTAAGAGTTGCCAAAAACTCTTGGATCGCGTCTTTCTCTATGTGTGGCGTGTTTGTCTTGGTGTGTTCGACCTGCATTCTTTGGCTGCGGGTGAGAGATTGGATGTCCTCCTCTTCTAAATCTTTAAAAAAAATTTTTCTGTCTTGATACAATTTCATAATCTTATTGCCAAATCCATGTCTTGCAAGGGCAAAGATATGCTCATGCCCTACAAGCCCCTGCTGTTCTTCCCAGCAATAGGGCTTGGCTGAACACTCATGGGGGGCACTGCAATGCTTGCCAATCATAACATCGGGTTCTTGTTGGCTTGCTAGGACTTGATTCATGTCTGCTAAATGCGCAGAGATTGCGCTTTGGAAGTCCTTGACAAACTCTAAAAAGTCGTTTTTTAAGAACAAACCTTTTAAATCCAGCGCGCCCTCTCTCATGTAAGTTTTATCTAGGCAGATCAAATACGCCCCCTCAACTTTATAACCCAAACCCGCTAAGACATAATATTGTATCCCCAAATCCCACAGATATTCCTCTTTGGGATGTTGCGCCTTGCTGTCCCTATAGATGTTTGTAGAGCTTTTCACCTCGTTTAACACCACACGATCGCCCTCAATCTCTAAAATATCCACCATCACCAAGATTCCCTGATACTCAAAGGTGGCTTCATAGATGATTTTAACACCCTGATTGATGAGCTCTTTAGTGCGCACTGCCATGCCTGCCATATCATCTGGGTTATAGGCAATCTCCTTGCCACCGGGGAACAAATCCCTAGCTAATTGCCCCACTTCCTGCCCGCTCTGCGCTTTTTTCAAAAACGCTGGACTGGCTTGCAATGCTTCTTTCTTGTATTTGTCTAACCACAGCAATTTAGAGCACTGCATACCTTTTACAAACTTGGACTTAGAGAGCATGGATTCTCCTTTGGGGATGAAATTGAGAATTTGATTTTACTCTTTTTGTGGATAAATATCAAGATTCAAACTACCATTTCCCACATCTTACAGGTCTTAGTGCCTCTACTCCAGTCCCCACTCTCATTGGTGCGGGGGTGGTCTGCCCTGTAAACTTTTGTAGGTTTGTCTATCCCCCCTCTTGCAAGGTTTGCGAGCCTAGAGTCTTTAAAAGGTAAAGTGTGTGGTCTTGGTGTTATACATTCTCCTCATCTTTGCTAGGTTTGTCATC
This sequence comes from Helicobacter bizzozeronii CCUG 35545, assembly GCA_000263275.1. Classification (GTDB taxonomy): domain Bacteria; phylum Campylobacterota; class Campylobacteria; order Campylobacterales; family Helicobacteraceae; genus Helicobacter; species Helicobacter bizzozeronii. Next base: position 7,390 of record CAGP01000034.1, on the reverse strand, counting down.
CCCCTTGAGGGAGGCTTTAGTAGGGAGGGTGCGCCCCACAGGTGTGTTCTTTTGGGGTTTTTCTCCATGGATAGCTTTGTGATTGGACTTGAGGCTATCATTGCTAAATGAATGATAACCCGTTGAGGGCTTTTCATCCTCAAAGGATGCTTCTGGTGGGCGTTCCAAATTGGCATTGGTGAATAAGAGGGTTGCAGAGGGCGAGGGATATAACTGACACCCTGTAAAATCCTCAAAATTAAAACGCATGGAATAAGCCCCCTCAAGGATGTCGCGCACATCTGCCATGTATCTATGATTCCAAATGCTATCCTCTAGGCGATCTTTAAAATCAGGGGTATTTAGCACAATACTATGCTTGTAGGCTTTATTGAGCCACACAAAGGCATAGTCTTTATGCCCTTTGGGATCGATGTTAAAAACCCGCTGGAAGTCCTCCCAAAAACTCTCAGAGATGTCCTCAAAGCGCGCCTTGTTGGCTAAATTAGACGCTCTCACTTTCCCATCTTGATGCTGGAGCACACACACGCGATCATCGACCAGCACAAAAACATAGGCATAACGCATGGCACTCCTTTTTAATTGAGATGAGTCGCTTTATTGTCATCTAGGCGGATGACTTTCTCTGACCAAACCAATTCGCCCTTATCGTTGAAAACGCCGATTTTCAGCGTGCTCATATCCTGAGCGCAAATTTTAAGCACACGGTTAGGATAGGGGCGATCCAAACTCACCACACATCTTATTGTTTGGTTGGCTGGAAAATTCTTCTCCTCAGCAAAGGCACTCGCTTTATCCGTGTAGCGGAATTCCACCTCTTGATAAGACCCCAAACAATCCAACTCCACCCATTCCCCGATCTTGATTCGATCGCGGTGCAATTTGGGTTCAAAACGCCTTCTGCGCTCAAAGCCGATGTGGTATTTAAAGGCAGGGGCTGTTTTCTCCCGCACAATCTGTATCCCCCCTTTGTTGCGCTCACGCCCCTCCAAAAGCCCAAAGACCACCCCCGTTTTACAGGTTACGCGGTGTGAAGAATGGATCGGTCCATCGTGTATGGGGTGCATGGGGTTTTCTCTTTTGATGATTTCATCTGCCTCAGGGGTGCCCAAAGGGGGCCAAAGTTCAAAATCCATATCCGGCATCTCTTCCCCGCGTTTGCTCAGTTGGGTGTTTTTATAGGCTTGGTATTTTTCTTTTTCCTTTTCAATGTGTTCTAAGAAAATGGCTTTGAGCAAGGGGGAGCGGCTCGCATTCCCCCCTAAGAAAATGTGCAATTTTGTCATGCCCTCTATTTTCTCGCCCAAGAGTCGCAAGCTTGTAAAGAAGTTTTTGACTCCATCCTCGATCTCTCTTCTTAGCACAGCAAGCAGATGGGGATAGTTGATGGTTAGGTTAATGTCTTTACCCTTACCTTGTGTATCTTTTAGAGTGATGACGGACTCTCTTTTGCTCGTTTCTTGTTCTTGTAGCTCTTTGCCATCTTTTTTGCAAATCCTCCGCACTCAAGTTTTCTACAAAGGGACGCAAAAGTTTTACCAAATCTTGTAAATTACGCCTGCCCTCACGAGGAGCTAGGGTGATGAGATCGCCTAAAAGGGCAATGCTGAAACGCGCCGGATCGTAATTGGGGGCTACAAAGGGGATTTTGTGTTCGCGCATCTGCTCTAGGTGATCCTCTTGAATGTAGAGTTCATAGGCTAGAAGTTCTAATAGATTCTCGCCTCCTAGCCAACGCATACCATCATGGGTTGTGAAGGGGCAGAGATCAAATTCGTGGTTGGGATCGCCGCTCTCTTTAAAAATCCCAAAGTCAAAATCGGTTGTCCCGCCCCCAAAGTCAAAAATCCCATAGTAAATGCCCTTTTGATCCACTTTGTCATAAAACCCAAATTCTTGCAACGCACTGATCGCATAGGCAGCCGGTTCGCTCAAGGTCAAACGCACTTGTAATTGATTTTCATCTAAGCCAGCAGGAAGGGATTTTCTCAAACCCTTTTCAAAACTCTCGCGGATTTTTAACGCCTGTTCCTCCTCGTATTTGACCGGATAAGAGAGGAAGTATTTCAAATACACCCCCCTATTCATGTTGTTGATGTAGCGTCCCAGCAGATAGGCGTAAAATTCCACCGGATTATTAAAATCACAATCCATAAAACCCTTCAAGCTCACTTCATACCCTTGTTCATCGTTGAAACGGATATTGTGATCTGCTGCGCCCGCCCATTGCTTGAGTTTGTAAAAAAAGCGGTAAAAGTCATTCCCTTCAGCCTTTTTAAATTCTTCAAAAGCCCCGTGGGAAACCCCTAGATCGTCAAGTTCTGTCAAGGGGCGGTGTTCAAGCGCGCCATAGTCCTCTAAAAACTTTTGGTGGTGTCTAAACGCGATGATGGTGGGGTTTTCAAACTCCCGATCGCCCAAATTCCCCAGATTTTGTTCTGCACCAATGGAGAGCAAGGTGGGGTTGCCATCTTCTAAGTAAGCCGCAATGGTGCTTTTGGTGCCAAAATCAATGGCGACCTCTCCAGGTTTCACATCGCCCTTAGGGGTTCTGACATTCAAACGCGCATCAAATTTAAAACACAACTTCTTACCCTTAAACCCATCTTCCCTAGGGTAGAGGTCCCAATGCCCCTCGTTGGGGTCATCTAGCAAAGTTTGTGCATAGGGCTCAATGCCAATGGCTACTTTATCAATATTGAGCAACTCGGGGCGTAAGTCCTCCATGCTGATGTGCAATTGGCTATCTTGCAACAACGCTTCAAACTCTTTAATCCAGCGTGCCGGAATAAAGGGCTTTTGGTTGCTAGAGACCAAAACGGATAATTCCTGCAGGTATTCCAAAAATTGCGGGGATCGCACACAAGAGTCATCGGGCTTGAGATAGCGCACGCGTCTAGCCACTGCCAACAAACGCTCTTGGTCTTTGGCAGGCAGAGTGGCTATCTTGCCCTCAAAACCATCTAATTTCCTTTGGACATCGGTTAAAATCTCCTTGGCTTTCTCATTGCCCTTTTTCTCCAAATTCCGTAACATTTTGGCTAAAGGATGCCTTTCAGAGAGAGTTAATTCCTCAATGCTGATTTTGTCTCTTTGTTCTTCCATGTTTTTTCCTTTCTTAATGGGGGTTGGAACTTTTGCACACAAATACGCACATAAAAATGCCCGCACACGCGCCAAAACGCATGCGATCACTGCATTTCAACTAGACTATATGCCACGGTCTCACCTTTTATTTGGTAGCCCTGAAAGAGGACTTTGCCAACCTTGCCTTGCCTATTGGGTTTGCCCAACACCTCGAATTTTGCGGGGTTGTATGCATCGCCCTCTTGGACAGCCAGCCTTTGCAAACCAAGAAAATCCTGCAAAATGACAAAAAGGCGTTCAAAATAGTCCATCCAAATTGGCGCATCTGCTGTTTTTTTCTTTTAATGGATTTGAGGGTGCTCTCGGCTACCTTTTTCATCAGGTTTTTAGGGGCTTTGTAAATCTCATTGAGCAAATCCTCGGGCGTATTTGCCACAAGCCCCAAATTAGGGTGTTCTTGGGCAAGTTTTAAAAGCTCTTGGTAGGGCTCAAATCCCTTGAGTGTAGCCATTTGGGTCTTTAAACTTGTTATCTGCTCCCCTAGCTCTTTTTCTTTTTGTTGGGCAGCGGTTTCTAGCTGGGTTTTTTCTTGCCTTAAATTTTCCAAGTTATTGCCCAAGTTTGTTACTTTTAACGCTTCAACCTTTAAGTCCTCGCCTAATTTTTTTACTTTTTCCCTCTTCGATTCCCAGTTTGCTCTGCAAGTTTGGTATATCCTTTTCTTGCAAATCCTTTATTGTTGCGTTCTTGTCTCTTAGCTCCGTCCTTTTCTCCTCTAGCTCCTTATCAACCGCTCCTTTTTCCCCCTCTAGTTTTGTGTATTTTTCCCTCCAGCCCTTAGGACCCTCAATCTCGTTTTCTAGCGTTTCGACCCGCTCTTGCAGTGTTTTAACTGCTGTTTGTATTTCTACAACCATTTTTTCAAGCTCTTTGGGGGTGCGTTTGTCCTTTTTGCCCATGTCCATGTCCTCTAGGTTTAATTCTAACTTCTGTGCAAGGAAGCACAATTCTCCTTCAAGTTTGCTCAAGCCCTCTTGTTGCTTAGAGTTGGGCTTTTGCTCTAAAAGGCTTTTAATTTGTTCTGCGGGTGTTAGTTGGGGATCAGGGGGTGTTAAGCCAAAATGTTGGCATAGAGAAGCTAGCGATTCGGTTACCTCCTCTATTTGGTTGCGGAGGTTATGAGAGTGTTTGTTGCTTTCGGCACATGTGGGGCATTCCTTGTGGCGGTTATTTTCCTCTACTGCTCGCTTGTAGATAGTGTCATCAGCGGGGTTGTGGTGTGGAGATGAACAAGATTTAGAGGCGTGATCTATCCCCCCCCAACTTTAATGCCCCAGTCTTTTAAATCACTGATGGTTAAATTCTTAATCACCAAGTGCTCGATAGTCAAGTTCTCGATAGTCAAACTACCATAGGTATGCATGTAATTCCTTATTTTGGGTGAAATGAAGCCCCTCCTAAAAAGGGGTAGCATCTGTCCCTTTTTTGGAGTAATCTAATCTCATTTGTCTTAAAAAATACTTAACATATAAACCAAAAAGTTATCAAGCATATCTATTTCCCCCTTGGGTAGCCAGTTTTTTTGCCAAAAGCCTTGTATTATGTGCTAGAATGACCCCTAAATCGATTTTAGGGCATTTGGGGGTGTGGGGATGGTTTCTAGTTTTTTGGATTAACCCACCTTAAAGGGGAAAATATGGCTGTTAAACAGAAACTTGTCAACACGCTTTTACCAAGTGTTGTGGGATTCTTTGTGTTACTCCCCTTGAATGCAGAGAAGAGCGGTGTATTTATAGGCGGAGGGTTCCAATATTCATACGCCTCGGGTGCTTTTAAACAAGACACAACAATCCAATACACAATACCAGGTTTCCCCGGTTCGACTATTAAAACCACAAATCCTTACCGCGGCAATCTTTTTTGGGGGAAATCTCCAAGCGGGTTTCAAGCTTTTCTTTGGCCAAACAAAACGCTTTGGGTTGCGTTTTTACGGCTTTTTTTAGCGGGCAAGCAGGGGATGCTAATTCTGTCTATAGTGGCAATTCTGATTCTAAATTCATCATCAAAAATCAACCCGGCTATAACTTTTTTTATGGCGGTGGTATGGATATGCTCCACAACTTCTATGGTAACGATGAGCGTTCTTTTGGTGTTTTTGTGGGCGTGATGGTTGGGTGGAGTTCTTGGTCAATGGGTCAAAGCCAGCAGTGCATCGGCTCTACGATCTATAGCCGTGGGGGACCTATTGGGGGCTGTGTGCCTACAAACAAGTTTTTTCAAGAACAAGTGCACATCAATAACAAGTATTATCCCGGGCTTAAATCCTCTTTTTCGCCAGCCTTTGTGCAGGTCATCGTTAATCTAGGGTTTAGACTTAATTTTACCAAACACCAGGGCATTGAAATGGGTATCCGTATCCCCACCATCAACGACCTTAACTATGCCAGCAAGGGCGCTTTTTCAGAAGGGATGATCGCTAAAATCAAGGTGAATGATGCCCTCATTCTTAGACGCGATGTGGTTGCCTTTATTAACTATGTGATCAGTTTTTAAGAGGTTTTGAGTAGGCTGTAAGGACCACACAAGGGCTTAATTTTATTGTTTTTAAAAGCCCTGCAGCATGCAAAGCCCACATAGAGGCTTTGACAAAATCTCTCTAATGGCATCACCCACAAAAGTAAGCCCGTAAATCCTTTTCAAAACTTGTGATGGGTTTTAGATCGCTGAGGGTGAGGGTGAGTTTATAATTGGCTTGGTTACCCGGATTCATGGCCACCAGCTGTTTTTCTTTATTGTGGATGCGAATCACCTCTTTGCGTTCCTTGTGTTTATAGATATAGTCTTGTTTTTTGTCAATAATATAGTAATGCACGCTCTCAACCGTGATGCCCAACAAAATAATATAATCGTAGTTGTATTTGGGGTTAATCCCATTGAATTGGAAATTATTATTGTTGAGACCCTTTCGAGCCGTCTTGATTTCCACTTTCTTGCCCTTGGAGAGCAGATCATATTCATCATGAATAATCTCTTTATTGCACGGGTCTAGGGGCAAACCCAACAGCTCGAACACTTCCTTCATAAAACTCTCTCCGATTTGACCTATAGCATTCCCCTCAAAACGCAAAATTTTTTCAAAAATGCCACTCCTCCGCTTGCTTTCGATTTCCTCGTATTTTTTCTCCACCAGGTTTAACAAAACTTGGTTAAAATCCAATGACATCATAAGCCTCCATCTTGCAAAAGTCTAAAAATATGGGATTTCCCAATGTGCCTACAACCATTTGTGGCTAGCGAACTATACTTGATCCAATCGGCGTTTAAGAACAGCGTGTCTAGTTTTTCTTTGGGCGCATTTGGCGTATAAATGATGGCGATCCCGCTTTTATACTTGACATGGGCAAAATCTCTCACAACGGCGTTTTCTTTAAAAAATGTGCTGGAGAGGTAAAAATTTGCCTTTTTGTTAAAAATCCACTCCTTGCCACATTCTCTATTTTTGGCTAAGGACACGGTAACCACTTTGACAATGCTGCTAAAAGGTTCGCGCTTTTCTTTTTGGCGGTACCAGCTAAATTCCTCTGTGTTGTTTTGGTGGTTTTTGCTCCAAATCTGGAAACAACAATGCACATCTTTTTCCCTCCCATCGCTCAGGTAAAAAGAATTTTTGGGCAAACTCTCTTCATAGAGTAGGTGCAGACCACGCACGCGATAACGCACAGACCCCTTCCCCAGACTTTGGAAAAACATGGGCAAAATGAAACAGACAAAATCAGCCTCTTTAGAGTGGTTGATAAATTCTAATGCCAGCACCCCGCGGTGTCCAAATGGGGGATTGCCGATGACAATTAGGGGTCTAGAGGGTAGGGTAAAATCTAAATAATTGGCTTGTATGGTGCCAAACTTGCTTGGGCTAATGTCAATGCCAATTTTAGCTTCTGGCAAAAGGGTGTAAAAGCAACCATCCCCCACACTGGGTTCAAGCCAAGTGTATTGCTCCAAAGCCTCATACTGGCTAATCACTTCCTTGGCTTTAGCCAATAACTTTTGGGCGATCTCAGGTTTGGTAAAATAGGCATCCAAGCGATTTTTGGCATTCCTCTTCATCTGAGCCCCATTAACATACCTCAAATCCATGGCATAAACCTCCGAAAATGGCACATTTTAGCCTATTTTGGCTGATTTTGGGGCGTATTCTCTAGGCTAGGTAATCCATGTGTTTGAGGGGGAAGATGGGGGTGCATTCTTTGGGGAAATATTCCATGCAGAGATCCAAAAAGACTTTTTGTAAAAACACTTCCCC
>CAGP01000033.1 GCA_000263275.1 Helicobacter bizzozeronii CCUG 35545 | reverse complement strand
CGGTGATACCTTATCAACCAAACAAGCCAAACGCTCTATTAGTAGTGGTTAGCTGAATGCATTACTGCACTTACACACCCACCCTATCAAACATGTAGTCTTCATGCGAGCTTCAGGGAAAGCTCATCTTGGAGTTGGCTTCGAGCTTAGATGCTTTCAGCTCTTATCACAACCATGCGTAGCTACCCAGCGGTGCTCTTGGCAGAACAACTGGTGCACCAGTGGCATGTCCATCCCGGTCCTCTCGTACTAGGGACAGCTCTCCTCAGCTTTCCTACGCCCACAGCAGATAGGGACCGAACTGTCTCACGACGTTCTGAACCCAGCTCGCGTACCGCTTTAAATGGCGAACAGCCATACCCTTGGGACCTGCTCCAGCCCCAGGATGCGATGAGCCGACATCGAGGTGCCAAACCTCCCCGTCGATGTGAGCTCTTGGGGGAGATCAGCCTGTTATCCCCGGGGTACCTTTTATCCTTTGAGCGATGGCTCTTCCACACGAGAACCACCGGATCACTATGACCGACTTTCGTCTCTGCTTGAGTTGTCTCTCTTGCAGTTAAGCTAGCTTGTGCCATTACACTCAACTGGCGATTTCCAACCGCCATGAGCTAACCTTTGTAAGCCTCCGTTACTTTTTAGGAGGCGACCGCCCCAGTCAAACTACCCACCAAGCATTGTCCTGCTAGAGGATAACTCTAGCCAGTTAGCTAACAAAAACGCCAAGGGTGGTATCTCAAGGATGGCTCCACAGACACCAAAGTGTCTGCTTCAAAGCCTCCCACCTATCCTGCGCATGGCATTCCCATTAGCAGTGCTAAGCTGTAGTAAAGGTCCACGGGGTCTTTCCGTCTTGCTGCG
>CAGP01000032.1 GCA_000263275.1 Helicobacter bizzozeronii CCUG 35545 | reverse complement strand
CTCTGTAAAATCCCTACTATAGGGACACAGAGTGAGAACCAAACTCTCCCTACGGGCAACATCAGCCTAGGAAGCCCAAATGTCTTTAGCATTTGGGTACTTCACCACCCCATTATGCCAACTCATCCAAGCCCTTTAGCTGGGCTGACCCCAGCGTTGCTCGATCTTGCCAAAACGCCAAATTCCATAGGATATCGCCCACACCAGCACAAACAAGCCCACTAAGTAATAACCCAAATCCCCAAAATCCAAATTTTTAAGATACCCTAGCAACCCGCTAAATTCCCAATGCATTTTTTTGGCTCAGCACTTGGAACAGCTCAATTAAGCCAATCACCAATGCCACCAACACGCTTAGGGTTGTGATCGTGATGTTGTAATAAATCTTGCGCAAAGGCGTTTTAAAAGCCCAATCATAGGCTTTGACCATAAATATCCCATCGCAGGTATCAAATAAGCTCATCCCTGCTGCAAAGAGAATGGGCAAGGAGAGCATGCCTAACACACTGGTTTTAATCGCCCCCCCAGAGAGTGATAACAATGCGATCTCGCTAGCCGTATCAAAACCCAAACCAAATAAAAACCCGATCGGGTAGATGTGCCAACTCTTAGACACAAAGGCAAAGAGGGGTTTAAAAAAGCGATTCATCAAGCCCCGCTCTTGCAAGAGGGCTTCTAGGGCTTCTTGGTTATAAGAACTGCTTTGGCTTTGCTTGAAGACTTTAAAAAGATCAATGAGGATGAAGACATTAAATAGCCCCACTAAGAGCAAGAACAGACCCGAAACCAAAGTGCCCACCACGCCCCCCACCTCCCTAAGTGCCGGGGTATGGGTGTCCATCCAGTGGATCGCAAACACACTCACAATCGTAGCCAAGATCACCACGCTAGAATGCCCCATAGAAAAGTAAAACCCAACCCCCATGGCATTTTGTTTCTGCTGGGAGAGTTTGCGGATCGTGTTGTCAATACAGGCAATGTGATCGGCATCAAAGGCATGCCTAGAGCCTAGCATGTAAGCCGTGCTAGCTAGGGCGTAAAACTTAATATCCCCGGATAAAAACAAGAGCAACAAGCCCAAAACATGTAAAAAAATAATTGCCAAAGCATAGGGAAACCACGAACGCATGCAACAACCCCATTTTCAAAATTTGCCCTATTAAATCTGCAAAAAGGATTAACACAGGATTAACACGAATAATACTATAATGGAGCGTTTTGTGTGCTTTAAGATGATAAAAAGGAGATTGATGATCGGACGGCTTTTTTGGGTTGGCTCTCTTGGCTGTGCAAGTCTTTGCCAGCACCCCTAAAAACACCATTGTGATCGGGATTGAAAATGAAACCACGCGCATTAACCCACTCTTTGATGCCGACCATGACAGCGCGCTAGACTTTGTCTTTAGCGGGCTGACACGCTTTAGCCCGGAGATGAAAATTGAGCCAGACCTAGCAAAAAGTTGGGAGGTGAGCCAAGATGGGCTGGTTTGGACTTTCAAGCTTAGAGAAGATGCACTTTGGCATGACGGGCAGAAATTTAGTGCGCAAGATGTGAAATTTAGCATCGAGCAAGCCCTCAATGACAAACTCAACGCACCCGCACGGGCTAGCTTTGAGGCGATTAAAAGCATAGAGGTCTTAAGCCCTTATAGCCTTAGAATCACGCTTAAAGCCCCCTACCCTGCCTTGCTAGATGCCTTGAGTATGGGCATGTTGCCCAAGCACCTCTTAGAGGGCAAGGACTTAAACACCAATGCCTACAACCAACACCCCATCGGCACAGGTCCCTTTAAATTTGCCAAATGGCAAAAGGGGAGTTATATTGCCTTTGTGGCTAACGATCATTTTTATAGGGGCAAGCCCAAAGCCCAAAAGGTGATCTTAAAAATCGTGCCCGATTACAATGTGCGCACCTATGAAATCAAAAATGGGTCTTTAGATGTGGCGTTGGTTGAGCCCAACTTAGTTAAGGCACTCCAATCCAACCCCCACATTAAGATCATGGATATTAAAAGTGCGGATTACCGCGCCTTGATGTTTAACTTCCACAACCCATTATTAAAATCGCTAGCGGTGCGCCAAGCGATCAATTATGCGATTAATAAGGAGCTCATCGCCCAAAAGATTTTACATGGTTATGGGTTTGTGGCTAATAATCCTATCCAAGCTAGTTGGGCTAATGATGCTAATGCCAAGGGCTACCCCTATGATCCCAAAAAGGCCCAAGAGATTTTGATTAAAGATGGCTGGGAGCTTCAAAATGGAGTGTTTTACAAGCAGGGCAAGCCCTTAGAATTTGATATTTATGCGTTTAATAGCGACCCGCTCCGGGTTACTTTAGCCAATATCTTGCAAAGCGAGTTAGCAAAAGTGGGGATCAAGGCGCATGCCATTGCCAAAAACCATGGGGCATTTGAGATTGACAAGGTGGATAGTTTCATCATTGGCTGGGGCAGTCCGCTTGATCCAGACACCCAAACTTACCGCGTGTTTAGCTCTAAGATGGATGCCAGCTTGAATGCCAATGGCTGGAATTACAACCACTATAGCGATAAGGCAGTTGATGAGGCTTTGCTACAAGCACGCAGCACGGATAATATCGCCAAACGCAAATTTTGGTATGCCCAATTTATCCAAGCCTTGCACAATGATCCCCCCTTTGCCTTTTTGGTCTATCTGCGCTACCCCTTAGCTTATAGCGATCGCATCCATGGGATCAAACCCACCATTTTAGGGCACCATGGGGCGCGCTTCACGCATAATGTCGCCGAGTGGAGTAAGGATTAGTGCTTTTTTTGGGTTAAGCGAATCGGGGGGGCTTTGCTCCTCTTGTTTGTCTTTAGCTTTGTGATCTTTGTGATGTTGCATTTTTCAAGTGCCAATGTGGTTTCTGGGGTTTATGGGGATAGTATCCAAGCCCTTAACCCTGCAATCAAGGCGCGCATGATCGCTAATTTGGGGCTGGATCGCCCCCTGTGGGTGCGTTATTTGGTGTGGCTAAAGCAAAGCTTGCATGGGGATTTTGGCGTTAGTTTTGCCAGTGGGGAGAGTGTAGCCGCCATCATTAAAGCCCGCTTGCCCTACACCTTGATCTTAGGGCTGACAAGTTTTATCCTTAGTTTTGTGCTGGCTGTCATCTTAGGGGTGTTGAGCGCATTGTTTAAGGGTTCTTGGCTGGATAGGGGGGTGATGTTGGTTACTCTAGGCTTTTTTAGTATCCCTAATTTTTGGCTAGGCTCGATTTTGATTATGTTTTTTAGCGTCCTTTTGGGGGTTTTGCCCAGCTCGGGGGTCTATGAATTAGGGGGTGATGAGAGTTTGGGCGATTTGGTGCGCCATCTGATCTTGCCCATTGCCACGCTCACCCTATCACATTTGGCAATTTATACGCGTTTGGTGCGTAGCGTGGTGCTGGAGAGTTTGCAAGAACCCTTTGTGGCTAGTTACCGCTCATGGGGGGTGAGTGAAAAGATCATCCAATTTAGATTGGTGTTGCGCTATTCTCTGCTCCCCGTTATTAGCTATTTTGGTGCCAATGCAGCCGGGATTTTGGGGGGGACTTACATTGTAGAGAGCGTGTTTTCTATTGGGGGCTTGGGGAGCACCACCATTAATGCGCTTTTGAGTAAGGATTACCCCCTAGCCCTTAGCATTATTTTACTTAGCACCATCGTAGTCGTGCTTTTTAACCTCATCGTGGAGATCATGGCTAAAATTTTAAACCCCAGATGGCAAGCATGGAAAAAAATTTTGATTTGGGGCGCGCTCCTCTTAGGGGTGCTCTTTTTGCTCCCCTTTTTAGCCCCCTTTGATCCCTCCCAAGTGGATTTAACCCAGCTCAAATCCCCCCCCAGTGGCAAACACCTACTGGGCACGGATTTTTTAGGGCGTGATGAACTCTCACGGCTCTTTTTTGCGTTAAGAACCTCCGTATTCATCGGGCTTTTAAGCGGGGTGCTGGCTATGATCATCGCCTTTGCCTATGCTTTCTTGGCTCTCAATGCACCCAAAATGATCCAATCCTTGCTCTTGCGTTTTTTAGATGGGTTTTTATCCCTGCCTAATCTCTTGCTCATCTTGCTTTTTAGCGCATTTAACCAGCGTGCCTTTGGCATGCTGGGCTTAAGTTTGCTTTTGGCGGTGTTTTCATGGGGGAGTGTGGCGAAGGTGATTTATGATGAATTTAGCAATATTGCCACCCGTGAGTTCATTTTGAATGAAAAGGCTTTGGGGGCGGGGCGTTTGGCGATCATGTTTGATCAAATCTTGCCTGTGGCTAAAAGTGCGGTCTTTGTGCTTTTTATTAATACTTGTGCGCATGCCATCAGTGCGGAAGCTCTGTTGAGTTTCTTTGGTTTGGGGTTGATGGTGGGGGAGGCTAGTCTGGGTAATATGCTCAATGAAGCCTCCCAAGCCATTTTTACGGGGTGTGGTGGCTGGTCTTAACCCCGGGGTTGGCTGTTTTTGGGATTGTCTTTGGCTTAATGCTCTTAGGGGAGCGGGTGCAAAAACATGGTTGAGATCGCCCACTTAAATATCTTTGCCCCCAAAAACCCAAAATCTTGCATGATGTGGGTTTTAGAACACAAGCGCATTTGGCGATCCTAGGGAGTAGTGGGAGTGGCAAAAGCACGCTGGCTAAGGCTATCTGTGGCATTTTGCCCCACCACCTCAAAGCCCAATACAGCAAGCTTGCCACCAATGGGCGTGCAGGCTATGTTTTCCAAGATTGTATCAGTTGCTTTTTCCCCTACCTTAAGATCAAAGACACTTTCCACATGGTCTTAAAGGACAGACTTACCCACATACAGCCCATTTTTGAACGGCTGAATATCCCCCCTAAGGTGTGGGAGCTCTACCCTTACGAGCTTAGTCGGGGCATGGCAAGCCGTATCCAAATTGCCCTTAATCTCGCCCTAGAGGCACAAATTCTTGTATTAGATGAAGTTACTAGTTCCCTAGATAGTGCTAATACTAAGAGCGTGCTTGAATTGCTCTTGCAATTAGAAGCCCAAAGGCTGGTGATCACCCACGATGAAGAGGTCGCTTACGCACTCTGTGAAGAGGTGCTGGTGCTAGAGAGTGGGCGAATCACTTATTTTGGGGATAAAATGGGGTATTTTTCATGAGTTTAGATATCCAGCACTTGGAAAAATCCTATGGTAATTACGCGATTTTAAAGAATATTAGCTTTTGTGTTAAAAGCGGGGAGAGTGTAGCGTTAATGGGGAGTAGCGGGAGTGGGAAAAGCACGCTGGCTAAGTGTATTGCTCGGTTGGAGAGTTTTAATAGCGGGCAGATTTTATGCGATCAAAAAAAATATCCTAGACTTCCCCGAAAAAGCCTTTAGACAAACAATCCAATATGTTTTTCAAGATCAATTAAGCGCGCTCAACCCGGCTAAATTAGTCAAGCACCTTTTAGCCAGCGTGTGTAAGCGTTTTGGCATCCAAGAGGATTTAGCACAAACCATGCAGCAAGCCAAACTGCCCCCCGCACTTTTAGAGCGCTACCCTAGTGAGCTGAGTGGTGGTGAAAGACAAAGACTGGGCATTGCGCGCGCCATGCTCATCAAGCCTAAAGTTTTGCTCTTAGATGAGATCACCAGCGCACTAGATAAAAATTTGAAATATGAGATCATGGATGTATTGATGGCTTACCAAGAACGCTACAAAACCACCATGATCGCCATCACGCACGATAAAGCCATCGCCCAAAAATACTTCACCCGCCACCTTGTGATCGAGGGGGGGAGGCTGGTGGAGTGATGGGGGTTAGCCCCCCCTTATTTGCCCAAAAACTCCTGAATGGCTTGGGCTTTGTCGGTTTGCTCCCAGCTAAAGCCCTCACGCCCAAAATGCCCGTAAGTGGCGGTGGGTCTGTAAATGGGGCGCAAGAGATCCAAACTTTGCATGATCCCCTTAGGCGTAAGTTTAAAAAGAGCACGCACGCACGATTCGAGCTGTTGGGGGCTGTGCTTGCTGGTGCCATGTGTATTGACATAGACAGACACGGGTTCTACTATGCCAATGGCATAGGCAAGCTGGATAGTCGCCCTAGCACAAACCCCACTAGCCACCAAGTTTTTAGCGATGTAGCGCGCCATGTAAGCCGCACTGCGATCCACTTTGGAGGGGTCTTTACCGCTAAATGCCCCACCCCCATGCGGGCAAGAGCCCCCATAAGTATCCACGATGATTTTGCGTCCGGTCAAACCCGCATCGCCTTGAGGCCCGCCGATCACAAATTTCCCAGTCGGGTTGATGTGGTAGGTGATGTTGTCATTTAAAAATTCTTTGGGGAGGACTTTATAGACAATTTCTTCAATCACCGCCTCTCTGAGGCGTTTTTGATCGATCTCAGGGCTATGCTGGGTGGAGACCACGATAGTATCCACCCCTACGGGTTTATATCCCTCATAGCGGATGGTAACCTGTGCCTTCCCATCGGGGCGCAAAAAGGGCAAGGTTGCGCTTTTTCTAGCACTGGCTAATTCGGAGGTGATGGCATGGGCTAGGTGGATGGCTAGGGGCATGTAATTAGGAGTCTCATCGCACGCATAGCCAAACATCAGCCCTTGATCGCCAGCACCCACCTCCCCATCGGCGCGATCCACGCCTTGGTTAATATCTGGGCTCTGCTCGCCTATGCCATTGAGTACAGCCGCACTGCGGTAATCAAAGCCATAGAGCGCATCGGTGTAGCCAATGTCTTTGACCACAGAGCGTGCGATCTCTTGCATGGGGGCATAGACCCGGGTTTTAAGCTCACCAGTGATGATGCAAAAGCCATTGGCTAGCAAGGTCTCGCACGCCACGCGCGCATGCGGGTCGCGCTCAATAATGTAGTCTAAAATGGCATCGCTGATTTGGTCCGCCATCTTATCAGGGTGTCCCTCTGTAACCGATTCAGAGGTGAAAAGATAAGCCCCCATGATCAGCCTTGCATTTGGGCGGCCACTTCAGCAGCGAAATCCCCGCTCTTTTTCTCCACGCCCTCGCCCACTTCAAAACGCACATAAGCACTGATTGCCAAATCATCATGGAGTTGCGCGCCTTTTTCTTGGAGGACTTGTGCGATGGTCTTTTTATCGTCCATCACAAAAAAACTGCCCTAGCAAGGTGAGGCGTTGATCTAATAGAGTGTTATCAGCCATGAATCGTTCCATCTTGCCCGGAATGATCTTATCAAAGATTTTCTCAGGCTTGCCCTCTGCTTTGAGTTGCGCTTTAAACTCCTCCTCTTGGGCTTGGAGCACGGCGGGGGTGAGCTCTACCATGCTCACAAACTTAGGGATATGCTTTAAGGGCTTGCCTAAGCGCTTAAATTCCTCATTTTCCTTTTCAATCTCAGCCACTAAGGCTAATTTTTCTTGGGCGATAAACTCGGGGCTAAAGGCGTGGTGATCGAGAACAACGGGTTTCATCGCAGCGGCATGCATGGCAATTTGGCGGGCTAGCTCCCTTAAAGCGGGCGTGTTTTTGGGGTCTTTGTGGGCGATTTTAATGATCGCACCCACTCTGTGATTAGCATGCAAATAGGCATTCAGGGCTTCATTGTGTTTTGCTTGCACGCAAGCCAAACGCCGCACCACAATATTTTCTCCAATTTTAGCCACCGCCGCATGCAAATAATCTTGGAATTTTTCACCCCCCACACAAGCCTGATAGAGTTCTTCCACGCTTTGGGCGTTAGAAGACTTAGCCACCTCTAGGCTTTGACTCACCAAAGTTTTAAAGTTCTCGTTTTTAGCTACAAAATCGGTTTCGCTATTGATCTCTAACATGGTGGCTTGGGCTTCATGGACATCTAGGGCAATCACGCCCTCGCTAGCCAGTCTATCTGCCTTTTTAATCGCCTTACTCAAGCCCTTTTGGCGTAGGTATTCTAAAGATTTTTCCAAATCCCCCCCACATTCCACCAACGCCTTTTTGCAATCCATCATGGGCGCATCGCTCATTTCCCGTAGTTGCTTGACTTGGGCGGCACTAATTTGTGTGCTCATCTTGCCCTCCTTCTAATTGCAATTCTTCTAGTAATTCTGCTTGTTCTAACTCGCTAGCGTGTTCGACTTCCTCAACTTCTTCTGTGGATCGCCCCACCAACTCACGCCCCTCCGTGATCGCCTCTGCCATTTCTTTACAAAAAAGCCGAATGGAGCGAATCGCATCATCATTGCCCGGAATGGGGTAATCCACTAAATCGGGATCGCAATTGGTGTCTAGGGGGGCGATGATGGGGATACCAAGGCGGCGTGCCTCCGCCACGGCGATTTTTTCTTTCACCACATCCACAATGAACATCATATCGGGCATTTTTTTCATGTGGCGCACCCCACCCAAATACTTTTCTAATTTCTCTTTTTTACGCAAGATCATGAGCTTTTCTTTTTTTGGTGAGTAAATCAATCTGCCCGCTGCTCTCCATCTCCTCCATGATCTCTAACTTACGCACGGACTTTCTAATGGTGCTAAAATTGGTGAGCATCCCACCTAGCCAGCGGTAATTGACATAGGGGACATTGACCTGCATGGCATATTCCTTGAGCGCATCGCTGGCTTGCTTTTTAGTGCCCACAAACATAATGGTCTTGCCCTCTGCACTAGCATCACGCACGATATTATAGGTGTAGCGGAAGTAACGCAAAGTTTTTTGCAAGTCGATGATGTGGATGTTCTTGCGCACGCCAAAGATAAAGCGCGCTGTCTTAGGATTCCAACGCCGTGTTTGGTGCCCAAAATGCACCCCACATTCTAATAAATCTTTCATGGTGATCATTCTTTACTCCTTAAAGTTTGCCTCCACGCTTTGACGATCACTTTAAGCTAAAGCGTGTGCGGGATTTTAAAACAAAAGCTAAAACCAAAACGAAAATCTAAAAAGCCCCCCAAGGGGGCAAGACGCATTAGTGGCTAATGCGTTCATCTCTCCCATGGTCTCTATGGGGGTGTTCGTGGCGATCACGGCGATCGGCGTGGGGATGCCCGTGTGGGTGATGGGGGTGTTCTGGATGGCGATCCACGCTATGATCTCTGCGATCTTTCATGGTGTGTGGGTTGCCTTTGCTGCCTACATAGGTGATATTGCCATGCGCATCAATGTCGTAAGCTTGTCCAAAACCTTTCACAAAGCGACCCCTGATGAAGTCTAGTTTGATGAGATGGAAATCTTGCATGTGGCGGATGGTTTCTAAACCACGACCTTTGCCATGTTTTTGGATGAAGTTATCATAAACGCGATCAAACTCTACGCCTCTTTCCATGAAAGTAACGCGAGTCCTATAGCGCAGACGGCGGCGTAGAATGGGGGATTTGGCTGTTGCTTCATCCTCTAAGAACATGATTTCAACATTGTCAGGGTGGGCTTTGATGCTATTGAAGTGTTCAGCCACTTCGCTCACATAAATGTAGAATTGCCTCCTACCATCGCGATCATCAAACAGAAGTGCGCTGTAAGAACAGATCACTTCATTTTCAGGGCTCAAGCTAGCGATGCAGACGGTGCTAAAGCTTTCTCTAAAACGCTCTAAATCCGCACGCACTTCGTCCATATCGGTGGTTTTGGCAAGTGATCGGCACATTTCGATGATCGCATCTTTAACGCCCTCAACGCTCTCAACTTTAGCGGGGAAGTCAATCCTTAGCATTGATTCTCTGCTATCCATCACATAAACGATGTCCATGCCACCCATATCCGCATTTTTCATGCGAACATCGCGTGCACCTCTAACTTGACCGAACTTGGCTAGCAACGCCTCCATGTCTGGCACATGATTTTCATTCATATGCTTAACAATGAAACTAATATCCATCTAAAACTCCTCGTAGTATTTTTAAGGCTTCTTATTATATCATTAAATCTACAAATATATAGTTAATTTTAGTGTCTATTGTTTATTTTTTTCACAAAGGTTAGGCATGGTGCATGTCATTTTGAGCGGGGGGAGTGGGAAAAGGCTCTGGCCCCTGAGTCGTTCGCATTTCCCCAAGCAATTTTTAAAACTCTATGATTCCAAGAGTCTTTTTGGGCTGGCTTTAGATCGTTTGGATCACCCTCAGGCGCGTTTTTTGGTAGTGTGCAATGAAACGCATTACTTCCATGCCCTAGAGGAGATGAGTCTAGCCCATGTAGAAGATCGCAGCGATTTTTTTATTGGAGAGCACCCCTAAAAACACCATGAACGCCTTGATCTTGGCAAGTTTGGCATGTGATTCTCAAGAGATTTTGGTCGTGAGCCCCACCGATCACCTCATGGACAAACAAGCCTTTCAAAAGGCGTTAGAAGTGGCAATCCAGCACGCCCAAGAGGATAAAACCATGCTCTTTGGGATAGATCAAGAGCCCAGTAGCCAATATGGCTTGATCACATGCGCCCCGCTTGAGGGGGAGATCGCCCCCGTGCTAGGCTTTGTTGAAAAGCCCAGCTCTGCTCAGATCGCCCAACTTAAAGCCCCAGCACAAGGGCATTTTTATACCAATAGTGGCATGTTTGTCTTTAAAGCGGGCGTGTTTTTGCAAGCTTGTGCCCAACATGCTCCCCACATGCTCCAAGCCTGCCAAGAAATTTTTTAAACAAGCTAAACGCTTGCCCCATATTATCAAATGCGAAACCCAAGACTTAGAAGAGGGGGGGAGCGTGGATGTGTGTTTGTGGCAAAAATGCCCTGATCTCTTTGTCGTGCCCCTAAAGGCCAATTGGCGTGATGTGGGGCATTTTACAAGCCTGAAACAAAGTTTGCCAGCAGACAGCCAGCACAACACCCCCCACACCTCTAAGCCAGTTCTTTTTGAGCACGCCACGCATAATTATGTCTATAGCCACAAATTCAGTGCTTTGTTGGGCGTGCATGGCTTGGTGGTGGTGGATACTAAAGATGGCTTGCTCATTGCCCACCAAGATCACCTAGACAAGCTCCCCACTTTGCTTACACAGATCACCCAAAAACACCCCGATCTGGTGCATAACTACCCCCTAGAATACCGCCCGTGGGGGAGTTTTGAGGTCTTGCTAGAATGCCCTTTTTTTTAAGGTCAAACTTTTAAAGATCACACCCCATAAACGCTTGAGCTTGCAAAGACACCAGCATAGAAGCGAACATTGGGTCGTTGTGGAGGGGGTAGCTAGCGTGGTGGTGGGGGATCGGTGTTTGCAAGTGGCGACCAATGAAAGCGTGTTTATCAAGCAGGGGCAAATCCACCGCTTAGGCAATGACACTAATGAGCCCCTAACAATTTTAGAAGTGCAATGCGGTGCATGTCTAGATGAAAGCGACATTGAACGCTTAGAAGATGATTACAAACGCCCCTAAAGGAAGAAAATGAAAAAAGTTGCTTTGATTACTGGGATCACCGGACAAGATGGGAGCTATCTAGCCCGCCATTTGCTCAATTTGGGTTATGAAGTGCATGGGATTAAAAGGCGCAGTTCGTCCTTTAACACCGCCCGAATCGATGCCATTTATGAGGATGTGCATAGCAACCATGCGCATTTTTTCTTTGCACTATGGGGACTTGACCGATTCGGCAAATATCATTGCCCTAATCGCCAAGATCAAGCCCGATGAAATCTACAATCTAGCCGCACAAAGCCATGTGCAGGTTTCTTTTGAGATGCCCGAATACACGGCTAATGTGGATGCCTTGGGGACCTTGCGGATTTTAGAGGCGATGCGTTTGTTAGGTCTTAAGAACACCCGTTTTTACCAAGCCAGCACCTCCGAGCTTTATGGGGAAGTCTTGCAAACCCCCCAAAATGAAAACACCCCCTTTAACCCCAGAAGCCCTTATGCTGTGGCAAAACTCTATGGCTACTACATCACCAAAAACTACCGCGAGGCTTATGGGTTTTTTTGCGCTCAATGGGATTTTATTTAACCATGAAAGCCCGGTGCGGGGGGAAACCTTTGTTACCCGCAAGATCACGATGGCGATTGCGCGCCTACTCTATGGCTTGCAAGATTGCTTGTTTTTGGGGAATTTGGATGCCAAACGCGACTATGGGCATGCTAAGGATTATGTCGTGGCGATGCATTTGATGTTGCAACACCACACGCCTATAGATTATGTCGTTGCCAGTGGCAAGACCTTGAGTATCCGTGAGTTTGCACGGGCTTGCTTTGAAAAGGTGGGCGTGATCGTGGAGTTTCAAGGTCAGGGCTTAGATGAGGTGGGCGTGGTGGTCGATCTCAAACAAAGCCCCCTAGTGGATTTCACCCACCCCTTAAGCCCTAATCAAATTGTCTTGCGTGTGGATCCGCGTTATTTCCGCCCCACAGAAGTGGATTTATTGCTAGGCGATCCTAGCAAGATCGAGCGTGAACTGGGTTGGAAACGCCAATTTGGGGTTGATGATCTCATTTTAGACATGCTAACAAGCGATTTGGCTCTAGCCAAAAAAAGAAGCCTTGATCGCACGCACCTAGTGGGCAAAACGCCCGGGTTTTTTCCACCAACCCCGCCTATAAGCCCAATAAAAAACCCCCGCGCGGGCGTAAGTTTCTAGGCAAATCACCACAAAAAGCCAACGGACATGGTAGCCATGGTGGAGCAAAAAATACATGGGGATAATACGCAAAGACCACAGACTAAGCGTATTGATAAAAAGCGAGACCTTGGCCATCCCTGCCCCTCTAAAAGTCCCATCCAGCACAAATAAACACGCCAAGGGCACTTGGGAAGCCCCCACAGCGACTAAATACCACCCCGCCACCTCCACAACCGCTAAATTATGCGTGAAAACCGATGCAAAGGGCTTGGCAAAGACCACCAACAAAACCCCCATCACGCCTAAAAATAACACGCCCATTTTTAAAGTGGTGCGGACATATTCTTGTGCCTTTTGGACTTGATTAGCCCCTAGATGTTGCCCCACCAAGACCATGCACGCAATGCTAAAACCTAAGCCGGGCATGTAGCTAAAACTCTCCACACGCAAGCCAATTTGCATGCCCGCTAGCACTTCATCGCCGTAGCTAGCCACAAACTTAGAGATTAACGCCATGGAAAAAAGGGTTAAGAGCCTCTCAAATCCTGAGGGGTAGCCCACTTTCCAAGCCCGCTTGAAAAAGCCAAAATCAAAGGTCATGTGGAATCCAAGAGCTTTTTTCGTGGCTGTGGTGATTGCAAAGAGCATGGCTAATTCTACAAACGCCACAATCACATTTGCCCATGCCGCTCCCTTGATTCCCAAACGCACAAAGCCAAAATCCCCAAAGATCAAGGCTTGGTTTAAAAACAAGCATAAAACACTCATCACCAGCTTAATTAAAAAGGGGGTGAGCGTGTCTGAGAAACTCGCCAATGCCGCCACCATCACATTTTTAATAAAAATAGCGGGCAGGGCAAGGACCAAAATATGCAGGTATTCTTGTGCCAAATGATTAGCCTCATCTTTAAGCCCCATCCAATCCACAAAGCTAGACACCCCCAAAAAGCCCACCACGCCAGCCAAGCCACACAGCACACACGCCCCCAGTAAGATACTGCAATAGCCCACAGACACCAGCTCCATATCCTTTGCCCCCACCAAACGGCTAAGGGTCGCATTCGTGCCAATGTAAAATACAGAGTTGAGGGCATAAAATAAGAGCATGTATTGCAAACCCACCCCCATCGCCACAATATGTGAATCTGAGAGTTTCCCCATAAAAAAGATGGAGACAGCCAAAACAAAGATTTCTAAAAAGTTATTCACCCCAGAGGGCAGGGCAAGGCTTAAAACCTTTTTGAGTCGCCACCAACGGATCGCCTTTATAATAGCAACGCTCCTAGTGTCCCAAAGATGATTAGGGGGATATTATAGACTAGGAAGGTCGGCAAACATGTATCATAAATATGGTTGTGTTGCCCATCGGCGTTCAAACCCGTTGTAGGGCCTATGGTGCTATCAGAGGCGGGCGAGCCCGCATCGCCTAGAGCGGCTGCTATGCCCACTAATAAAATGGTTGCTGGCGTGCTAAAGCCAAGAGCCACGCACAGAGGGCAATAAAAGGCGGCTATGATGGGGAGTGTCCCAAAGGAAGTCCCAATGCCGATGGTGATAAAAAGCCCAATACCCAACATCACCAATGCGCCCTCTAATTTGTTAGAGATTAACTTATCGGTTAAATGCACTAGATCGCTAATGGCATGGGTTTTTTGCAAGATTTCCCCAAAGCCAGCCGCCACCAACATCACAAACGCCACAAAAGCCATGGATTTTACGCCCTCATCAATCACCCCGTCCATGTCCTTCCATTTCACCACACGCCCCACCAACATCACCATCAAGCCAATCAACGCCCCTAAGGGCAAAGACCCCGTTTCAATCTGCACCATAAAGGCCAAAACAATCCCTAGCAAGGTCAAATAATCCTTACTGGTTAATTTCAAATCACCCTGTGCGTGTATCTCCATGCGTTCTTGGTAAATACGGGGTTTGCGATACAGCACCAACACGGCAATAACCAAGCCAACCAACATCGCCAAACCCGAAATGGACATCACCGCCACCACTTGGGATAAGTTGGTGTGGATGCCATTTTGGACCAAATTATCCACAATCATGGTTTGGAAAATCAGCCCAAAGCCAGCCGGGATGGTCATGTAGGGGGCTTGCAAACCAAAGGTCAGCGCACACGCCACCGCCCGCCGATCTAATTGCAAGCGATTCATCAAATGTAAAAGTGGGGGGATGAGAACGGGGATAAAGGCAATATGCACGGGGATTAAATTTTGTGAAAAACACGCAATGAAGGCGATTAAAAAACAAAAGATCGTGGCTTTTTGATCCATCTTGCTAACCAATTTATTTAACAAGACCTTGATCAAATTGCCACTTGAGATCGCCACTGCCAAAGCCCCCAAAAGCACATAGCTTAAAGCCGTTTCTAAATTGCCCTGCATGCCTGCAATCATCATTTTGATGGTTTCTACAATGCTTAAGCCCCCCATCTTCCCAGCCACCAAGCTAGCCACCATGATCGCCAGTAAAATATTGAGCCGTGCCAAACTCAAAGCCACCATCACCAGCACAGACACCACCGCTGCATTTGTCAAAAGCATAACTTAATCCTTGTATTTTTTTGGTAGTATTTGCAAATGTTTTTTAAGTTGTCTATGCTGGTCTCTTAGAGACCATGCGTGTGCGCCCGCTTGAGTGGATTAAGATTCATCGGCTACCCGCTTTAAGAGATCCCCATAAGCATCGATGCGCCGATCCCTAAAAAAAGGCCATATTTGGCGCGCCTGTGCGCTTTTTTGCAAATCAAGGCGCGCATATAAAATTTCCTCTTGCTCGCTTGCACATGCCAACTCCTCCCCAAAAGCCCCATAAATAAAACTGCTCCCAAAGAAGTTTAGCCCGCTGGTCTGCCCGGATAGGTCTTTTTCAACACCCACACGATTAGAGGTGATGACCGGCATGGCATTGGCGATACTATGCCCCCTTTGCACGCCCTTCCATGCCTCTCTTTGCAAGAGTTTATCGGCTACACTCTCGCTATCATCGCAAAACCACCCGATCGCACTGGGGTAAATCAACATATCGGCTTTTTTTTAATGCCATGATTCGTGCGGTCTCAGGGAACCACTGATCCCAGCACACCAACACGCCCAAATTCCCCACACTGCTCGCAATAGGGGCGATAGTATCCCCGGGCGTGAAATAAAATTTTTCATAAAAACGCGGGTCGTCAGGGATATGCATTTTGCGCTGTTTGCCTAAAACGCGCCCATCAGCCTCAAAGACAACCGCCGTGTTGTGGAAAACCCCCTCCATGCGTTTTTCAAACAAAGAACCCACCAACACCACTTGATAATCCTTAGCCAAAGCACTTAAAAAAAGTCATGTCCTCATCATAAAAACGCGCCCACTCAAAGTAACATGGGTCTTCATGCTGGCAAAAATACGGGTAGGGGTGTAATTCGGGCAAAACCACCAAGTTGAGATCGGGGTGTTGTTCTTTGGCTTTTTCAAGCATGCCCTGTGTGTGTTGCAAGGTCTTGAGTCGATCGCCTTGGTAGGCGTGTTGCAAAATAGCGACCCCAATATGCATGCCTAAAACTCATCCTCATATTCGCTATCGGCGCTCACATAGTCATCATCATCATCATACCCCCCGTAATAATCCTTGGGGCTATCCTCAAAATCCTCAAAATCCTCTTCAAAATCCTCAAATGAATCTTCAAAATCATCCATTTTGCACTCCTTGTAATGAAAGCGGGATTATAACAAAAGAAAAGTCTTAGAATGGCTAATGCTAAGGGCGTTTTTAGAGTCTCACCACCAAGGGCCATACATCATGGGCATGCCCCCCATCATCGGGTACATGCCATAAGGATACATCCCCATGGGATACATGCCCATTGGGTACATGCCATAAGGATACATGCCCATGGGATACATCATGGGGTTATAGGGGATATAGCCCGCACCAGTGGGGGGGAGGGGGGAGAGAGCAAACCTGCCCCCATGCGCTAGTTTGACACCTGCTAAAGAAATGTCATGGAAAGGTCCATAGTTATGCGGTTTGGTCTTGGCAATCTCGCCATCTTTATCCCCCACACATTCATTTTTGATCTGCGCGCACTCATTGAGGGTGTCTATATCGGGCAAGTTAGGATCCACATCGGCTGGATCGCCCACCCAGCACCCACCCAAGAGCACCAAAATGCTAGAATGCAAAAAAACCCTAGTCTTATGCGTCATTGTTTGGGCTGTTCTTTGGTTTTGGTGAGGTCTTTAACCCCCACATCCACCACATCCATAAAGTCGGATCGGAATTCCAAAGCCTTATTGCTAAAAACAGGCTTGAAGTTGTTTTTAACCAAGGGTTTGGCATTGGCTTGGGGGGCATGGCATTGCGTGCAATTAAAGCGCGCATCGCTAATGCTCCCCTCTTTAGCCGGGCGATCATGCCTAAAATCAAAGAAATGGGATTTAGGCACGGGTGTTGCCCCCACCGTGCTAGCCACATCGGGCATGTGGCAACCCAAACACTGGTTATTGTCCTTGGTGATGGGTAAAAGCCCAGTTACATCATGGGGGATCATGGGCGGGGCGTTTTCATAGGCGCGCTCAAAGCGTTTGCTCTCACCCGGGGGGAGTTTGTGGTATTCATAGGAATGCAACCTCAAATCCTTTTCATCTTCTAGGGGGGCTTTACGCAAGCCAATTTGTGTATCACTCACCAAGGATTCATGTTTGCTGTGGTGTTTGACCGCATAGAGCAAACCCACCAAAGCCAAAACAGCCACCACACCCATGCGTATTTTCATCATCATCTCCTCATTTGAAATCAAAATGAGATTATAGCATAGTCTTAAAATAGAAATTTAATTTACATAGTAAAAATCCACCAAACCCACCTTTCTTAAGATGATGGCATGGCAGGCTAAGAGATCATCTAGGGCACTTTGGGGCATGTAGTGCAGCGATTCTTCCACGCTCAAGGGGCGGCGTTTGAGTAATTCTAAAAAAGCGCTGGATTTTAAATGCAAAGAGGGCATGTTGGGGGGGGTGGTGCGGCTTGGCAAACTGAGGGGCAGGTTTTCAAAGTGGGTGGCTAATTGGAGTAATTGGGCGGGGCTAGTGGGTTTGACTTTGTGGGAGGGGGGGCGATCAATGGTGCTTAAATCCACACGGGCAAGATTTTTGACTTGTTGTAAAAACGCAACCAAGGCTTGGATGTGTTTAGGCGAATCATTGACCCCTTGCACCACCAGCACCTCAGCGACCAGCATGCCTGTATATTGCGTGGCAAAATCTAAAATACCCTCTAGGATAGACTCCAAACAGAGATTTTTTACTGGGCTGATCGACTTTTTTTAAACACTTTAGGCAGGGTGGCATCTAAGGAAAATTTGACAATATCATAATGGCATAACGCCTCTTGCACTTGGGGATCACCAAATAACGATCCATTGCTCAAAATCAAGGTCTGGGTATGTGGGGGGGTTAGAGGCTTGAGGGCATGGATTAATTCTAAAAGGTGGGGGTAAAGGGTGGGTTCGCCATTGGCGGTGGTGGTGAGCACATCTAAACGCACGGGGCAATTTGCCAGCCCCTCTTGCACGGCTTGGATGATGCTCTCTAAGGGTAAAATAGTGTGCATGCGCTCAATGGGCTTGGCTTTAACCAGCTCGCAATAAATGCAATCAAAATTGCATTGCTTGCTCTCCCCTGAAAGATCAATCCCTAGCGACCAGCCAAAGCGGCGCGAACGCAGAGGCCCAAAGACAAGAGGGGCTTTAGACATCAGCCAACCTTGTAAAAGCGCACTTCAAGCATGCCCACACGCTAGGTTTCCTCTTATAGGCTTTAAACACCAGCACATACCCACACTCGGGGCATTTTTGATCGCTGGGCGGGTAGTTGGAGATGAATTGGCATTGGGGGTAATTAGCACACCCAAAAAATAGCCCCCGCCTACCTCTTTTTTCCACAACATGCCCGCCACACTCAGGGCACACGCCAGCCACTTTTTCTTCTTTGAGCTGGGGGGCTTTGGAGCGGATATTTTTACATTGTGGATACCCACTGCATGCCACAAATTCCCCAAATCTGCCTTTTTTGAGCACCATAGGTTTCCCGCATTTCTCGCATGGTTCTAGGGGGGTTGGGGTTTGCTCGCTGGGGGGTTTGATAAATTTGCATTTAGGATACCCACTGCATGCCACAAATTCCCCAAATCTGCCCTTGCGTTGGACTAATTCTAAACCACACTCCGGGCAAAATTCCCCAGTGGGCACGCTACTCTTTTGGGAGGCAATTTGGGCTTTTCCTGCCTCAATTTGATCCATAAAGGGGGTGTAAAAATCAAAGAGCACTTGTTGCCATGAGGCTTTGCTACTAGCAATGGCATCTAATTTATCCTCTAGCCCTGCGCTAAAAGCCACATCCACAATCTCGCTAAAATGTTTTTCTAAAATCCCAATCACCACAAAGGCATCTTCTGTGGGCACGAGTTGTTTATTCTCTAACTTGACATAGGAGCGATTAGCCAGCAAAGCGATGGTGGGCGCATAGGTGCTGGGCCGCCCAATGCCTAGACTCTCTAGGGTTTTGATCAAAGAGGCTTCTGAATAACGCGTGGGGGGCTCAGTGGAGCAGTTTTTAGCCTCTAGCTTATCTAAACGCACACTCTGATCTTTTTGCAGGGCGGGTAAAAGTTTATCGCGATCGCACTCGCCTAAAACCCGATGGTAGCCATCAAAAATCAATTTACGCCCGCTGGCTTTGAAAGTGCCATCTACGCAACTTAGGCGCAGGGTTTGGTTTTCAAAGAGGGCATCGGTCATTTGGGAAGCCAAAAAGCGGTTATAGATCAAGGTATAAAGTCGGTGTTCTTCGGGCTTGAGATAATCTTTAGCGATGGTGGGCGTGAAATTTAAATTGGTCGGGCGGATGGCTTCATGGGCTTCTTGGGCGGCTTTGTTTTTGGAAGTGTAGGTTTTGGGTTTATTAGGCAAATAGGGCGCGCCATAAGTGGCGCTAATAAAATCCCGGGCTGCCTTGATCGCTTCTTTGGCGACATTCAGGCTATCAGTACGCATATAGGTGATAACCCCGCTCATCCCCTCAGGGGTCGCCACGCCCTCATAGAGTTTTTGGGCAATGCCCATGGTTTTAGAGGGACCATAGCCTAGATGGGTAGAGGCACTTTGTTGCAAGGTGGAGGTCATAAAGGGGGGTGGGGAGGGGCTGGTTTTATTTTTATGGGTGATCTCTTGGACTTGGTAGGTCTGGGCGCGCAGGTGTGCGACCATTTTGAGCGCATCGGGTGCATCTGTAAGACTTTGCTTTTTGATTTTCTCCCCCAAGTAACTCTCCAAGCTTGCCTCAATGCAACCCTCAAAGATGCCCTCAATGTTATAATAAATTAAGGGCTTGAAAGCCTGAATCTCCCTTTCGCGATCCACCACGATTTTAAGCGCGGCACTTTGCACCCGCCCAGCACTCATGCCCTTAGCAATTTTGCTAGCCAGTAAAGAGCTCAAACTAAAGCCCACAATGCGATCGAGCAAACGCCTCGCTAATTGGGCGTTGATTTTATAGACATCAAGGGTCTTGGGGTGTTTGAGGGCATGCAAAATGGCGGATTTGGTGATCTCATGGAAAACAATGCGGGGGAAGTGGAAAATGGGATTACTGGAGGGGGCGTGGTTGGTTTGTTGTTCCAAATCTAGGGTTTCTTGCAAGATCTGATTAGCACTCATCTTTTTTGTCTGTGGGGTGCGTTGGTTTTCCTTGATAAGATAGGCAATGTGGTAACCAATGGCTTCCCCCTCGCGATCCTCATCGGTGGCGATATAAATTTGGCTAGCACTCTTGGCAAGGCTTAAAATTTGTTCCACAATATCCTCATGGTCTTTATCCACAATGTATTTGGGGATAAATTTATCCTCTTGGATGCGAATCCCCATGGCGTATTTACTCAAATCCCGCACATGCCCTTTAGAGGCAATGACTTGGTAATTTTGATCGAGAAAATTGGCAATGGTCTTGGCTTTTGTGGGCGATTCCACAATGATAAGCTTTTTTTGGGTTGGCTTTCATCTCACACTCTGTTTTGGTTTTTAGAACATTATAGACTATTTTTGTGGGTGTTGTGTTACTTTTCAAAGTTCTTGTCTAAAAACATGGAATAGCTCTTGCTTTTGTGTGGGTATCACATTAGCAAAGGATGCAAAGATGAGTTTTCGGATCAATACCAATGTTGCGGCTTTAAACGCACACACAATCGGCGTGCGTAACAATCGGGACCTTGCTAGCTCTTTAGAAAAATTAAGCTCAGGGTTGCGAATCAATAAAGCCGCTGATGATGCTTCAGGGATGGCAATTGCAGATAGTTTGAGAAGCCAAAGCGCGAGTTTAGGGCAGGCAATCAAAAATGCCAACGATGCGATCGGGATCGTCCAAACTGCGGATAAGGCGATGGATGAGCAGATCAAAATCCTAGACACGGTGAAAACAAAAGCCGTGCAAGCCGCTCAAGATGGGCAGACTGCAGAGACCAGAAGAGCTTTGCAGAGCGATATTTTACGGCTTTTAGAAGAGCTAGACAATATCGCCAACACCACGAGCTTTAACGGGCAGCAGTTGTTGGCGGGTAGCTTTTCTAATAAAGAGTTCCAAATAGGTGCTTATTCTAACACCACCATCAAAGCATCCATAGGCCCTACAGGAACAGATAAGATCGGGCATGTGCGCTTTGAGACCTCTGGAATGGATCGTGCGGGTATGCAAGTGAGTGCGGGGGCGAATAACTTAAAAGAAGTTACGCTCAACTTCAAGCTAGCCAACTCGGTCAATGATTTTAAATTGGAATCGGTTAAGATTTCCACCAGTGCGGGCACGGGCTTAGGGGCGTTAGTGGAGGTGATCAACAAAAATTCCAACACTTTAGGCTTGCGCGCCACAGCAACGGTTATGGGGACTGGGGGTAAGCCCGTGCAATCAGGCACCATCAATGGATTGACTATCAATGGTGTTTTGATCGGGAACATCAATGATGTCAAACGCAACGACCGCGATGGGCGGCTCATCAATGCGATCAACTCGGTTAGGGAACGCACGGGCGTAGAGGCTTATATTGACATCTCTGGGCGTTTGAATTTAAAAAGCACCGATGGGCGTGCGATCGCTGTGCATGCGGATGGGAAAAGCGGGGCTGTGCTTGGGGGCGGTAACTTTGTCGGTGTCTCAGGTAAAAGCCATGCAATCGTGGGGCGTTTGACTTTTGTCAAGCAAGATGCACGCGACATCACCGTGAGCGGGATCAACTATAGCCATATTGGCTTGCATTCCTCCCAAGGTGTGGCTGAATACACGGTGAATTTGCGTTCAGTCAGAGGCGTATTTGATGCCAATGTCGCTAGTGCCAGCGGGGGCAATGCCAATGCCACGCAAGCAGGACTCAACTTTAAGGGTATTGGGGCGGGGGTAACCAGCCTTAGAGGGGCGATGGTGGTGATGGATATGGCAGAGAGTGCGCGTGTCCAGCTAGATAAAATCCGCTCCGATCTAGGTTCTGTGCAGATGGAGTTAGTAACCACCATCAACAACATCTCTGTAACGCAGGTGAATGTGAAGGCGGCCGAATCGCAAATTAGAGATGTGGATTTTGCCCAAGAGAGTGCGAGCTTCTCTAAATACAACATCTTGGCACAGAGTGGGAGCTTTGCGATGGCACAAGCCAATGCGGTCCAGCAAAATGTCTTGCGACTCTTGCAGTAGGGGGAATTGGGGCTTTGTTGCTTAATGCACGACATCTATGAAAAGAATTTAGCCGTGTTGGCCACTAAGGACCCCTTATTAGCCCTGCAACTCTCCCAAGTTAAAAGCAATCTCAAATATGAAGTCTTCATGCAAAAGGACGACTTCAACATCATTGACATCACCACCAACACCCCTCTTTTCCACCACAAACCCCTAGAGGAAAATCTCCAACGCTTGAAGGAATTAAGCCCCTATATTTACACGCCCTATTTGTATTTTTATGGTGCGGGGAATGGCATGCTCTATCGCTTGCTCTTAGGGCATTCCCAAATCCAGCGAATCGTGGTGATCGAGCCTGAAGTTGAAATTTTATTCATTGTCTTTAACTTGTTAGATTTTAGCGAGGAAATCCAAAGCGATCGGCTGATCTTTTTGCTAGCCAGTGCGTGTTCTTATCAAATGCTCTCCTCTCTTTTTGACACAGACAAAAAGGCGCGCATCTATGCCAAAGTCTATGAGCTCATCATTTTTAACCATTACTACGATCGCTACCACGAGCAAATCCAGCAAATCAATCAAGATTTGATCAAGGCGATTGAAAATGCCGTTATCAGCGTGGGCAATGATGCCAGAGATGCCATCATGGGGATCAAACACCATGTCCAAAACCTCCCCTATTTGGTGCAAACCCCCACGCTTTTAAACTTGGTTGATGCCCTCAAAAAGCGCAACGCCCTTTATAACACCGCCATTATTGTCTCTACTGGACCTAGTCTTAATAAGCAATTACCCCTTTTAAAGCAAATCGCCCCCTATGCCACCCTTTTTTGCATCGATGCCTCTTTTCCTATTTTATATGCTTATGGAATTAAGCCCGACATTGTGCTCTCTTTAGAACGCGTGGAGGCTACGGCTAAATTCTATGAGGACACCCCCAAGCTTGCCCAAGAGGGCGTGATCTTTGCGATCACCTCCATTGTGCATGCCCGTTTGCGTGAGGCGATCACGCATGGCGTGCCACAATTTAGCTTACGCCCCTTTGGCTACACCAGTGTTTTTGGCTTGCATGAATATGGTTATTTGGGTATTGGTATGAGCGCGGCGAATATGGCTTATGAACTCATTGTGCATGCCCGTTTTGCGCGTTGCATTTTTATCGGTCAAGATTTGAGCTTTGCGCCCAGTGGGGAGAGCCATGCACAAGGGGCTTTATATGGGGCTGATGAGATCGCCCCCAAGCAAGAGGGGGAAAAGATTTTCATTGAGGGCTATGGGGGGGAGGGGCAGGTGGAGAGCACACGGATTTGGAAACTCTTTTTAGATTTCTTTGAAAAGGACATTTACCACACGCCCTATGATTTGGAGGTGATCAACGCCACAGAGGGCGGGGCGCGCATACAAGGCACGATTGAAATGCCCTTTGCAGAATGTTGTGAGATGATCTGCAACGACCTACCCGCCTTAACGTCCAAAACACCCCTCAAGCTCACACCCCCCACACCCCAGCAAAGCGCACATTTTTTAGCCAGTGCCAAGAAAACCTGCCAAGACATCATCGCTTATTCCAAAGAGTGCAAGGAAAAGATCGAGGGCTTGTTTTTAGAAGTGGCGGGGTTTTTAGAGGAGATTGAAGCCTTGAATGCCCAAAAACAGCTAGAACGCTTGGAGCTCAAAAGACTAGAGGAATTGAGCACCCAGATCGACTCGATCAAGACTTTATTTGAGGAGATCAAATTTAGTTATTGTTTTAATGATGCGATTCAATCCTATATTTTCCACCAAGAATTAGACATCGCCAAGATTGTGAGCAAAGCCACTTTTAACCAAGATGCGCTCAAAGCCAAACAATTAGAATGGATTTACGCCCACAAATATTGGCTCTTTAGCCTCGCTGGGGGGATCACCTGCGTGATGGAGGTTATTGAACAAGCCTTGCAAACTTGGGGGGAAGATTAGCCCGTAGTTTGGCTCCCCCCCTAAAGCCTAATGCGTATAACCCATCGGAACGACCCCATTCTCTTCTGAGAGTCGCTTATGCTTTCCTAGTTTGGCGGTATCTAGCTCCTTGATCGCTTGCTTGAGGTCTTTTAAAAACAAGGACATTTGTTCCATGCTCTGATCGGCGCGCACGACAATACGCATCACGGAGACATTTTGGAAGTTGGCAGGGAGCGGATAAGCGGGCACCTGCCAGCCATTAAAACGCAGGCGATCGGCTAAATCGTAAAGATCCCATTGTTTTTCTTGTTGCGCTTGTGCATTCATCGCCCAGCAAATAATGGGGATATTTTCACCCTCATTGATCATCTCAAAAAGCCCCAAGGCTTTAATGCCCCTTGCCAAGAAAAGCCCTACATCGCGGGTTTTTGCATGCACGGCTCTATAACCCTCAAAGCCCCAACGCACAAAGCAATAATACTGCGCCCAAATTTGCGAGCCAGATCGGGAAAAATTGATTTGAAAAGTGGGCTCAAAATCTCCTAGATACGCCACTTTAAAGATCAATTCATCGGGCAAGAATTGCTTATCGCGCCACATCACCCAACCAATCCCCGGATAAATCAAACCATATTTATGTCCAGAAGTGGAGATAGAGACGACATTTTTAAGGCGAAAATCCCATGCTAGATCCGGCTCCATAAAGGGCAGATACAGCCCACCAGAGGCGGCATCGACATGGATGGACACGCTGATTTTAGCCTGCCGGTTGTATTGGCTTAATAGCTTATCTAAGGTTACGATGTCATCAAACGCCCCCGTATAAGTGATTCCCATAATGGGCACGATCCCAATCGTATAATCATCACAAAGCTCAATGGCTTTTTGTGCATTCAAAGTCAGGTCGTGCCAATCGCTTAAGGGCACTTCGCGTAATTCCACATCCCAATAAACGCAGAATTTTTCCCACACCACTTGGTAGCCTGAGCTGACAATGAGATTTGGGTTTTTTTGGCGTTGGTGTCGATGCCTAGAGCTTGTGCGCGTTTGCGCCATCTAAATTTCATCGCCATCCCGCCCAACATACAAGCCTCTGATGATCCCACCGTGGAAGTGCCTAAATAATCCTCTGTGGGATTAGCATTCCAAAGATTGGCGATGATATTCACACATCGTTTTTCAATCTCGGTGGTTTGCGGGTATTCGGATTTATCAATGGCATTAGTCGCCATGGAATCAAGCATGATTTTGCGGGCTTCCTCCTCCATGTAGGTTTGCACAAAGGTGCAAAGATTGTAGCGCGGGTTGCCATCATGCATCATTTCATCAGAGACCAACTGATAGGCGATGCGCGGGTCCATCATCTTTTGCCCTATCTTTTCGCGGGGCAATAAAATATCGCTCTCTGCACTGCCAAAAATGGGCGTAGAGGAAGTGTCCGCCTTGAAGACGAATTTTTCCTCATCTCTTTCGATGTGGCTTTTTTTTGTGTAACATGAGAAGTCTCCTATTTTCTTTAAGTATATTTTAAACTGGGAGCTTTTTCCAAGCCTGATTGATAATAGCCGTTTTTGGTTTTTAAACCTTAAACGCGCTTAAAAAGTCATTGAGGTCGAGGGTTTGCTGGTTGAGTTCGTTAGAGGATTTTTGCATCGAATCGTTGATCTTTAATAAATCCTGCACACAGGCGGCGATCTTCTCTCCATTTTCAAGAACACTTGTGGTGTGCGCATTGATTTTGTGGATATTATTAAGATTGATCAAAGATTGATCCACCGCGCTCACAATCACGCTAGAAAGATGGTTCATGTGGTTTTGCATTTGGCTTGAGTGTTGGGCTAGAACTTGCATTAATTGCAGGTTGTCCTTTCTCTCTTGGTTCATCTTGGCAATGGATTTTAAAATGTGCTTGATAATGGCTTCACTCTCTGTAATATTGCCTTGAGTCCTCTCGGCTAATTTTCTGACCTCATCAGCCACCACCGCAAAGCCCCGCCCATGCTCGCCCGCGCGTGCAGCTTCTATGGCGGCATTGAGGGCTAATAAATTAGTTTGATCGGCAATCTCGGTAATGGCATCCAGCACACTTTGGATATTCTGCGCCTCTGTGGATAAAGATTGCATCTCTAGGGCATCATTTTCTTCATTGGCTTTATTGCGTTGGACATGCTCATCAATCACGCCCACCGCTGCCTTAGTCTCAGACACATTTTTGAGCACGCCCTCTAAAAGCTCTCGGGTAGAAAGGGACACCGCCATGCTCTCATCGAGGATTTGGCGGCTAGAGTGGCTTAAATCCGTGTTGCTATGGCTAATTTGTTCGATCTGCTTGGAATTGGAGTTTAAATCTGTAGAAATGGTGCTTAAAGACTGGGAGATCGCCGTGTTGTTCTGCACTTCCTTAAAGATTTTTTGCAAGGTGTTGCGCATGTATTCGATGAAGACATTTACCGATTTGGTCATCAAACCTATTTCATCATGGGTAGCAATGCTGATCTTATCGGTGAAAGTTTTATGATCCACAATGTGCTGTAATGCCTTGTTGATCTTTTGCAATCTCTTAAAAATATTGCGCACCACCAAGAAGGATAAAATTGTCGTAACAATAATGAGCAACACTTCACAGATTGCCAAGAATACAAAATAATGGGTGTTCTTGCCAATCTCTGCCTCAGTAAGGTTTGTGATGTTGGTGCTGATTGTGTCCTCGACTTGTTTGAGCAAATCGATTTTTCTTGTGATGGTTGCAAACCAGATTGTAGGCTTGATGCCAAAATGACCCTCAAGATATTTTTGAATCAGTGTTTGGCGCATCGCCTCCACATCTTTAAAGCTTGAATCCTCTGAGACTTGGTTAAAAAACGCCACACTCTTAGCATCCCCAAAGGAGAGGAAATATTTTGTAAAGACCTCTTGTTGTGCCACTAGGGCGATGAATTTGGCATAATTGGGATCGGCTGGGGCATTGGCAATAAAAATCCGATTGGCTGTAGCCCTCTCTAGCCCAGACATCTCTTTGGCATACAGAAAACTAATATAGCCCATCATTTTATCCGCAATGCGGGGGTTGTGGATGATGTTGATGGATTCTAGCACGCTATCTAAAAAAAGATCGATGCTTTGCGTGAAGTAGGCGATCGTGCTATCCACAAGTGCCTTTTTGTTCTCAGATTCCATCGCATCACGGACTTGGGGCAATTTGTCCAAAAAAATAGCAACTCTTTTTGCAAGGTCTGCATATATACAACATCCAAACCCGAAGCGGAATTGAGGAACTTTTTAAGTTGCTCTAAGCGTGTATCGGTGTATCGCCTTTGCTCTTGGAGTTCCTTAGCAAATTGCACGCCATTGCTAGAGAGGAAACCCGCACTCATCCCGCGTTCTTTTTGCATTTCATGCACGAGTGCGGACAAGTATTTGGACACCTCAACTTGGCGCGCCAAGTCCTTATTACGCGCCAAAGAGCCATAAGTGTCATATAATTGCCACAACATAAAGGACAATAGGGCTATCATCGGGATAGAAATGATCAATATGATCTTGCTTTGTAACTTCAAACCATTAAACGGACCCAACAAAGACTCCTGAAAAGATGCTTGTTATTGACAATCCCCTTAGCAACCCCGTCTATATCACCCAACATTCTTTGAAAATTCTAGCATATTTCACCCAAACAAGGTTTAATATGTTGGCACAATTCTACCAACATTTTGTCTCTAGGTTTTTTCTATTTGTATCAAAGGGGATTATATGCGACTCACCAATGTGCTTTTTGGGGTTTGGAGTATTTGAATTGGCATGGGAGACTTTTTAGGCGTGCAAAAGTCTAGTCAGATCATTAAAAAGTCCAATAGCCATGAGAGCGATTAAAATCCCTAGACCGAATATATTGAGGGTTTGGATACTCTTAAGACTGATCTTTTTGCGTGCTAAACTTTCGTAGAGAACAAATAAAATCTGCCCGCCATCGAGCATGGGGATGGGTAAAAGATTGAGGATACCTAAGTTAATTGAAATAAAAGCCACACTCAAAAACAAAATGCTTAAATCGCTTTGTTGTGCCATAAAATCCACAATACCCACCACAGAGCTAAGCTCTGAGACACCCACCACGCCCACAATTAATTTTTCTAAGCCTTGGAGCACAAGGCTTACCATGCCCACTAACTGCGCCCCAGCGTGCTCAAAAGCCTCTAGCACACCATAGTGCAACACCACAAAGGCTTGAGCGGGGGCGATCCCAATGGCTTTTGTTAAAATGCGTTCATGGAAAACATTGGTGCGCTCTTGGGTGGTGGGTGTGATGGGGAGGGTTAGGGTTTGTGCGCCCCGTTTGAGGGTTACTTGCAAAGTGCCTTGGGATTTTTGGATAGCCTTTGTGAGGGTTTGCCAATCAACAATGGGGTTGCCATTGATGGCTAAGATGTGATCTTGGGCTTGCAATCCAGCTTGCATAGCGGGCATATTGGGCATGACAGATCCCACAATGGGGGCTAGACTCTTTTGCCCGACTAAATTTAAGCCTGAATAAATCCCAAAAGCCAACAAGAGATTAAAGAGGGGTCCTGCCATTAAAATAGCGATTTTTTGCAAGGGGGTTTTAGAGGCATAACTATCTGCTTCTAGCGAGGGATTTTCAAAGTCCTGCCCTTTGAGTTTGACATACCCCCCCAAGGGAATGAGTGAGAGGGCGTATTGGGTTTTGCCATGTGTTTTAGCCCAAATCTTGCGCCCAAAGCCAATGCTAAAGACCTCCACATGCACCCCACATGCGCGCGCCACCAAAAAATGCCCCAATTCATGGAAAAAAATCAAAAAACCCAGAGCCACCAAAGAAAATAACAAACTCATGAATCCCGCACCATTTGGTAATATTTGATTACATAATCCATGCCGGAATAGAGGGTTGCAAACACCGCTAGGGCGACCAAATAATGCCCCACCACCACGCCATCTATGTGCCAATCGGCTAGCAAAGAGCTGATCGCACAGATTTGTAAAAATGTTTTGTACTTGCCCCAGCGACTCACGGCGATGTGCTTGCCCATGTTAGAAACAGAAACACGCAAACCAGCGATGAAAAATTCACGCCCCAAAATCACAAAGGGCACCCATGGATTAATGCGATTCCAATAGAGCAAGCCTAAGAAAGCGGCTAGGATCAAAATCTTATCGGCTAGGGGGTCAAAGATTTCG
The DNA here is from genome assembly GCA_000263275.1 of Helicobacter bizzozeronii CCUG 35545. GTDB lineage: Bacteria > Campylobacterota > Campylobacteria > Campylobacterales > Helicobacteraceae > Helicobacter > Helicobacter bizzozeronii. The sequence continues at coordinate 26,540 of CAGP01000032.1, read as the reverse complement.
CCAAAAAGGGTTTTGAGCTGGTAATTGCGGGCAATGTAGCCATCTAAAAAAATCTGTGAGCGCAGCGAGTAAAAAAATCAAGGTCGCCATGGAATTCAAAGTTGTCTGGGACACTTTAAAAAAAATGAGGGGCATGCACAATAAAAAAAAGCAAAAAGATAGCCAAAACAATGCGTAAAAGGGTGAGGATATTAGGGATGTGTCGGATACATTTGCCTAACATGGTTTTTAAGGTGTGGAAATTTGTTTGAGTCTAACAAAACCCAAAAAGATCATGCCCCAACCAACCACCATACCCACGACAAGCAAAATACCCCAATTGGCAACAAGAGCGGGTCCCAAATTGGCTAGGAGGAATAACAACCCCAAAGCCCCCCCGATGAGTAACACGCCCCGTTTAAAGGCGCGATCTTGGGTTACACGGCTCAATTCATCAAAGAGGCGGTAGCTGTAGTAGAGGTATAAAAGAAAAGTGATGGATTTGACATGGAGCATTTGATCCAAGCTGGCTTTGGGGAAAAGCATTAGGGCTAACAAGGAGAGAATCGCATCGGCAATGTAGGGGAAGGCGATACAGCGGAAAATTAATAAATTACGGCTCACTTTAGCCAGTTTGTAATAACCCATAACTTGGAACACAAATACCGCCAACATACAAAGCAACAACACACCCATCAGAGGGGAGGTGAAAAACCCGCTCAAGCGTTCTGCATGCCCCCCGCTTTTTTGCAACCACGCAGCCAAGCCAAAGAACGCCCCTAAGGTGGTGAGAGCTAATAGAACATGGGCAACTAAGATGGTCCTGCGGGCAGTCTGCAAATCCTTATTTTCTTGGATATGGATGGTCATGGCAAAAGCAGGGGAATCTTATTTAAAAGTCGTGCCACCATCAACCACGATGGTTTGCCCGGTTAGCCATGCGCTCTGGGCTGGATCGCATAGGAAATAGACCGCCCCGGCTAGGTCGGTGGGGTTGCCCATGCGTTTTAAGGGGGATTGTTCCTCAACTTTTTGCTTAATCTCAGCGTAATCGGGGAAGGCTTTGAGCGCATCGGTGTCAATAGGTCCCCCACTCACGGCATTGACGCGAATCCCAAACTCGCCTAAATCCACTGCGGCGTATTTGACCATCGTTTCAACCGCATTTTTAGAGTTGCCATGCCCAGCGTAATTGGGCATATAAACTAGGTTGCCTGTAGAACTCAAGGACACAATCGCGCCCCCGCCCACAAGCTTCATGCGTTTGGCTGCCTCTTGTGCGCCCACCACAAAGGCTAAAACCGTAGCGGTGTAAATATTATTTAAGCCTTTGGGTTTAAGGCGCATAAATGGGGCAAACCCGCCCACCACAGATCGCCCATAGATGATCGCATTGGATACGAAAAAATCCACCCGTTCAAAGTCGGTGTCAATTTGCTTGAAAAGCTCCACATATTGCTCGGGCTCTAAAATATCCAAATGATAGGGTTTGGCTTTGATTTTGTAGAGCTCTTGCACTTCGGTGGCGATCCGTTGGGCTTCCTCTTGGTTCTTGTTGTAGGTGAAAGCCACATTCACACCATTTTGGGCAAAGCGGTATAAAATCGCCTTGCCAATGCCCCGAGTCGCTCCACTCACCACTAGGGTTTTACCCCGCATGCCCATCTCATTCATTTTAATACCTCATACTTCTCTAAAATGGTTTCTAAATACTGCATGTGCGTAGCACTGGGTGCTACTAGCGGGAGTCTGTAAGTTAAATTTTGGATCAAGCCCGCCATGTGCATCAAAGCTTTAACCGGAATCGGATTAGTTTCACAAAAAAGAGCCGTGTTGATCTCATAGAGTTCGTTTTGAATCCTCTTGGAGGTATCCCAATCCTTCTTTAAGCACGCCTGCACCATGCTAGCAATTTTATCCGGGAGCAAGTTCCCCGTAACAGAGATCACCCCCACCCCGCCACTTGCCATGATGATGTGGTTTAATTTGTCCTCTCCGCTATAAATTTGCATAGCCGGGGCAAAGTGGGCAAAATCCACCAGCCTTTGGGCTTGCCCTGAAGCCTCTTTGATCCCGATGATATTTTCCACATCTTGGAACAAACGCACCGCAGTAGAAACCTCGATTTGCACGCCCGTGCGCCCGGGCACATCATAGAGAATCAACGGAATTTCCACAGATTGGGCGATACTCTTGTAATGTTGGTAAAGCCCCTCTTGAGTGGGGCGGTTATAATAGGGACTCACGCATAAAACCCCATCAGCCCCGCATTTTTGGGCAAACTTGGCAAGCATGATCGACTCGCTGGTGGCATTGCTCCCCACACCCGCTAAGACCTTAACGCCCTTGGGTTTGCACACCTCTAGGGCGATCTCAATGCAACGCATGTGCTCTTGGTGGGTGAGCGTGGCTGATTCGCCTGTGGTGCCAGTAGGCACGCAAGCATCCATGCCTAGCCTAATTTGGCGCTCAATCAACGAGGCATAGGCACTCTCATCGACCTCCAAATTTTCTTTAAAGGGTGTGATTAGGGCACTGAGGGCATGCATGGGCACTTCTTAGGGTTTGAGTGTAACAACGCTGTAAGCTTCATCGCGAAAATATTCATTAGCCACGCGCACAATGTCTTTGATCTCTAGGGCGTTGAACTCCTCTTGGTATTGCACCATGTCCTTGATGTCTCCTTGTGTCAAGTATTCGGCAAACATTTCAGCCACATCCGAGGAATCCTCCAAACTAGCGATAAAATCCGCGCGGTTATTCACCTTGACCTTGTCTAGCTGTTGTTGGGTGATGCCCCCTTTTTTGATGTTGTCAATAATAGCTAAGATTTCTTTGCGGATTTGGGAGGCTTCCACATGCTGGTTAGCCCCAGCCACAAATAAAAACACGCTCGCATCTTTAAGCTCCATATTTTGGGCAAAAACCTGAGAGGCTAGGCGCTTTTGATCCACCAAGTCTTTTTTTTAACAAACTGCTATCCCCCTCGCTGAGTAACTTAGCCAATGCGTTTAAAGCGACCTGATCTTTGTGTAAAAAGGGCGGGACTTTCCAGCCAAGCGCGATCCACTCTAGGGATAAATCTTTTTTGTGGATCACGGTCTCACGCAAACCATTTTGGATGGGCTCTTGGGTATAGACTTTGGGGATGGTGGTTGTGGTCTTATTTTTGATGGGGCCAAAATATTTTTTTAGCTTGATCAAAAACTTGTTTATAGTCTAAATCCCCCACCACGAGCAAAATCGCATTCTTGGGCTGGTAATACAGAGAATGAAACGCCCGAATGTCCTCAATATTCCAGTTTTTAATATCCTCCATAAAGCCAATGGGTGTCCAATGGTAGGGGTGATAAACAAAGGCGGTATTAAAAAAAGCGGAAGTAGAGATAGCCTAAGGGGGAATTGTCCGTGCGCCATAATCTCTCCTCTGCCACAACTTGTCTTTCGGGCAAAAACTCATCTTCTTTAAGTTGCAAAGAACCCATCATATCAGCAAACAATTCCAAAGATTTTTCTAGATTCTCATTGCTGGCTTTAATGAAGTAGCGGGTGTAATCAAAGCTAGTAGAAGCATTACTCACCCCTCCAAAACCCTTCACAATGGCATCAAACTCGCCCTCTTTTAAATGCTTGGTGCTCTTAAAGTTCATGTGCTCCAGCATGTGGGCGATCCCGCTCTTGCCCATTCTTTCATTGCGTGAGCCCACTTTGTAAAGGACATTCACCTCAATCACCCCGCTTTTATTTTTCAGGGGCACTGCCACGACTTGCAAGCCATTGTCTAAAGTTGTGGTGTAGTGTGGTGGTAAATAATTGTGGTGCTCTTGTTTTTGTGTTGCTTCTGCTTGCATGGTAACTCCTGCTAGTAAGATTAAAATCTGCCCCAAAAAAATCTTCAATCTCTCTGTCTTACCCATGATCGACCCCGATAGCTTCTTGAATAGAGCGCAAACCATCTCTTTGGAGTAATTTTACTATATCTTGCTTGATTTGTCTACAGATTAGCGGTCCTTGATAAATAAAAGCACTGAAGATTTGCACAAAATGCGCCCCCATTTTGATCCGCTCATAGACCTGCTCAGCATTACTAATCCCCCCCACAGACACCAAGATCGCGCGACCCAAAAAACGCCTTAGCAATCTCTTTAAACACCACTCTAGCCTTGGCCTCTAAAACACGCCCGCTAATCCCCCCAAAGTTTTTAGCCCCGGGTAATAGGCTGTAATCGGTGGTGGTGTTGGTGGCGATGATCCCATGCGCGCCCTTGTCTAGGGCAATTTGGCAGATCGCTAAAAGCGCATCTAGGGGCATATCAGGGGCAACTTTTAAAAATAAGGGCTTGTGGGTGTGCTCTTTTGCCATGCTAAAAAGTTCGCCCACAAAGCTTTCATTTTGCAAATCCCTTAAGTTTTTGGTGTTGGGCGAGGAGAGATTGAACACATAGTAATCCCCCACGCCCAAACTGGCTTGCAAGCCTTGTTGGTAATCCTCTAGGGCGCGCTCTAGGGGTGTGTTTTTATTCTTGCCCAAATTGATCCCCACGATACTTTTTAAGGGCTTAATGCGTTCCAAACGGGATACAAGGGGCATAATGCCTTGGTTGTTAAAACCCATCGCATTTTGCAAACTCTCTTGTTTAGCAAATCTAAAAAAGTCTGGGCTTGGGGTTGCCAAATTGCCCCTTTGGGGTAATACTGCCCACCTCAATACCCCCAAAGCCCAACACATCTAAACCTGCCAGCATGCGCGCATCTTTATCAAAACCAGCTGCTAAACCGATGGGGTTGGGCAGTTTTAAGCCCAAAAAGTTAGTTTCTAACAAGGGGCTTTCAAAACGCTTTAAAAGCCAAGGGCATGCCCCCAAGAGGCGTAAGGCTTGGGTGGCTAGGGCGTGTGCGCGCTCGGGTTCTAGGCAAAAAAGTGCCTTTTTAAGTGAGGGGTAGTTAAACATGCTCTTCTACTTCTTGCTCATAAAAGGCTTGGGCGTTAAAAGACTCGCCCACACTGGGCATTTTGCTATAAGACCCATCGGGGTTGAGTTCATAGGCTTTGACATTGTCTTTAAGCTGGATGTGCAAGATTCGCATCAGTTTCTGTTGGATCGCCTTAGAAGTGGCGGGCACGAGCAATTCGACCCGCTTTTCTAGGTTTCTGGGCATCATATCCGCACTGGAAAAATACACCTTAGCCCGATCGTGGGCAAAATAATAGATTCTAGCATGCTCTAAATACTTACCCACAATGGAGAAAACACGGATATTTTCACTCAAACCTTTAACCTGTGGGCGTAGGCAACAAATCCCCCGAATGATGAGATCGATTTTAACCCCCGCACATGAGGCTTCATACAAGCACTTAATGATGGTGGGATCGACTAGGGCATTAGCCTTAAAAATGATGCGCCCCCTTTGTTTGAAACGCATTTCCTCAGCGATCATCGCCATGATTTTGGGCTTGATCTGCATGGGTGCCATGTAGAGGGTTTTAAGCCCGATTTCAGCCGCCACGCCCGTGCTCAAGGAGTGGAAGAGTTTTAAAATATCATAGGCGATCTGTTTGTTGGAGGTGAGCAGACTCAAATCGGTATAGACCTTTGCTGAGGCGGTGTTGTAATTGCCCGTGCTCAAATGCACATATTCTTTAAGCTGTGTCCCCACAGCACGCACCACAATGGCTAATTTGGCATGCACCTTGAGTCTAGGCACACCATAGATCACATGCGCTCCGGCATTTTCTAAAGCCTGCGCCCAGTGCAAATTATTTTCTTCATCAAAGCGGGCTTTGAGTTCGACCAACACGCTAATTTGCTTGGTGTGGGCAGCCTCTGTTAGGGCTTTGACAATGGGCGACTCTTTACCCACTCTATATAAAGTCATGCGGATCGCCACAACATCTTTATCCCTAGAAGCGTTTTCAATAAAATGCACGATGGGGTCAAAACTCTCATAAGGGTGGAATAAAAAAACATCTTGCTTATCCAGCAACTCAAAGATCGCCGCGTTGTCTGTGAGCAAATCCATCCCACTCAGCGGGGCTAGGATTTTGGGGTAAAAAGTGGGGGATTTGAGCGCATCATAGCCCCTAAGATTGACCAATTCCCACAAAGAACCCAAATTGAGCAAAATATCGCTTTTATAAATATCCTCTGTAACCCCAAACATCTTGTGCTCGATGAATTCTAGCAAATCGGCATTGCCCTCACTCACTTCCAAACGCACCACATCGCCCCGATCCCGTGTGCGCAAACCCTCGCTGATGAGCTCAGCCAAGTCATGCCCCTCATCCTCGATAATCTCCATGTCCGCATCGCATGTAACACGGAAAACCATGCTCTCTAAAACGCTGTGTTTTTCAAAAAGCAAGGGGGCAAATTGCTTGACCACCTGTTCCACCGGCACATAGACACCTTTTTCAACGGGGATAAAGCGTTTTAAAAGCGCGGGGATTTTGATGATCCCATAGGCTTTATGGGCATAGCTGGTATGTTGCAAGCCCAAAATGAGCCCAAAACTCAAATTGCTTAAAAACGGGAAAGGGCGGGCGGGGTCTAAGATGATGGGGACAACGACTGGATACAAGTAATTATCAAAATAGGCACGCAGTTTCTCGGTGTTCTTGGTGCTCAATTCCTCGACACTCTTGATCACCAAATGTTGCTGGGCTAATTTCTCTTTGAGTTGCAAAAACTGCTCTTGCACGATTTTTTTGTTCGGCGACTAGATAACTGCGGATGCATTCTAGTTGCTTGCCATGCCCCATTTGCAAACCCTCTTGCACCACGCTGTGATCGTAGAGGTGTTTCAAGCCTGCCACACGGATCATGTAAAATTCATCTAGATTTGTCCCATAGATGGCTAAAAATTTCAGCCGCTCTAAAAGGGGCAAACTCTCATCGCAAACTTGATCTAATACCCGTGTGTTAAAACGCAACCATGAGAGTTCGCGGTTAAAATACAAATCCGGTGGCAATTCCATCCCTAGCTCTCTATGACAAGGTGCTTTATTTTAACAAAAGATCAGCTAATTTGGCAAATTAGACCATTCTGGCTAACATGGAAACAAATGATAGGAGATCCATGCAAACTTTTAGTGCGTTGATGCAAGAGTGGCTTTATGGCGATCAAGGCTATTATAGAACGGCTAAAATTGGGGCACGGGGAGATTTTTACACCTCCGTGAGTGCGAGTCGGTGTTTTGGCGGGACTTTAGCTTTTTATGTATTATCTCTCTTAGAACAAGGGGTTTTGGATTTGCCCTTAAGCATAGTGGAGATTGGCGCGGGGGAGGGGCATTTGTTGCAAGATGTGGTGTTGTTCTTGCGCGATCTGAGTTGTGGCGTTTTGGAGCACACCAGCTTTTTAAGCGTGGAGCCCTTGAGCGCATTAGCCACCCTACAACAACAACGACTCCAAAAAATCCATGCAGATTTGATCTGTGTGCCTAACCTAGAGGCACTAAAACCCCACCTCCAAAAAAGCACATTTCTTTATTGCAATGAATTATGGGATAGTTTCCCTTGTGAGATCACCCAAGACTCCCAAATGCTCTACATTGACTCTTTCAAGCCCATTTGGAGACCCCTTAACCAAGCCATCTTAGATTTTTTATCCCACACACACCCACCAGAACAGATCGCCTCTTTTAAAGGTTGTGTGCCCCTCACATGGGAGGGCTACATTAAAGATTTGCTCTCTAGTTTGCAAGCAAGCCCAAAATGGGTATTGGTTAGTTTTGATTATGGGCAATATGGCGCACGCGGGGGCGTGGATCTGAGGGCTTATACCCAGCACAGAGTGCTAGACTTTGCAGATATTTTAGCCAACCTAGAGGGCTATTACCAACAAGTGGATTTGACCTATGATGTCAATTTCCAGCTTTTAGAAAAGCTATTACACAAACAAGGAGCCCACACGCTTTTTTACGGGACACAGAGCGCAACTCTTATTAAAATGGGACTAACCCAGCTTTTGGCATTATTAGAACAAAATACCCCCTTTGCCCTTTATTCCAAAGAAGCCCTCAAAGCCCGATCGCTCATTAGCCCAGAGGGTTTTGGCGAGCGTTTTAAGGGCTTGATTCTAGGCTCCCCGTAAAATCACCCAAAATTGCCCACGATTCAACAGATCTTTACCAATGAGTGTTAAAATGGCGGTTCATTTTTTATTAAAGGATTGTTATGAGAAATGTTTTCTTGTCCGCTCTGCTCGCCCTAGGTCTAGTTGCTTGCCACCAAGAGGGGAGCGCACCCAAAAACCACCCACACGAGTCGCAAGATGGTGCCAAACAACACCAAGCCGATGGGGATAAACCCGCCGTGCAAGAAAAATCACTCTTGCAAGGTGAAAAGTAGGGCATGAAAGAGTCCTTGTGTTTAGCCAGTTTTGTTTTTGTGCTAGCCGGTTGTTGCCATTGCACACCGCAAGTCAAACAAGACAAACAAGAGGAAAAATCTTTGGCTGATCGAAAAACACTTATCCATGGGAAGCGTTGAAATGGTCGGAGTAGCGGGATTCAAACCCACGACCTCACCCACCCCAAGGGTGCGCGCTAATCAGGCTGCGCCATACTCCGCTAAAAAAGAATGGCATTCTAACACAAACAAGATTAACCCTAACTTATAAACACGCACCCACTCCCAAGCACTCTGCCTTTATCTTGTTACTAAAAGCCACAATAAAACCAAAACCCATGGCTTCTAGACCCAAAAAAACCCCTCCCTTCTCTTTGATTGTGATTCTTGTGCCACAATGGCATACCAACATTAGAGAGGAGATACAAGTGAAACAACACATTGATTTAAATAGCGACATGGGCGAATGTTTTGGTCCGTGGGTGATTGGAGATGGCGTAGATGATGAGATTATGAAACTCATCAGCAGTTGCAACATTGCTGCGGGTTTCCATGCCAGCGATCCTAATATCATGCGCCACAGCGTGCAAAACGCCCTAGAGCAGGGCGTGCAGATCGGGGTGCACCCGGGCTTTAGAGATTTGGTGGGCTTTGGGAGGCGACACATTGTGGCTAACCCGACCGAACTGACTAATGATTGTCTTTACCAGCTAGGCGCGCTGCGCGAGTTCGTGCATTTTCTAGGGGGTAAGTTGCACCATTTTAAGCCCCACGGGAGTTTGTATATCCATGCCAGCAAGGATCGCACCTTTTCTGAGGAACTCATCAGCACCTTGCATAAAATCGATCCGCATTTGCCCCTTTATTGCATGCAAGGCACGATCACACACGAGGTCGCCAAGGAGCTTAAGCACCCCTTTGTGCGCGAATTTTACGGGGATCGCGATTATGGCGATGATGGGCAGTTGGTAATGGTGCGCCGTGCGCGTGCTTACACGCCTGAGGAGGTCGCCCAAAAGGTCTTGCAAGCCTGCAAAGAGGGCACGGTGCAGAGTGTAACCGGCAAGATCATTCCCGTAGATTTTGACTCGGTGTGTATCCACAGCGACACCCCCGGGGCACTCTCTTTGATAAAAGCCACGCGCACGCTCTTAGAGGAAAAGGGCATTAAAATCCAAAAACCCATTGTCCATCAAGCTTAAAGGAGAAAACATGAAAGAAGTCATTAGCCCCATCCCGGGGACCTTTTATCGCAAACCCAACCCCGATGCCGCCCCCTTTGTGGAGGTGGGCTCTGAGGTCAATGAAGACACGATTGTCTGCCTTGTAGAGGTGATGAAAACCTTTAATGAGATCAAGGCTGGAGCCAAGGGCAAGATCAAAGAGATCAGGGCAGAAAATGAGCAATTTGTCAATCCGGGCGATGTGCTGTTTGTGGTGGAGTGAGCTATGGGCTACAAACCGCAAAAAATTAAAAAAGGTCTTGGTCGCCAATCGGGGCGAGATCGCCGTAAGGATTATCCAAGCTGCCCATGAGCTCAACATGAAGGCGGTCGCCATTTACACCGATGCCGATCAAGGGAATCTAGCCTCCCAGCTAGCCGATGAGGCTTACCGCGTGGGGGAAAATTTGGCACACAAGAGTTATCTTAATATTGATAAAGTCTTGGAGATTGCCAAACAAGCCCAAGTGGATGCGATTCACCCCGGATATGGCTTTTTGAGCGAGAATCCTAAGTTTGCGGCACGGGTGGAGGAAGCGGGGATCATCTTTGTAGGACCCTCTAGTGCGCTCATTGAAATGATGGGGGATAAGGCTAAGGCTTTGCAACAGGCCAAAAAAAGCCAAGTGCCCACCATGCCAAATAGTCCGGTCTTGCAAAATGTGGATCAGGCATTGCAAGAAGCGTCCAAAATTGGCTATCCCCTGCTCATTAAAGCCATTGCCGGGGGCGGGGGCAAGGGGATTAGGTTGGTGGCAAATGAGGGGGATTTAAAAACCCAATTTGAGATCGCCACAGCCGAGGCGCAGGCGGCTTTTGGGAATGGCGGGGTGTATTTGGAAAAATACTTGCAAGGTGCTAAACACATTGAAGTGCAGGTATTAGGCGATGGTGAGCGGGTGATCCACCTATACGATCGCGAATGTTCGTTGCAACGGCGTAGGCAAAAGGTGCTCGAAGAAGCTCCCAGCCCCAGCCTAGATTGCCAAACTAGAGAGGCTTTATGTGCGAGTGCGGCACGCATGGCTGCTGATGTGGGCTACAAGGGAGCGGGGACTTTGGAGTTTCTCTATGACACGCAAAGCAAGGGGTTTTTATTTTTTGGAGATGAATACCCGTATCCAAGTTGAGCACGCCATTACAGAGATGGTAACCGGGATTGATCTGGTGCGCCAGATGCTACGCATTGCTGATGGGGAGGCTCTGACTTACAAACAAGAGGACATTTCTTTGCGGGGGCATTCTATTGAGGTGCGAATCAACGCTGAAGACCCAAGCAATAATTTTTTCCCCAGCCCCGGGGAGATCACCAAGTTACAATGCCCCACTGGCTCGGGGGTGCGCCTAGATAGCATGCTCTTTAATGGGCGTATCATCCCGCCCTTTTACGACTCGCTCATTGCTAAACTCATCGTCTATGATCAAAACCGCGAGTTTGCTCTTAGCAAACTCAAACGGGCTTTAAATGAGCTCAAAATTGAGGGGGTCAAGACCACGATCGGGCTTTTTAAGGAACTTGTGGAGAATCCGCATGTCCAACGGGGGGATTATGACATCAACTTTTTAGAAAGCTACAAACTAGGAGGCTAAATGGCGTTTAGATATAGTTTTGGAGGCGATACTTTCTTGTATGTGGAGGTGAGCGAGGATGGGATGTCTTTGGAGGCATTTTTTCTAGCGATGGCGATTTGCAACAAGCTAAGGGCGATGCAGGTAGAGGGCATTACCGAAATTTGCCCGGCTAATGCTTCTTACATGATCGCCTTTGACCCGGATATTTTGCCCTACCAAAAAGCCCTAGAGATTTTAAAATCTTTGGAAAAGGAAGTGGTGGGCGCGCAAACAGAAATCCAAACCCGCCTAATTGAAATGCCCGTTTTTTACAACGACCCCTATACCCATGAATGCCAAATGCGTTTCCGCAATAACCACCAATGCAGGGAGCCCGGATCCACTCTTGATCCCAATATGAGCGACATTGAATATGCCCGCCAAATTAATGGGTATGAGAGTGTAGAGGCTTTTATTAAAGCCCATTCAGAAAGCCCGTGGTTTGTGAGCATGATCGGCTTTGTAGCGGGCTTACCTTGGCTTTACCAGCTCGTGGATCGCAAAGCCCAAATTGAAGTGCCTAAATACCCAGTCGCACGCATTGATACGCCCAAACTCACCATCGGGCATGGGGGGTGCTTTGGCTGTGTTTATGCTGTGCGTGGGGGTGGGGGGTATCAGATGATGGGGATCACGCCTGCGCCCGTGTGGGACCCCGAGCAAAGATTGCCCTATTTTAAAGAGAGCATGGTGTTTTTAAACCCCGGGGACATCATCAAATTCACCCCCTGCACGCCCGCCCAATACGACCAATATGTTAAAGAAGTGGAGACAGGCACTTTTGATCTACCCATCCACTCTGTGCCTTTTTCTCTCAAAGAGTGGCAGGCAAACCCCAAAGCCTACAACCAAAAAAATCTTGGAGGTGCTAAAATGAGTTCTTTTAAAGTTTTACAGCCTGGGATTGCCACCTATGTAGAGGATTTGGGGCGTTATGGTTACTACCATTTGGGTATCCCTCCCGGGGGCGCACTCGATCAAGCTTCCTTCATTGCGGCCAATGTCTTGGTGGGCAATGACAAAAATGCGGCTGCCCTAGAGGCCGCCTTAATGCCCCCAGAATTAGAATTTGAAAAAGAAAGCTATGTTGCTGTTACGGGGGCGCACACCACGCCCTTAGTGAATGGCAAAGAGATGCCCAGCAACCAAGCGATCAAGGTGGGGGCTGGGGATAAACTCAGTTTTAGCTATTTTAAAAAGGGCGCACGGGCGTATATTGCTGTGGCTGGGGGGATTGATGTCCCGGTGGTGATGGGTTCTAAATCGACCTACCCGCTAGGGGGCATTGGGGGCTTTAAGGGCAGAAAATTAGAAGCAGGCGATGTGTTGCAAATTGGCACACCAACAGGCAAACCCAGCCAAAAAGCCCTAGCCTCTGAGTTTCATCTGCATTTAGAAGAGGTGGAGTCCTTGCGGGTGATCTTGGGGTTGCAAGATTACAAGCTCACAGATCAAAGTTTGGAAAATCTTTTTAGCGATACCTTTGTGGTTTCCACACAAGCGGATCGCTTGGGTTATCGCTTTAAAAATGGGCAAAAATTCACCTACAAAGATTTGCCCCAGCCCTTTGGGGCGGGCTCTAATCCGAGCAATATCGCCGATGCTTGCTACCCAGTGGGCTCGATGCAAGCCCCCGGGGGCAATGAGCCTATCGTTTTGCAAAGGGACGCACCTAGTGGGGGCGGGTTTGCGATGTATTGCACGGTCATTAGTTGTGATTTGGATCACATGGGGCAATTTGCGCCCAACCAAAAGGTGCGCTTTAAACAGGTGGATATGGAGCAAGCCCTCCAAGCGCGCAAAGCCTATCAAGACAAGATTAAGAAGATGATTGCTAGTCTTAGTTAAGGGATTGGCAACAATCTAGGTTGTTTTATGGGGCTATGGGGTTAAGACACCTTGCACAAATTCTAAGATCTGATTAAGGGGGATTTTTAGTCCGCTTAAGTCATTAGCTGGGGTTATCGGGCTTGAAAAGCTTAAATGTGCTGTGTTTGTGGGTTGCCAGCGCAGCGCGCTAGAGGTGGCATGGCTAGGATAAAAGGCTAAGGTGGGGACATTAAAGGTCGCCCCCAAGTGTAGGGGACCAGTTGATCCGCAAATCAAGAGCCTAGCACATGCCAAAGAGCGGGCAAAATCCAGCAAGCCTTGTTGGGATTCATAGATTATTACCGGCTTAGTAATCATCTTAGCTAGTTGGTGTGCCAGTGCGCCCTCTGTGGGTCCTGCACTTAAAATCAGCTCTATAGTAAAGTGCTCTAAAAGCGTGTTGGCAAGCTGGGCATATTGTTCTAGGCTCAAAGTCGGGGCACTCCCCCCCGATCCGGCGTGCAAAAAGACCCAAGGCTGGGCACTCAGCCCTAGCTCTTGGGTTAGTTTTTCTTTTTGTTTGGCTAAAATCTCTGGGCTTAGCACCCAAAAGGGGGCTTGGGGTTCTATGATCGGTGCGCTCTGCTCTTTGAGAAAAAAACGGACCAAATCCAAATTGTATTCAAATTCGGGTTTGATCGAGCGCGATCGCCGTTGGGTGAGGCGGTGGGTGTAAAAAATCTGCACCCATTTAGTCGCTGGGGCTAGGCGGTGGGGGATTTTAGCCCGCCACACCAATAGGGCGTTATAGGCGTTAGAAAAAAAGTTAATGGCATAGTCAAAATGATAGGCTTTGATGCGTGCCAGCAAATCTTGTTTAGCCTGCTTGTTGGCTTGTTTGCCCGGATCAAGGATCACGCCATCTAAATAGGGGCAATTTTGCGCAATGGGGGCGGTGTATGCGGGCACAAGGGCGATGAGTTGTAACTTAGGTGCGCTCTTTTTGAGCATAGCAAGAGCGGGGAAGATCAGCATAAAATCGCCTAACTTGTCATTGCGAATCACCAATAATTTTTGCCCCTCAAAGCCCAAAAGTGGCTCCTGAGTTTAAGGGCGTGGCGTTGTAGGGGTGTGTGATTTGTAGCATGGGGGTCTTATGGGGGTGCAAATAGCGTGCTTGCCCCCCTTGCACCCACAAACAAGCCCCATCGGGCAGAGCATCCACCATGCTAGAGGGGTTGAGGGCTAAAAACTCGGCTAATCTCTCTTGCCTGCTCTCACCCTGATGGTGTTTGCTCTCCACAAAGTGGGGGTTGATGTGGTGGGGGAAAAGATCAAGAGCTTTCAAACTGGGGGGGTAGATGATGGGCATGTCATTGGTGGTGTGGATACTAGGAGTGGCCACATTAGCCCCAGCTGACCAACCCAAGTAGGGCACGCCCTGCCTGACCCTTTGGGCGATCTTGTCTAATAGATTGTAGGCATAAAGATCGTGCAAGAGTTTAAAGCTATTGCCCCCGCCCATTAAAAACCCCCCGCACCGATCCAAAAGGCTTAAATCGCTATGCACGCTGATAATCTGCACGGGCAAACTCTTAAGGGCTTCTTGCACCTCTTGGGTGTAGCTTTCTTGATCTTTTAAAACACTGGCAAAGGGCACAAAGCCCAAGGTTTGCCCCTCTAGATGGTGTTGTTTGATAAAATCTTGCAAAATCTCTAGGGCGTGGGTTAAAAATGTGCCCCCATAGCAAGCACTGGAGAGCAAGAGCAAAGAGGGCATTAAAGCAAACTTTGTTCTAATTTAGCAACCCGCTCCCAAGTGGTGATGACCGAGTCGGGATTGAGCGAGAGGGAACTAATGCCATGCTTGACTAGAAATTCAGCGACCTCAATGTAATCGCTTGGGGCTTGCCCGCAAATCCCGCAATACTTGCCATGTTTTTGGCATGCCACAATGGCGCGCCTAAACATCTCCAACATCGCCGGGTTGCGCTCATCAAAAACATGGCTGACCAACTGCCCATCTCTATCCACGCCCAAAGTGAGTTGGGTTAAATCATTAGAGCCAATCGAAAATCCATCAAAGAGGTTTAAAAAGTCATCGGCTAAGATCACATTCACGGGCAATTCACACATGATATAAATATCTAGCCCGTTTTTGCCCGATTCTAGCCCGTTTTTGCGCAAAATCTCTAAGACTTTTCTAGCCTCCTCAATGGTGCGTAAGAAGGGGATCATGATTTTCATGTTGGTTAGCCCCATTTGCTCACGCACCAAACACAATGCCTCGCACTCCCAGCCAAAGGCTTCTTTATAAAGGTCCGAATAATAACGACTCGCCCCCCTAAAGCCTAACATGGGGTTTTCCTCATGGGGTTCATAGGCACCCCCGCCCAGCATGCGCATGTATTCGTTGGATTTAAAATCACTGGTGCGCACGATGACCGGTTTAGGATAAAACGCCGCGCTGATCATGCCCATCCCCTCAGCGATCTTTTTGATAAAAAAAGTCTTTAGGGCCCTCATAGCCGGCAATCAAGCTTTCAATCTTTTCGCGATCGGGCACGCTTTTATTGTGGTGCATATCCACTAGGGCTAGGGGGTGGGCTTTGATTTGGTTGAGCATGATAAGCTCCATGCGCGCCAGCCCCACGCCATGGTTGGGTAATTGTGAGAATTTAAAGGCTTTTTCGGGGTTGCCAATGTTGAGGTAGATTTTGGTTTTGGGTTCGCTTAAATTGTCTAAGGCGATGCGTTCCACCTCAAAGGGGTGTGCCCCGCCATAAATATAGCCCTGTTCGCCCTCCGCACAAGAGATCGTAACCTCCATGCCCGTATAAAGCGACTCAGTTGCCCCGATTGCCCCCACAATGGTGGGCACGCCAATCTCTCTAGCCACAATGGCGGCATGGCAGGTGCGCCCGCCTCTGTTGGTGATGACCGCGCTTGCCTTTTTCATAATGGGCTCCCAATCTGGATCGGTGTTATCGGTAACCAACACCTCCCCCTCTTTAAAAATATTCATGTGATCCAAACTATTGATCACACGCACCTTACCGATGCCAATTTTGCTCCCAATCGCTTTACCGGTGAGCAAGACTTCCTTAGGTGCTTTATCTTTAAAGCGGTATTTTTCATAGATGCGGTTTTCCATCTGCTGGCTTTGCACGGTCTCAGGGCGGGCTTGCACGATGAAAATCTCCCCGCTATCCCCATCCTTTGCCCATTCAATGTCCATTGGGCGGTATTGCCCTGCTTCTTTACTATAATGCTCCTCAATGATCACAGCATAGCGCGCCAAACTCAAAATATCCTCATCGCTCAAGGAAAAACGATAATATTCATCAGCTGGGGTAACCACGCTCTTAGTGGGGCTCTCACTCCCCCTAGAGGCATAGACAATTTTTTGGGATTTATCCCCTAGTTGCCGTTTGATAATGGGTTGTTTGCCCGCTTTGAGCGTGGGTTTAAACACATAAAATTCATCGGGATTGACTAACCCCCCCACCACGCTCTCCCCCAAACCCCAGTTAGAAGTGATAAAGATGGCATCTTGAAACCCGGTTTCGGTGTCAATGGAGAACATCACACCTGCGCTGGCTTTGTCCGCACGCACCATCTTTTGCACGCCCACGCTCAAGGCGACTTTGAGGTGATCAAAACCCCGAGAAGCCCGGTAGCTAATGGCGCGATCGGTAAAGAGCGAGGATAGACATGCCTTGATATAATGCACCAACTCCGCCTTACCCTTCACATTCAAATAAGTATCTTGTTGCCCGGCAAAGGAGGCATCGGGCAAATCTTCGGCTGTAGCAGAGGATCGCACCGCAACATCGGCTTCACGCATGTTATATTCATCGCTAAGTATTTTATAGGCTTGCAAGATTTCATCGCGTAAATCTGCTGGAAAGGGAGTGCCAAAGATCAGATCGCGGATTTGCTTGGAGCGCATTTTGAGCACATCTAGCTCGGTGGCATCCACATTTTTTAATAGCTGGACAATCTGCTCTTTAATGCCCCCTTGTTCTAACAAATACCAATACGCCTCGCTGGTGATGGCAAAACCATTAGGCACTTTGATCCCACTGGGCACTAACTCTTGGAACATTTCCCCAATGCTGGCATTCTTGCCCCCAACTAGGGCAATATCTCTATTATTGAGCTCTTGATAAAACTTGATGTATTGCATGGCACTCTCTTTTTAATTTGTATCTCTCATTATAACATGGACATGCTAAGGGAGGGTATTAAGCAAGGGGTAAAGGCGTTTTTTAAATTAAGGCTTTTTGAGTATCATTTGTTAAAACCTTAAAGAGAATGTGATGTTAAAGGGCAATTTTTCATCTTTGGCATTGAGGGCTTCTGCTGGGAGCGGGAAGACTTTCCACCTCACCTTGCGTTTTGTCGCCTCGCTGCTCAGAGAAAAATTAGTGTTTAAAAATAACGCAAGTGCTTTTGAAATTTTAGCCTTAACTTTCACCAATAAAGCAGCAGCTGAGATGAGCGAACGGATTGGGAATGCCCTGCAAGAATTGCTAGCAGAGAGCCAAGCGTATTTGCAAAACCCCAGCACCTTTCCCCATGCCAACCGCAGTTCTTTTAGCACTGAGCTTAAAAACGAATATGGCATCACCCTAGAGATGATCGCCCCGCATATGGAGTCCATTTACCAAAGTTTCTTGCAAGATCGCCTGCAAATCACCACCATTGATGCGTTTTTGCAAAAAATCCTGCGTAAATTCAGCTATTTTGTGGGCGTGAGCGCGCATTTTAAGGTTGGGCATTTGGACAATCAAGACAAGCTCAATTCCTTTATCGCCACGCTCAAACCCCATGAATTGCAAGACTTAGAGCAATTTTGCACCCAAGCCCTAGATTTGAGCCAAAGCATGCGGGTGGTGCAAATCTTAGAACCTTTTTTAGAACTCTACTACCAAGGCATTAAGAAAAAACATTTGGCAATCACGCCCCAACAACAGAGTTTAAAAACCTTGCAAGAACAGCTTAAGCAAAATTGGCAAGCCCTAAGGCTAGAGGTTTTAAGCCGTGTGGAGGGCAAAATCGCCACAAATGCACTCAAGCCCGATTTAGAAGGTTTGCAAGACTCTTTAAACCCCCTCATGGAAGGCTCGCAATACCGCTACTTTAAAAAATTCAAGTTGCAAGATTTAGACCCCAAGTTTAAAGCCTTGTTAAAGCAACTCAAAGAGTATTATACCCTCAAAGAATCTACGATTTTCCAAAAACTAGGCGATCTTTTGGATCGCTATGACAGACACACCCATAGCCCCCAGCACCTAGACTTTGCTAGCATTGCCCTAAAAGCTCACCAACTCTTAGAAGAATGCGACTGGGAGAGTTTTGCCAACTTTTTTTTACTTCCGTTTGGACACGCAAATCCGCCATATCTTGTTAGATGAATTCCAAGATACCAGCATTTTGCAATACCAAATCCTAAAACCCATGATCGATGAAATCTTAGCGGGCAAGGGGCAAAAGGAAGGGCGGAGCGTGTTTTTAGTCGGGGATTCCAAACAGAGCATTTATGGTTTTAGGGGGAGCTATAGCCTCTTATTTGATCGCCTCTGTGCTGATACGAGGTTCCACCCCCAATCCTTGCCCCATAACTTTAGAAGCGATAAAATCATCATGGATTTTGTCAATGAGAGTTTTAAACTCCCCATTAAAGATTATGAATACCAAGAATTACCCCCAGAGAGCCCCGCACACAAACAGGGGGGGTATGTCAAGGTGATCCAAGTTGCTAATCATTCTGAAAAAACAGATTTGCAAGCAGAAATGCTAAAAGTGGCTTTTCAAGAGGTGCTGACTCTCTTAAAAGCAGGGATTGCGCCTAGCACAATTGCGTTGCTTTGCTTTAAAAATGACGATGTGCGCGCTTTAAAAGATCATTTGCTAGAGATGCGGGAAAATTGTAAAGAATTGCAGGGGGTAGAAATTGTCAGCGATGCGGACATGGGCTTATTGGCGCAAAAAGAAGTTAAGATCATGCTCTATGCACTCCAACACGCCCTAGCCACCCCCAAGCACCAACCCTATTACCAAGCCTGTATCCTTAAATTGTTGGGCTTAAACTTAGATACGCCCCTAACTTTGCCCCCCTTTATGGAATTAAGCCCCTATCTTTTTACGCTCATGCAAGAATTGGAGCTATATAGCCCCGGGGCTTGCCACCTGCTAGAACTCTCTTTAGAATACACCAACGCCCCAGACTTCTTAGAAGCCTTAGAGAAAGAAAAACCCGCCTTTAGCCAGAGCAACACGCAGGGGATTACGCTTATGACCATCCATAAATCTAAGGGGCTGGAGTTTGAGCATGTGATTTTGTTGGATCGCTTAGGTGGGGTGCGCCCAAATACCAACAAGTTTTTCACCACCTACCAACATGGCACCATGCAGGTTTTTTACAAACAAAAACATAGGGAATTGGTGGATGAGGACTACAACCAAGCCCTTAAGGAATATAAAAAAACCCAAGAGCGTGAAAATACTAATGTCCTCTATGTGGCTTGCACACGGGCTAAACACAGCTTAATCATCATCCAAAAGCCCGACAAGAGTGCCTTTGAGCCCCTAGAGCTTAAGCCCTTGCAAAGGGGTAGTTTGGCATGCACACAAGAGCCCGCACAAGATGCGCCCAAATCTTGTGGGGATCAAGCCCCCTCTTTGCTAGAGAGTCAAGAGTCCTTTGGGGAACAAAGCGATCATTTAAGACAAGAACCCCCCCTAGAGGAAAACCCGTTGGGCATGCTCTTTGGGATCATCTTGCACAAAGCCCTAGAATTGCACTATGGCTATGGGGTGCATTTGGAGGAAGTGCAAGCCTATTTGAGCCACCATTATGGCTTTGGGGGCATAGAGATTGCTAAGGTGCTTGCACGCGTCCAACACTTGCAAAAAGCCCCCCCATTTTTAGAGTTATTAAAGGGGCGTATGGCAGTTGAGGTGGGCTTTAAAATCCAGCGTGATATTTGGCGCATGGATATGCTCTTATTTGAGGGCGATCAGATCACAATCCTAGATTTTAAAAGTGGAGAGGGCAATCTTGAGGCAAACCGCGCACAAGTGCGGGGCTATAAGGAATGCGTTGGGCGCATTTACCCCCAAAAGCGCGTGCAAGCTGCCCTAATTTATGCCCTATCCAACAAAATAGAGGTAAGCCCAATTTAAACAATTTAAACAAGAAAGGATCGCCATGCCAGATTCGGTAGTCAAGAGGAATATATTTTTAGATTTTATTAAGAGCGAATCCTTTGGTGGGATTTTTTTATTTGTGAGTGCCGTGTGGGCGATGATCTATGCCAATTCTTTTTTATCCACCTATTATTTTGAGCTGTGGCACACGAAAGTGGGCTTCACCTTTGGTGAAACCTTTATTGGGTTCTCTTTGCACCAGTGGATTGATGATGTGCTGATGGCGTTTTTTCTTTTTAATGGTGGGCTTGGAGATCAAACGGGAAGTTTTATATGGGGAATTATGCGGATTCCAAAAGGCTGCCTTCCCCGTGATTGCCGCTTTAGGGGGCATGCTAGCTCCTGGGATCATCTATTATAGCCTGAATGCGGGCACTAATAGCGCGCATGGGTTTGGGATTCCTATGGCAACAGATATTGCCTTTGCTTTAGGCGTGATCTTGATTTTGGGCAAGAGAGTCCCCACATCGCTAAAGGTCTTTTTAGTTACCCTAGCGGTAGCCGATGACTTGGGGGCAATTGTGGTGATCGCCATTTTTTATAGCACCAATTTACATGTGGGCTGGTTGCTAGGTTCAGGAGTTGTCTTACTGGTGTTGGCATTGCTCAATAAAATGGGGGTGCGCAGCTTGTGGCCCTATTTGCTTTTAGGGGTGATTCTTTGGTTCACCACACATAGTAGCGGGGTGCATGCCACCATTGCCGCTGTCGCTCTGGCTTTTACGATCCCCATTAAAGTCCCCCAAGATAAAAGGCTAGTGCATGGGTTTTCCCAACTGGTGGATAATTTCAAACAAACCTTTGATCCACACACCTACCACGCCAACAAGCCCTTAGAACAAGATCAACGCGATATTCTCTACGCCTTGCAAAGCACCACTAAGAGCCTGCAAAGCCCTTTAGAAAAGCTAGAGCACTTCTTGCACCCTTATGGGGCTTACTTTATTATGCCCTTGTTTGCTTTGGCAAATGCTGGGGTGCATGTGGGTAAAGAAATGCACTTTGGGGTGGATGAAATCTTATGGGGCGTGGTGCTGGGGCTGGTGGTGGGTAAGCCTATAGGGATTTTAGGAATCACCTTTTTAGCCGAAAAACTCCGCATTGCCAAACGCCCTGATGGCGTGGGCTGGGGGCAGATTTTGGGGGCGGGCATGTTGGCTGGCATTGGTTTTACAATGTCGATGTTTATTTCTAATTTAGCCTTTAATAGCCAAGAGAGCATGGAGGTCTCCAAGATTGCCATTTTACTAGGCTCGATCATCTCTGGGGTTTTAGGCACGCTTTATCTCTTTGTATTGGGCATGTTTTCCAAGCCCAAAGTCTAAAGCCAAAAATTAAGAAAAATGGCTATAATGCTAGGTTTTAAAATAAAGGATTGTAATGAGTCAGACTAAGGAGCTCTTAACCTCTCTCTTGCCCTTATTGGTGCTTTTTTTGATTTTTTACTTCTTGATTATCCGCCCCCAAAGGGTGCAGGCTAAAAAGCATAAAGAGATGTTAGACAATTTGCAAAAGGGCGATAAAATCGTCAGTCAAGGGGGTTTGATCTGTGAGGTGATCAAGCCAGAAAGCACCTTTTTTAAGGTCAAGATCAACGATAACACAGAGGTTAGGTTAGCCAAAAACCATGTAGCCTACAAACTAGAGGATTTGGAAAAAGAGTCGGGCGATTCTAAGGTATCCTTACAAAAAGAGAACTAGCTTTTGAAACGGGTTTTAAACACGCGTTTTTTAGCCTTTTTGATCGCCCTAGTGGTGGGGGTAGGGTTTTCTTTGCCCAGTTTGTTACAAACTAAGGGACCCAAAATCACTTTGGGCTTGGATTTAAGGGGGGGGGTTGAGCTTGCTATTGGGCGTGCAATTAGAAGAAGCCTTGAAAAATAAATACAGCTCTATGGCGGCCTCTTTAGACTACGCCTTTAAAAAAGAAAATTTGCTCATCCAAAACTTGCGTTCTTCCTTACAAGGTGTCGAATTTGACCTACCCGATAAAGACGATGTTAAAGCCCTCAACCAAATCTTGGAGGGGTTACGCAAAGATGGCGTGCAGGTTTCTATCGAGCAGGATCACTATACCTTGAGCCTAGATTTCCCCAAAATCCAAGAATTCCACCAACAAACAATCGCCCAAGTGATCAGCACCATTAGAAACCGCTTGGATCAATTTGGGCTAGCCGAACCCACGGTCTTACAACAAGGCAAGGATGCGATTTTAGTGCAATTACCCGGGATTAAGACCATCCAAGAGGAACAAAGAGCTAAGGAGCTCATCACCAAGTCTGCACATTTGCAGATGATGGCAGTTGATGAGGAAAAAGACCCGTATTTGCATGATTTAAGCGAGGAGGAGATTCAAAAATTAGGCGATGTGGTGTTGCCCTATGCGGACAACAGAGCAGGTAAATTGCTTTTAAAGGCGGTGCCGATCCTAGATGGGGAGATGCTCACCGATGCACAAGTAGTTTATGATCAAAATAACCAACCCGTAGTGAGTTTCACGCTGAACGCCCAAGGGGCGCATATTTTTGGGGATTTCTCAGGGGCTAATGTGGGCAAACGCATGGCGGTTGTCTTAGATAATAAAGTCTATTCAGCCCCCTATATCCGCGAACGCATTGGCGGGGGGAGTGGGCAGATTAGTGGGAGCTTTAGCGTGGAGCAAGCCAGCGATTTAGCCATCGCACTTAGAAGCGGGGTTTTGAGCGCGCCCATTGTGGTGTTAGAAAAGCGTATCATCGGACCCAGTTTGGGGGCGGATAGCATTAAAACCTCCATCGTGGCGCTCATTGGGGGCTTTGTGATGGTCATGGCTTTTATGATTGTCTATTATGCGATGGCGGGCGTGATCGCCAGCGTGGCTTTGGTGGTGAATTTGTTTTTAATTATTGCCGTGATGGCACTCTTTGGGGCAACCTTGACCTTGCCGGGCATGGCAGGCATTGTGCTCACCGTGGGGATGGCAGTGGATGCTAATATCATCATCAATGAGCGAATCCGTGAGGGGTTGCGGGCTAATGAGAGTGTCGCCCAAGCTCTGTATTCAGGTTATCTAAACGCCTCTAGGGCGATTTTTTGACTCCAACTTAACCTCTTTGATCGCCTCCTTTTTGCTCTATGCCTATGGCACAGGACCCATTAAAGGTTTTGCGCTCACCACCGGGATTGGGATTTTAGCCTCGATCTTAACTGCCATTGTGGGCACACAGGGCTTTTACCAAGCCATTTTGCCCAAACTCTCGCGCAAGAAAAATCTGTATTTTTGGTTTGGGGTGCAGACCTCTGCTAAGCAACCCAAAAAAGGCTTTGCATGGAACTTTTTAAGCGCGCACGCATTCTAAATTTTATGGAGTATTCTAAGTGGGGTTTGGGGGTTTCTCTTGCCGTGCTGGTGATCTGCTTGGCTCTGATCTTTTTTAAGGGTTTTAATTTAGGGGTGGATTTTGCTGGGGGGAGCGTGGCACAGGTGCGCTTTAGCCAGCAAGCCCCTTTGGAGTTCATCCGCAAGGCTTTCGTGCAGGCAGGCTTTAGCGGCGTGCAGGTGAGCGAGTTTGGTTCTTCTAGCGAAGTGGTGATCAAAATTCCCTTACTAAGCACCAACCACACCAAAGATTTAGGCGAACAGATCAGCCAAATTTTAACCCCCTTAGGTCAATTTGAGATTCGCAAGTTAGATAGCGTAGGTCCTAAGGTGGGCGATGAGTTGCGCGAAAAAGGAATCCTCTCTTTAGTCTTGGCGATCGTGGCGATGATGATTTATGTGAGTTTCCGCTATGAATGGCGTTTTGCTCTGGCTGGGGTGTTGGCTCTAGTCCATGATACCCTCATCACTGCTACCAGCGTGATCGTTTTTAACATCGATCTGAATTTAGAGGTGATTGCCGCACTTTTGACCCTCATTGGCTATTCCATCAATGACACCATCATTATTTTTGATCGCATCCGTGAGGGCATGTTGGCTAGGCGTTCTAGCGATCTCAATACTGTGATCAATGAGGCGATCTCTAGCACGCTTACCCGCACGCTTTTTACCTCGCTGACCGTGTTTTTGGTGCTCTTGGTGCTCTATATTTTTGGATCTAAAATCTTGGTGGGCTTTTCCTTACCCATGTTAGTGGGCACGATTGTGGGGACTTATAGCTCGATTTTTCTAGCCCCTAGAATTGCGGTGTTACTGGGTTTTGACTTGGGGCGCTACCATGACAATGAATTAAAAAAAGCTCAAGCGCAAGCAAGAAAAGGAGCGTTTGCGCCGCCAATATGAGCATGGGCGGCTTTAAAACCATAATATAAGGATTGGCATGGATTGGGGTCGGGTGATCTTTACGATCTTTAGTTTGTTAAGCACCACTTCTTTAGCAGGTTTTTTATACGAACCTAATATTGTGATCTTATTTACAGCCATGGCCATTAACCTCATCGCCACCACGCTTAAAATTGGCGTGCAAAAACAATTTGCCTCTGAGCTGATGGGGGGTTCTTTGGTAGCACTCCTGCACCTCTTGCCTGCCTTTGTGTTTTTACAGATACTCAATAATATCATCTTTGCCTATGTGCTGGTGATTGGGGCGTTGATTAGCAATGTTTTTTGCTTGATCCTGCTCATCATTGATAGCACCAAAAATACCGACACGGAATACTAAATGAAACACTATGACCCTAAAGAAATTGAAAAAAAAATGGCAAGAAGTGTGGGCGCAAACAAAAGCCTTTGAACCCAGCAGAGATTTTAGCCAGCCTAAAAAATACATTCTAAGCATGTTGCCCTACCCTAGCGGGGAGGTGCATATGGGGCATGTGCGTAATTACGCCATCGGGGATGCTTTGGCGCGCTATTACCGCCAAATGGGTTATAATGTCTTGCACCCAATGGGCTTTGATGCCTTTGGCATGCCCGCTGAAAATGCCGCTATCAAGCACAAAGTCCATCCCAAGAGCTGGACCTATGACAATATGCTGAAAATGC
Organism: Helicobacter bizzozeronii CCUG 35545; assembly: GCA_000263275.1. GTDB lineage: Bacteria > Campylobacterota > Campylobacteria > Campylobacterales > Helicobacteraceae > Helicobacter > Helicobacter bizzozeronii. Next base: position 1,389 of record CAGP01000032.1, on the reverse strand, counting down.
AAGAGGAATTTTTAGCCCTAGGCTTTTCTTTTTCTAAAGAGAGGGAATTTGCCACCTGCGATCCGCATTACACCAAAATCGAGCAAGAATTTTTTCTTGCAGATGTATCAAAAGGGGCTGATTTACCAAAAAAAGGCGTGGCTGAATTGGTGCCCCAATGATAAAACGGTCTTGGCTAATGAACAAGTGGTCGATGGGAAATGTTGGCGTTGTGATTGTGTGGTCGAACAAAAAGAAATGCCCCAATACTACCTCAAAATCACCCAGTATGCTGAGGAGCTCTTAGAGGGCTTGGAGGTGTTAAAAGGGCATTGGCCCCCCCAAGTGTTGCGTATGCAAGAAAATTGGATTGGTAAATCTGCAGGCATGGCTTTTAGTTTTGAGCTCACCTCTCAGAGCGCGCAACTTACCGGCGCAACAGGTATTGAGGTTTTCACCACCCGCATAGACACCATTTTTGGCGTAACCTTCATCGCCCTAGCCCCCACCCACCCCCTAGTAAAAACCCTCTTAGATCAAAATGTCCTCAATCCAGCTAGCCAACAAGAGATTTTAGACATCCAAAACACCAACATACGCACCCGATCGCTAGAAAAACGGGGCGTGGCTTTGCCCCTAGAGGCAATCCACCCGCTCACAAAAGAGTTAATCCCGATCTATGTGGCTAATTTTGTATTAGAGGGCTATGGGAGCGGGGCGTTAATGGGCGTGCCCGGATGCGATCCTAGAGATTATGAATTTGCCAAACTCTTAAATATCCCCATCAAAGCCATTATCGCTAACCAAGAAGTCCCCTGCATAGAGGGCATTTTGCAAGATTGCCAAGAGTATAGCGGTTTGCACACCACGCAAGCCAAAGAAAAAATAAGTGCCTTGTTTGAGGAACGCAAATTAGGGCATTTGGTGATCAATTACCGCTTACAGGATTGGGGCATTTCACGCCAACGCTATTGGGGCGCGCTCATCCCTATAGTGCATTGCCCTAATTGTGGGCTGGTGTGTGAAAAGCTAAAAAATCTCCCCATTTTGCTCCCTGAAGATGTGTGCATTGATGGGGAGGGCAACCCTTTAGAAAAACACCCGACCTTTAAACATTGCCTATGCCCTGAGTGTGGGCAAGAAGCCGTGCGCGAATGCGACACCATGGATACCTTTTTCCAATCCAGTTGGTATTTTTTGCGCTACACCACGCCCAAAGAACTTTGGAGCAAACAAGCCTTTGACACCCCAGAACTGGCCTATTGGATGGCGGTTGATGAATACATCGGCGGGATCGAGCATGCGATCTTGCACCTGCTCTACGCGCGCTTTTTCACCAAAGCCTTGAGGGATTTGGGCTATCTGCGGATCAATGAACCCTTCAGTGCGCTAACCACGCAAGGTATGGTG
>CAGP01000031.1 GCA_000263275.1 Helicobacter bizzozeronii CCUG 35545 | reverse complement strand
CGACTCTTCCTAGCATACCTTGCCACACTGATAGAGCAAAAAGGAGAATGGCTATGCATTGCAACCCGCAATTCTTGGATAATTTACACATTTTAAACCCCCAGCAAAAGCAAGAACTAAAGGCGTTGTCCCTTAATTTTAGTAATTTTGCCACCATGCAGGGTTGTATAGAAAAATTGCGCTTTGATTTTATCTATTCCTCCGCTCAGATTGAGGGCAATATCTATAGCTGGCTGGCGGTGGGCAATGGACTTTATCCTACTTGTCTAAAACAAAGATTAAAGCACTCCAAGAGTAGGCGGGCAAGACCAATTCTTTTGTTTAGTCTCCAAAGAGAGCATGGGTTTTTGGCTAAAAGTGGTGGAGTGTTTCTATGGCGCGCTCTTTGATCCAGATTTTTTTAGATCGCTTAAACTTCAGAGGTTTAAAGTCCAAGTCCTGCAAAAAAGCACATTTAAAGCACAGGGCTACCCTAGACTGAGTGCTAAGATCATAGATGACAAACATTGCAATAAGAACCAAGCACTCCAGAGCTTATCAATTGCGCAGAACAAAAACTTGAAAAAGTGGCAGAAAAGACCCGCTTAGATAAGTGCCATTGTAACACAATATGCCACAATGCACACTGGAGCAAAAATCTCAGAGATACTCAAACGACCTCCCGTGCCCACAGAGCATACCATAAATGCCATTATTGACTTGTTTTTTCTTTTTTTTCAATAAGCTCAGACCTAGATCAACATCGATAATTTGACAAGAAGGCATGGAGTGCCTATACTCTTAATTTTTTTTGGGCTAGAGTGTTTTCAACATCTTATGTGCCCTAAAGCTAGGATTTCACGGCGTTTTGGGCAATAGTTCTTTTGGAATGTGATAATTTAAAACCAAATTTTTAAGAGCGTCTGTATAGGTTTGTACATTGGAGGGAGTAAGTTGGTATTTCTTACTAACTATGGCTTTAAAAGCAAGTTTTAAATGATCGCGATCGCAATGCCAAATATCGTAGTAGGCATTAAGATCGGTAACAAAGGGCAAGGTTCTTAGATCGTGAAGTTCAACATTTTTATAAGATAGGAGTCTCAGACTAAGGGTTTTGGGGAACAATAAATCTTGTTGCTCAAAAAAGACCTCATTGTGGTCTTCTATGGTTTGGTAGTAGAGGATCGCAGGGAAAGGCACATAAAATAAGATGAAGTGTGTTTGTGGGTGGGACTTGATCAAACTCTCGAGTTCATTTTGTGCGTTCTGCAAGGCCTGCTCTTGAGGAAAGTGTCCATTGTGTGGGCCTGCATGGAGTTTTTTCACATCCAAGTAGACTTTAATAACATGCTCAGGACCCAGGGGTTTGAGATTTGGAAAACGCTTACAATCAAAGGCAAACATTTCGTTATACTGCCTACAAGAATCAGCAGACAAACTTTCTTGGCGGAGCAAAAAAGATTTGAGATAGTCATAGGTCTTTTGGGTGGTCTTAGGACTGGTTAGGTAGGTTAAAACTTGCTTCAAACGATCGTCTGTGTTGTATAGAAATTTTGGAAAAGAGTCGTTGCTGGTTGTGTCATGCACAAAAAGAGTGGGGCGCAGAGCATAAATCACGGTTTTAATGTTGGGTTTTGTGTGGAGGGCAAGATTTAATGCCGCATAGATCTCATAGCCCTCAGAGCCTTCTATCATAAATTTAATGGGTTTTTTTAGTTGGAAAATTTGGGAAAGCGTATCAATTCCGATATTTTCTTCTGTGCTTGAACCGGCGAGAATATTCTCATAATCAAAATTCCTGGCCATGCCTGGGATCAGCCATCTTGCATCGTCATCATAAAAATCGATGTTATACCAACTGGCTTTTCTAAGCTGCTGGAAAGGATCAACAATGTAGTTTGAGATGATAAAGACACCAAAACCAACCACCATAAACCCAAAAACCGCCCAAAGATATGTTTTAGCCGACACGATTTATCCTAAAAGTTAAAATAAATAAACTCAGACACCCGATTCACATAGCCAAAAATATAAAGCTCGATGCCAAAAATCGTGGCGTAAGTCCAGCCCAAGTGCCACAAGGAGGGTTTAAAACTCTCTAAGACTTGGCAACTATTTTTAAAACCAAAGGTGATCATAAGAGCTAAGATAGCCGCAGTTCC
>CAGP01000030.1 GCA_000263275.1 Helicobacter bizzozeronii CCUG 35545 | reverse complement strand
TTTAAGATGATTGTTTTTTATTATACTCTAAAGAGCATGCGCCTTATATCCCCATAGCTAAAGCTAGGGGCTTTACGGCGCGAGTGGTAAATTCCCCATATTCTCAACTCTTTTTAGATGTAAACTTAGTCAATGTCCGTAACAAGAGACACCTTGCTTCTACAAATTAGTGCCAGTTTTACGCTGTATCCCCATTTGTAGTGTTCTAATCATTCCTGCGTATAGATGGATAATCTACACAATCGCGACCCTAATTTTCTTTACTGCTATGCGATCTTACTAGATAACTGAAATCTTTGAAATACTTTTTCTTCTTACCGTAAGGGTATAGATTGGCAATCCCACTTGTCAAAATGAGTTCCATACATTCATCAACTATGATATAGCGGTCGTGCATAGAACGACCATTGCTAGTATTTTTAAAACTATTTGTTTCATCTAGTTTAACCTTCCATTTCTGGCAAATCCCTTTCTCCCCTATAGGTTTATTTCCCGTAAGTTTATCCCTAAACTCTTCGAAACTCACCAGTTCATTTTTCTTTCTTTCGTCAA
>CAGP01000029.1 GCA_000263275.1 Helicobacter bizzozeronii CCUG 35545 | reverse complement strand
TAGGGAATGTAAGACTCCAAACGGAGCTGTCCTGCTTGAAGCCGCGATCTCCACTAAAGCTAGAATCCCCTAACTTTAGTTATGGGAGAGTATGTCAACATGTGGGGATTTTGGTGGGCTATTGTGCTGGATACATCCTAATATAGACATTCCCATCTCCCACCAATTCTTGGAGCTTTTTTTGGGGGAGTATTTTCTTGGGTGGGTTTTAGAAGCGGGTTGGCTAAATGGTTGATACGCACCTGCTCTAAATCCCTAGCCCCTTAACACGCTCCTAGCTAAACGGCACGCCCGCTTGGTGGTTTTGATTTCATCTAGTTTTAATGGGGGTATGCTCATCAACCGTTGCCTTAATGCGTTGCTCCATTTTTAATCACTCTCACCCTCTTGTTGCTTAGCTAATGCCTCATGGCTAACTTGGTCTTTGGCAGATCATCATGTGGCTTCCCCCCTCAATCTCTCTAATTAGGGCTTTGGTGGCGTTGTTTTTTAATTTGAAATGTTAATAAAAAGTTAGACCCACTTTACAAAGAGAAACGCCGATTACAGCTAGAGGGGAATTTAAGCAGAAAAGAAGCCAAAGAACTAAGACACAAAAATGAAGGCGATCGCTCAAGAGTCGGATTTAGATAGC
>CAGP01000028.1 GCA_000263275.1 Helicobacter bizzozeronii CCUG 35545 | reverse complement strand
CCTTTGCGATGGCATAATCTCTATCGCGATCGCTTTGGGCATGCATGCTTGCTAACACCAATACACTCACCAGCACCGCTTTAATCACATTAGCCATATCTGCACTCCTTTAATACTTGGTTTTAGAGTGGGAGTATATCGCCTATTTGAGGTGTTCGACCTTAGCAATCCTCAGCCCAACTCCAATCTGTGTTGCAGGCTTTTCTACCAATCATTTAAACTCCCTTGTCAAGTGTTTTTGCAATCCCAAGCATAATGTATTACTAGATTTAAAAGTTTGGATTTGTCGGTGTGGGTTGTCATATAAACAAGGGATGTGATCTAGGGTAATCAAGCGTTCTTCTTTGAGCTTTTTTTTGCATGCGCTGGGTTAGAGTTTTGTTAGGGTTTTGGAAACTTTTTAAGCAAAGGTTTAAGAATTTAGAATCCAAGTAAGAGGGGTGCAAACAGACTTCAGGGGTGCTTTCAATTTGGCTAGGCGCGCTCTTAAGCTGGGCAAGTATCTCTAGGTAAGCCCCGCCTATTTTAGCTAAATGGATACTTTGGAAATAGCGATAATCTAAAAGCTGGTATAAGAGTGTGGCTAGATTGGGATTGCCTAGCACTTGGGCAAAATCTACAACAAGTGTTGTAGGGCTGTCATCACCCAAGCCCATCAATCTATTTAAAATCCCATAAACCCTAAGCCCAGTGTCTAAGTCTTGGAATAAATGAGTGAGTGCGGGGCTTTTATGGGGGTGTCATTATATACACCTACTTCTAGGCTATCTGTGTCTTGCCATATCTCATCCATGTTTAAACAATCTGGAGTCCAACATGCGTGTGTGCTGGTGTAGTGGTGGATAAGTTCGATGTGTGCAAAGGGGTTAATCCCATGTTGTTGGAGTTGCAAAAGGGGGATATAGAGAAACGCGTTAATTTGTGAAAAGTCTAAGGCGATTTGTGGGGCTGTTTTGCTAAAAGAGTGCACTTTGGGGCTATCTGGCATGGATTCTTTAATGAGCTCTAAA
>CAGP01000027.1 GCA_000263275.1 Helicobacter bizzozeronii CCUG 35545 | reverse complement strand
TATAAGGCTAGCACAAGCATGTCTGTGCTAATATTTGTGTTGCAATCAAGGGGTAATACCCTTGGGGTTGGGGCATCAACCTTTGGAATAGGGAATGTAAGACTCCAAACGGAGCTATCCTGCTTGAAGCCGCGATCTCCACTAAAGCTAGAATCCCCTAACTTTAGTTATGGGAGAGTATGTCAAAAGGTGTGGTATGCGCCATTATCTGCGAATCATCATTTTATTAGCCCTCTCTAGTTTTTGCTTGGGGGTGGCTGAGTTTATTGTCTCGGGGATTTTGACACAACTTAGCGTGTATTATGGGGTGTCTGATAGTCAGGTGGGTAATTTAGCCACGCTTTATGCTTTAGGGGTGGTGGTGGGCGCGCCCATTGTGAGCGTGCTCATCTCCTCTTTTAATTACAGAAACCAGCTCATTTTCACCCTTGCGCTTTTTTCTCTCTCTAATGCGATCATGTTTGTGAGTTCTAGCCTTTGGGTTGCGCTGGTGGCGCGCTTTATTGGGGGATTAATGCATGGGCTCTTTTTTGTGATCGCCACCATCATTAGCATTAAGGTTGCGCCCAAGTCCAAAACCACCATGGCGTTAAGCCTGATGGTTAGCGGGCTAACCATTGCGTTAGTTACGGGCGTGCCCATAGGCATTCTAGTATCTAAGCATTATGGGCTTTTAGCCCCCTTTTTGCTGATCGCCTGTGTGAGCTGTTTAGTCGCCCTCTGCGCCCTATTCATCATGCCCAAACTCAGTAGCAAGCAGGCAAACTTTAAAAACCTATGGGTGGCTTTTGGTTTTGCGCCCGTGTGGCAGGGCTTTTTGGTGACTGCCTTTTCTTGTGGCTCGATGTTTGTGGTCTATATTTATTTGCGTATGCTCTTAGAACAACACGGCTTTAGCCCAGTGAGTATTGCCAATGCCTATTTATTCTTTGGCATTGCCGCTATAGTAGGCAATCTCTTTGGGGGCAAATTAGCGGATTTAAGAGGCTTTTTTGCTTCTTTAAGCTTTTTGCTCACCATGCAGATTTTAGCCTTGAGCGCGATGAGTTTTAGCTATTACCTGCCCAAATGGGTTTTAATCGCCAATGTCATGGGCTTTGGCTTTTTTGGCTTTGCTTGCATCGCCCCGCTTAAAATGTTGTGCAACCATTTAGCTCGCATTTTTACCCCCCATACCCAAAATGACACCATCGCGCTCAATGAGGCTTCTTTTAATGTTGGGATCACCTTTGCCTCTTTGGCTGGCGGGCTGGTGGCGCATTTAAATGTTAATTTTAACGGGCTGTGTGCGGCTCTCTTTGCTTTAAGTGCCTTGAGTATCTTAAGTTTTGGCATTAAAAAGGCAAGTTTTCATGTAAAGTAGTTATACTTGAGCTAAAAACTTTAGGATCACAATGTTACAAGCCACCCAAGTTAGCATGCGCTACGCCACTAAAAAGCTCTTTGAAAATGTCAATCTCAAATTAGATGCACACAAACGCTACGGACTCATCGGGGCAAATGGGGCGGGCAAGAGCACCTTTTTAAAGATTTTAGCTGGGGAAATTGAGCCCAGTAGTGGGGAGATCAGTATAGTTTCAGGGTTGAAATTAGGGGTTTTAGGTCAAGATCAATACGCCTTTGAAGAGTTTAGCTTGAAAGATGCGGTTTTAATGGGCAACAAGATTCTCTATGACGCGCTCAAGGAAAAAGAAAAGCTTTATGCAGAAGCGGATTTGAGCGATGATAAGGTCAATGCCCGTTTAGCCGAGCTAGAGATGATCTGCGTACAAGAAGACCCGCTTTATGAATGCGAGGTGGTGGTAGAGAAAATCTTAGAGGATTTGGGCATTCCAGCCAGTCGGCATAATGACTTAATGCAAAGCCTGCCTAGTAGCGATAAATTCAAAATTCTGCTCGCCCAAGTGCTTTTCCCCAAGCCCGATATTTTGCTCTTAGATGAGCCTACCAACAACCTAGATTTAAACGCCATTGCATGGCTAGAAGAAAACTTGAAACGCCATGAGGGCACGATGGTGATCATCAGCCACGATCGCCATTTTTTAAATGCCGTGTGCACGCATATTTTAGATTTGGATTTCAACACCCTGCGGGAATTTAGCGGAAATTATGATGATTGGTATATCGCTTCCACTTTGATCGCCAAGCAAAAGGAAGCCGAGCGCAATAAAAAACTCAAGGAAAAAGAGGAGCTAGAACGCTTTATCGCACGCTTTTCAGCCAATGCGAGCAAAGCACGCCAAGCCACTAGCCGTCAAAAGCAATTAGAAAAGCTGGACATTCAAAGCATTGAGGTTTCAAGTCGGCGCGATCCTAGCATTGTCTTTAAGCCCCACCGCACGATTGGGAATGAAGCCCTAGAGTGTAGCCAGATTTCTAAGTCTTATGGGGATTTGGTGGTGTTAAATAGGGTTAGTCTTAAAATCGCCCCAAAGGATAAAATCGCTTTGATCGGACCTAATGGCGTGGGCAAGAGCACGCTGTGTAAAATCTTAGTCGAGGAGTTGGCTCCGGATAGCGGGAGTGTGAAATGGGGCGCGACCACGCAGAGGGGTTATTTTCCCCAAGATGTGAGCGAGAGCATTCAGGGGGAGGAAAGCCTGTATCAATGGCTTTTTAACTTCAACAAGAAAATTGAGAGTGGCGAGGTGCGTAACGCCTTAGGGCGCATGCTCTTTAGCGGGGCGGAGCAAGAAAAGAGTGTGAGCGCGCTCAGTGGTGGGGAAAAACACCGCATGGTTTTATCTAAGATCATGCTAGAGCGGGGTAATTTCTTGGTGCTAGATGAGCCCACTAACCACCTAGACCTAGAGGCGATCATCGCTTTGGGCGAGGCGTTGTATAAATTTGAGGGGGCGGTGATTTGTGTCAGCCACGATCGCGAGCTTATTAGCGCGTATGCGAATCGCATTATTGAGCTCATCCCCACCAATAAGGGCGCAAAAGTGATTGATTTTAAAGGCAGTTATGAGGAGTATTTGGCGAGCAAAACTGCTTGACAACTGGTTAATTCTTAATTAACATTACATCCTTGATCTTTGTCGATAAACATGGTAAAACTCGCCCCTATGAGCATAACAACTTTTACTCTAATTTTTCTTTTCGTCTTCTTTTGCATGAACCTCTTTAGCTATCTGAGGCTAAGGAAGTCTACCTATCCCTTTTTGCGCTTTCTGCCTATTTGTCTGTATGGTTTAAACATTCTCTATCGGGTCGTGCAGATGAAAGTTTTTTGCCCATTTGGAGGCGTTACATACCCTCTTGTATGCCCTAGGTGGGATGAGTATGGCTGCAAGTTTTATTCTCTTCTGTCTACTATTATTGCATTCCATCGCGCTTAAAACACTTCCTCAAAGCACAGATACGCACAGACGCCAAAGCCTTAAAAAACTTTTGGATATAGGTCTACTAGGGATTTTCTTTACCTCTATGGCAAAGGGCTTTTACAATTCAACCAATCTTGTGATCACAAGGCGGAGTGTCAAGCTAAAAAATTTAAAAGAAGCGTGCCACCTTGTGATGATCAGCGATGTGCACATAGGTGCGTATCTTAAAAAAGATTACTTACAAAAAATCGTCGATCGTATCAATGCACTCCACCCAGATATAGTCGTTATTGTAGGGGACTTAGCGGATTTAAAGGCGGAGTTGGTGCAAAAGGATTTAACCCCGCTTAAAAGTATCCAATCTAAATATGGCGTGTATTGTGTGCTGGGCAACCATGAATATTACCACGGGGTGGATGCACTTATTAAAGTGTTTCAAAAGAATCATTTACGCGTATTGCAAAATGAGAGTGTCCAAGTTGCGGGGCTTAATCTAATGGGGGTAAATGACCTTATAGGGTATCGCTTTAAGCGTTTTGAACCCGATTTTAAAGCTCCATTTACTCAAGCCAACCCCGACCTACCCAGTATCTTACTCTCCCACCAACCCAAATCCTTAACACATTTAGAACAAAAACCCGATCTGATCTTGTGCGGGCACACCCATGCCGGGCAAATCTTCCCCTTTAGCCTCTTGGTGTGGCTGGATCAAAAATACATCTATGGGCATTATCATTTAAAAGATTGCCAAATGATTGTGAGTAGCGGTTGTGGCTTTTGGGGGCCCCCTGTGCGCATCTTCACCAAGAGCGAAATTGTGTCTATCCATTTAAAGCCTGAAAATCCAGCCTAAGGGCTTGACATATAAGCCAAAAAGGACTAACATCGCACCGCTTTTATTCTCACTTTATTCTAGTTTTTAAGGAGTTTTTTGGTATGGTAGTAGCACAGCACAGCACAGCACAGCACAGCACAGCACAGCACAGCACAGCACAGCACAAGCTTTAAGCGTTCTCTTTTAAGAGCAACGGCTTTAGGTCTTCTTTCTCTTGTTTCTTTAAGCGCAGAAAAAAACGGCGCATTCATCGAGGGCGGGTTCCAGTATTCTAATTTTGAGCGTTCTAATAAGGCAAGTAGCACTAATGCATTAGAGGCTTTTAATGGTTTCACGAGCGTGGCTACTGGTAGCTCGGGCAAGTTTAATGGTAACCTCTTTGGGGCAGATATCCAGTTTGGTTACAAGCAATTCTTTGGGCAGAAAAAACACTGGGGCTTGCGTTATTATGGCTTTTTCAGCGGACAGGGTGGGGATTATCCTTATGAATATCAGGTTTTTAATAACACGACCATGACACTCTCAACTAAGAAAAGTAGCCAGCCCTCAGCTAATCTTTTCTATGGCGTGGGGATCGATGCACTCTATAACTTCTATGAAAAAAATAACCAAGCTTACGGGGTCTTTGTGGGTGTGATGATTGGGGGGAGTAGCTGGCTAGAGGGCGGAGGTAAGGCTAATGGGCAATGCCGTTATACAAATCCTAATCCCAATAGCAATAGCACCGCTTGCATCAGCATGAATGACTATTATGCAGACTTTGCAAGCTTGATAGACAAGAATAAAGAGATTAGTAAGCTTTTGCAAGCCAGTGTCTCGCCTACCTTCGTGCAGTTCATCTTTAACATCGGGTTTAGGGCTAATTTGACCAAACACCAAGGCTTTGAGGTGGGTATCCGCATCCCCACCATTGATGATCCTTACTTCAAGATGAAGGCACTGCAACAATATGGGTTTGGCGATGTCGCCAAAGGGGCACAGGGCACGATGGTCTTTAGACGCAACATCGCTGTCTTTGCCAACTATGTTTATAATTTCTAGGCTCTAACCCTTTAAATCCCCCCAGTTAGTGGCTAAGTTGGCATGGCAACTTAGAGGCACGCTTAGGGGGTAGATATTCTCCATCAACTCTTTTAAATCTTGGGCGATCTGGGGGGCTTGCTCTTGGGGCACTTCTAAGATGATCTCATCATGCACTTGTACGAGCATTTTAATTAGGGGGCGATCTTGAATGTGCTCTTGGATTTTGAGCATGGCAAGCTTGACTAGATCGCTAGCACTGCCTTGAAAAAGGGTATTAACCCCTTCGCGTAAATAATCCGCTTTAAGTTTGGGGCTGGCATGGCTAAAATCAAAATGCCGTTTGTGCCCTAAAAGGGTGGTGATCTCCCCCTCTTGTTCGATACGGGCTTTGAGTTGCTCTAAGAAATCTTGGATCGTGGGGAAGGTGTTAAAATAGCGTTGGATATATTCTTTAGCCTCTTCTAGGCTGATTTTAAGCGATTGGCTCAGGCGTTTAGCCCCCATGCCATAAATGAGGGCAAAATTAATGCTCTTGGCAATGGCGCGTTTTTCTAAGGCTTGATCGCCAAAGAGGGCTTGGGCGGTGTTTAAATGGATGTCTTGATCTTGTTTAAAGGCGCTCATCAAGTGGGTATCTTGGCTAAAATGGGCTAAAAGGCGCAATTCAATTTGGGAGTAATCAATGCCCAGTAACAACATGTGGGGGCTAGCAATAAAACCTTGTGCGATCTTCTTGCCTAGAGGTGTGCGGATGGGGATATTTTGCAAATTGGGGTGGGCGGAGCTAAGTCTTGAGGAGGCGGTGGTGTTTTGGTAAAAGGTGGTGTGGATTTTGCCCGCTATGTGTTGGTCTAAGATGGGCTGTAAATAGGTGGATTGGAGTTTGAAAATCTCGCGATATTCTAGGAGTTTATCTAAAAGAGTATGGACATTAATTCCTTGCACGCTTTTAGGGGCATTTTCTTGCAAGGTTTTTAAACTCAGCTCATCGGTGGAAAAACCCGTTTTGTTTTTCTTGATCCCCTTAGTGGGTAGGGCGAGTTGTTGGTATAGCAGTTGTGCCCATTGTTTGCTAGAATTGATATTAATAGGCCCCACCATCTCTTGGATATTCTTTTGCAAACTCTCTAAGTCTCTGCCAAACTGGGTATAGAGGGCTTGGAAATATTCCCGATCAATGCTAAAGCCATGCCCCTCCATCTCAAAAAGAGTTTCTAAAAGCGGGTATTCAATCTGATGGGCGATTTGCCACAAATCAGGGTTTAGGGTGCTTTGGTAGTGGTTGTAAGCTTGTGCGATGAGGCGGGTATTATCCAGTGCCAAATTAGCAAGGGTATTGAAATTCACCTCTTTAATGGCGTGCAAGGGGTGGGCTTGGCTTTTAAAAAACTTGGGCTAATGCGCTGATCGTGGGCTCTAGGCTGGAGTTAGCCAGCCATGCCAAAAGGGCAATGTCATCATAGCACTTGGGTAGGGGGATGTTTGTAGCCCTAAAGGCATTGAAAAGGTCTTTGAGCTGGTAGCCAATGATGTGGCGTTGGTAGAGGGCGTGCAAAAAGGGCGTAAAATCTTGGCGCATATCCACAAAGATAAAGGGATGTGTATCAGGTTTTCTGGTAATTGCTAAAATGCCAAGACCTAGCACCTCCTTAGGTGTTTTGACCAGCTGGATAGCGCACCGATCAAAGGGGGTTAGCCACTCTAAAGCTTGCTTGGGGGTGCAAATGGGGAGCTTGGGTTTAGCACTCTCAAGCGGGGCACTCTCAAAGAGTGTTTTAGGTGCGATCTGTTTGAGTAAAGCAAACATTTCGTATTTTTTTAAGCTCATGGCTGATGTTTAAAAGGGGGTTTTGTGTGGGGAAGGGGGCGTGGGGGGTGTGTGTGAAAAGATTAGTTTGCAAGGTGGCTAGTTGCCTGCTTAAAAAGGCTTGATCTTTGTCTCTAATGAGGGCATTTAAGAGTTTGGGGGGTAGCATAGTTGCCAATTTGGGGGCATTGGTGGGATCATAGAGATTTTCTAAGTTTCCAAAGGCATTTAATAATTTGATCGCATAGGCAGGTCCGATTCCTTCCACGCCCTTATACCCATCGCTGCTATCGCCCACCAAACCTTGATAATCCCTGAATTGGTGGGGGGGTATTTTGTATTTTTCAAGGCAAAATGCCACGCCCCGATCGGTGTTGCTGGCAAAGTCATGCACACACACAGAGGGGCTAACCAGCTGGTAAAAATCCTTATCATTGCTTAAAATACGCACTTGATAACCCTGTTGGCTAAAAAGGGTGCTAAGGCTGGCAATCACATCATCGCTTTCATAACCCTCCACGCTCAAAGCGCATAGTTGCATTTGCTTGATCCAGTCAAAAATAATGGGGAGTTGTGCCTCTAGGTGGGGGGGGCTTAGGCGTTTGGCTTTATAATCGGCATAAAGGGTTTTGCGCTGGCTCTTAGGGCTCTCTAGGGCAAAGATCAAACTATGGGCTTTAAATTTATAGACCTTTTGGATCACATGGGCAAAGGCACTCAGCCATGCGGTGTTAAAGCCTGCTGATGTGTGCCAATCTCTAAAGGGGTAGTAGAATTTAAAAAGGAGATTGAAGGTATCCACCAAATGGATGGTTTTCATGTTTTGTGGATACAATCCTCAAAGAGGTATTGGTGCTCGCTGGGTAGAGCTTCATAAAGTTTGCGGGCTAAAAGGCGGATTTCCCAAAGGGCTTTGTTATGCGTGCGTAGGCTTAAAAAGTTTTGCAAACTGCGGGCATTGATGCTAAAGGCTAGGCTGGTTTTATAACTCTCAGGCATGGCAAACTTGGCATAGTCATTTTTCACATGCCCCACAATCAAAAGGCGTAAATTTTCTAGGGCATGCACGCTGGCATGATCGACTGCCTCCACCCCCGTAAAGACCAAAAACTCTTGGGCGCGTTGGAGATTGGGCTCTTCAAGGGGTAAAAAGCTCTCTTGGGTTTGGAGTTCTTTGAGGGTGTAGCGGCTGGATTTGACCGAAAAGCTAGCCATGCGGTGGCGGGCTAATTCTTGCAAACAAGCGCGGCTAATGCCCTGAATGTCAAAATTATAAAAGAGGTGTTCTAGGGTGGAGTTGTGGCGGTATTTGTTGGCGACTCGATCGATGAGCTCTAAATCTTTACGCCCGCCCCCATCGCTATTAGCAAAACTTTGGTAACAAGTGCGGATGGCTTCATAGCAACAAGATAAAGGGGTGGCATGCTTTAAAATCACTAACATATTAGGGCTTTATAAGGATGGTTTGGACTGATTGGGGTGTGTCTTGCGCGCTGGGTTGGGGGGTTGGGGCGATCCCCTCGGGGGCAAAACCCAAATTTTTAGGCGTGTAGATCGTGTTGGTGTAGATAATTTGTCGATCCTGCAGAGGCTCGCTAAAATCGGGTTTGAAGTTGGCATAAAACCGGGTGAGCATGTGATCCAAACTATCTAAACTGGCATAACTCACCCAATCATATTGCAAATCTGTATTGAGAATGGAGGCATATTGACTCAAATACGGGCTAGTTTTGCCAATCGCGCTGGTGAGGTAAAAATTAGTGCGATCCCTAGGCTGGGTGAGCATGAACATGGATAAATTAAAATTGATCTGGGAGGAGAGCAACATGGCTGGGCGGCTAGCCTTGGGGAGTCGGCTAATTTGGGAGAGCAAGAGCCCGGTTTTAACAATGGGCGTGTTGAAAAACACCACCGCATTTTTTAAGTATTTAGCCTGCCCCCTAAGCTCCCTAGAAAAGGTGCTGGCTTTTTTAAAGGTGATGGTGTCCTCATAGAGAATTTGCGCGCCCAAATCTTTTAAATTCTTGCCTAGCATCTCACCCCTAAAGCTGTCGTCATTATAGACCACTAGGGGTTTATGTTGCCCCAAATCCAAGAGTGCATGGACTTGCTTAAAAAAAATCAATTCCCCCAAACAACAAGGAGGAGGGTAAATCCATGCGTTTTTCTAGTTGGTTTTTATGCACCGTGGGGATAATAGTTGGCAAATTTAGGGGCGTTTGGGCGATCAAATTTTCCACGCCATTTTGGGTTAAAAGGGCGATGACAAAAGGAAAATCTTCTTTTTCAATAGCTTGATAAGTTTGTTTTAAACTTTCTGGGTCTTCTTGCTGGCTATCAAAAACCTTAAAGATAAAATCGTGGTTTTTATAGGACAGATACGCCAAAATGGCATTAATGGCGGCATTGCTGTAACGCCCGATCACCTTTTTTGGGCACAAGGAGTGCTACATAGTAGGGTGTGTCTGGGGAAAATTGTTGCTCCGTAAAAACCTCTTGCAAGGCGGGCGGGTTGAGTAAATCATTAATGATTTTGTAATCATCTTGTAATTGGGGGTGCTTGATGCCCTCTGAAAAATGCGCCATAAAGGAAAAAATCTGCCCTTCCTCATAGAGCTTTTGCAAACAAGCCTCATCGCAAGGCTCTTCAAGTTGCACCACAACTTGCTTGGCTGGGGGCAAGGGCAATAACTCCCGCCCATGGGGACTCTTGGCATAGAGCAACGCCCCACAGAGCATGCCCAAAATTAAAAAATCGCAACCGCTAGTCCTTGTGTTTTTTAAAGATATGGGGGCTTAGCATGTTGGCTGGTTGGAAAATTTCATCTAATTGTTCTTGGGTGAGGAGCTGGCGTTCTAGCACGATTTGATGGACGGATTTACCCGTGTCTAGGGCTTCTTTGGCAATGGAGGCAGATTTTTCATAGCCGATGTGTGGGTTGAGCGCGGTAACAATGCCAATGCTATTAAAGACATAATCATGGCAGATTTTTTCATTAGCCGTGATGCCATTGATACATTTGTCAACCAAAGTGCGGATCGCGCGGTTAAGCATTAAGAAAGAGTGGAAGAGCTTATAGGCGATTACCGGTTCAAACACATTGAGCTGGAGTTGCCCGCCCTCAGCTGCCATGGCAACCGCTAAGTCATTGCCAATCACGGAAAAACACACTTGATTCACCACCTCGGGGATCACCGGATTAACTTTACCGGGCATAATGGAGCTACCCGGTTGCATTTTGGGTAGGTTAATTTCATTTAAGCCCGCGCGCGGTCCAGAGCTTAGCAAGCGCAGATCGTTACAGATTTTAGAAAGTTTAATGGCAATCCTTTTAAGAGCCCCGCTAACTTGCACATAAGCCCCTGTGCTTTGGCTGGCCTCAATCAAGTCGCTAGCAATGGTGAAAGGCCGACCGGTAACTTCTTGGATTTTCTTTTCCACAATGTATTTATAATCCGGGTGGGAGTTGATCCCCGTGCCAATAGCCGTTCCGCCTAAGTTCAGCACGCGAGTCCATTCTCTGGCATCAAAGACATGCTGGATGTCCTTTTTCACCATCGAAACAAAGGTTTCAAATTCTTGCCCTAAAGTCATGGGCACGGCATCTTGAAGCTGGGTGCGCCCCATTTTGAGGACATGGGCGAACTCTTTAGATTTCTTAGCAAAGGCATCTTTGAGGATTTTGAGGATTTGGGTTAGGTGATCCAAGCGTTCATAAATAGCGATTTTGAGCGCGGAAGGATAGACATCGTTCGTGCTTTGGGAACGATTGACATGGTCATTGGGGTGGCAGTATTGGTATTCGCCCTTTTTATGCCCCAAATACTCCAATGCCATGTTGGCGATCACCTCATTGACATTCATGTTGGTGCTTGTGCCCGCCCCGCCTTGAATCATATCCACAACAAATTGATCATGGTGTTCGCCATCAATGATCTTATCGCAAGCATGGCAGATCGCATCTTTGATCTTAACCTCAATGAGCCCTAAATCCGCATTGGCTAAAGCGGCGGCTTTTTTTGACTTGCGCAAAGGATCGGATAAAAATGGGGTAGTTATAAAGCCGATCGTGTGTGATGTTGAAGTTCTCCACTGCCCGCAAGGTTTGGATGCCATAATAAAGGCTATCATCAATCTCCATCTCGCCAATAAAATCATGTTCTTTTCTAGTTGCCATGAAACTCTCCTGCATAAAATGATGGACATTCTACCGATTTAAAATTAATATTAAATTTTAACGACATAATCCCAAAGCAATTT
Organism: Helicobacter bizzozeronii CCUG 35545; assembly: GCA_000263275.1. Classification (GTDB taxonomy): domain Bacteria; phylum Campylobacterota; class Campylobacteria; order Campylobacterales; family Helicobacteraceae; genus Helicobacter; species Helicobacter bizzozeronii. The sequence continues at coordinate 7,032 of CAGP01000027.1, read as the reverse complement.
GAGAATCGTAATGCCCACGACCCCTAAAAAAATCGTGCGGATGAACTTGACCTCTTTAACCATCACCAAGTGGGAGCCCACAAAAGCCCCCAACATTTGCCCCAGACCCATTAAAAGCCCGACACTCCATAAGATGGGCGATCCCAGTATAAAAACGCCCAAGCTTACGATATTGCTGGTGAAGTTTAAAGCCTTCGTGTGCGCCACTGCCTTTTTCATGGGCAAGCCTAGCAGGGCGAGCATTAAAAAAGTCCAAAAAGAACCTGTCCCGGGTCCAAAAAAGCCATCATAAAACCCCAAGATAAACCCAAAGACCCCATAAAAAAGGGCGGGTTTGAGCTTGGGCGGGCGTTCTTGCTCCCCGATCTTGGGGCTAAAGAGGGTGTATAAAAAAATCACGCCTAGGAAAATTGGAATCAACAGACGCAACAAATTAGCTTGCAAGAGCAAGATTGTATAAGTCCCCAAGCATGCACCCACAAATACAAAGGCAATGCCTAGCCAAATTTCTTGGAGTGAGACCAGCCCTTTGCGCCAAAAATTAAACGCCGCGCTGAAGCTACCAAAACTGCTTTGTAATTTGTTGGTGGCTAGCACCATATGCACGGGCACGCCCATTGCCATGAGGGTTGGCACGCTAATGAGCCCCCCGCCCCCGGCTATGGAATCAATTAAGCCCGCACAAAATGCCGCCACAAAAAAGATCGCATAATCAAAAAGCCCAAAATCCATGCCATTCTCAAAAAATAAGTTTTGCTTTGGAATATAGCATGGCATTTTCTAAGAAACTTTAAGGGCACATCCACTAAGTGCTACGCATTTACCCCAAACAAGTCCGCTATTTTTGCCCAAAAGGCTAACTCAAGCCCCTTTTAGCCTTTTTTTGTTAGAGTCCTCTTGATTTCTGTGTGTAACAGAAACAGATTCCCAACTCATTTAAAATCCTTAAGGAGGCAATATGGTTTTAGTCGCGTTATCAGCAGAATTAGGGGCATCTAGGCGGGGGAGCAATAAGGGCGTGGAGTGCTTGAGGCAGGCATTGATTCAAGAATACCCAGAGGTCGCTAAACATGCTGTTTTTATCAAGGAAGAGCAGTGCGCGCTAGATATTTCTTTTAAATACGCCAAACGCTTTGAAGATTACTACTTATTTTGCAGAGATGCCTTGATCCCGGGCATGCAAAAGGTCTTTGCAGAACACCAATTCCCCATTATTCTAAGCTCAGAACACTCCAATGCCTTTGGCATTATCCAAGCCTTGCGTAGCCAACATCCTAAAGAAAAAATTGGGATTTTGTATTTGGATGCGCATGCGGACATCCACACCGCCCATGACAGCCACTCAGGCAATATCCATGGCATGCCCTTAGGCATGGTGCTTAACAAAGTGCATGCTGGTCCTAATGATTTGAGCGCACAAGAAAAGGAATATTGGCAAGATTTATGTTCTTTGGGATTAGAAAAAGGGGTGGTGGATTTTGATCCCACCCAACTAGTGTATTTTGGTGTGCGCAGCACGGAGCGTAGCGAAGATGAGGTGATCGCTGAATATAATATCCCCCTTTTCAGTGTGGCACAAATTAGAGAGGACATGTTTGGCGTGGTGCAAAAGGCTAAAGAACACCTCAAGGGTATCCACACAATTTATTTGAGCCTTGATGTTGATGTGATGGATGGGGGGATTTTCACCTCTACGGGTGTGCGTGAAAAACGCGGTCTATACCCCCATGAATTGCAAGATTTATTGCAATTATTGCTCGATACTTTTGGCGATCGCTTAGCAGCCATTGAGATCACCGAATACAACCCTGACATGCACAAAGGCGGGCGTGATGATCAACAAGATGTGCTGGAACTCTTGATGAGCGCAACCCGCTATGCCTTGCAACGCAAGAAACACCCCCACAAAGCCCATTCAAGAGATCATGCATGATCGCCATTGGCTTGCCCAAAGAGAGCATGGACGCAGAGTTTAGAGTTGCCCTCGTGCCCGAAGATGTGGCTATGTTGGTGCAAAATGCCAATTGCCAAATTTTTGTTGAGGAAAATGCAGGTTTGAATAGCGGTTATACCAACCAACAATACCAGCAAGCCGGGGCGCAGATTGTCCCCACCAAGCAGGCTTGGGATCAGCCCATGATCTTAAAGTGCAAAGAACCCTTAGAGCACGAATATGCCTTGCTCAAAGAGGGAGCGACTCTCTTTAGCTATTTGGATTTGGCTTATAATGCCTCCCTAGCGCGCATGCTAGTGGATAAAAAGATTTTATCCATTTGCACCGAAACTATTCCCGGACCTAAGGGCAATTACCCGATCTTAGCCCCCATGAGCGTGGTTGCGGGCAATTTAGCCGCCCATTTTATCCAGCATTATTTATTAGCCCTAGAGCATTTGCCCGGTGTCTTTGGGCGGGGAGTGTTGTTGCGTGGTTTGGCGGGCGAACCGCAGGCAAAAGTCGTTGTTGTGGGCGGGGGTGTTGTGGGCTTAGAGGCGGCTAGGACTCTTAGCGTGATGGGCGCGCGGGTGGTGATCTTGGAGCTGGATTTTGCCAAATTGCAAGATCACCCCTACACCCACCTTTATCATTTAGAGGTGTTGGGCGTGAATGAGGCTAATATTGTCTATGCCCTAGAGGGTGCGCTAGGCTTAGTGGGGGCGGTGTTGCAAACCGCTACAGCCACGCCCAAAGTGATCTTAAGGCGGCATTTAAAGCACATGCAAAAAAGGGGCGTGATCGTGGATGTGGCTTGTGATTTGGGGGGGTGCATTGAGAGTATCCACCAAACCAGCACCTCTGCGCCCATTTACTTAGAAGAAGACTTGTTCCATTATGGCGTGCCCAACATGCCCGGGATTGTGGCTAAAACAAGCTCCATTGCCTATAGCCACGCCAGTTTGCCCTATGTGCTGTTATTTTTTACAACATGGACTCAAAGGCTTTTTGCAAGCCAAAGATAAAGTGGTCGCCCAGACTTTGGGGGGCTTGAGTGCTTATCAAGGCTATCTCACCCAAGAGGGAATTGCTAGGGCGTTTAATCTGCCCTATAAAGACCCTCAAGAGGTGCTAGCCCAGCTTTGAGCGGGGGGCTAGGGGCATTAGCGCAAGCTTGTTATTTGAGGGGGAGCACTTGCACGCTAAGGGAGTTAGGGAGACTGCGGACAAAAACGATGTTATTTTTATTGCCACAGAATTGGCTAGGTGTTGGTTTTGTGGTGTCATTACAAGTGATCGCTTGGAGATCTTGTTTCAAGCCATCCACATTGACAGCAAAACTATGGGCTTCATCATTATTAAAGCGTGCCACATAGACCGTTTTAGGGAAGATATTAGAACCTCTGATGTCAGCCGCTGTAGTCGCTTTATTCACCATGCGCATAATCCCCCCGACAGCCATCATCGCCATTCCAGCATCTCCGCCTGTCGCTGCTCCGGCTGTTTGTAAGCCCTTACCCGCGGCTGTTTTTAAGATCGCTGAACTAATGGCACGGGCTTTGATGGCGGGCAAGGTAACTTTATATTCTGTTTGCACCACCGCATCAAAGTGAGAGAGGACCTCAAAATTTTGCGTCTTGCCATTGGCGACCAATTGGAAAGTGCTGTGAAAATCTTTGCCGTCCTCTAGAGTGGGAATTGCAAAATTAAGCTCAGTAATTTTATATTCCTTTAAAGTGGGTTGCACCCCATCTTCTAAAACCACCCAAGTTCTTTTGTGCGTGTTGTGGTGTTCAAAATCCTTAATATCTTGAGCGACAATAGAGCTTTTGCTAATCGCATAGGCTTCTTTCAAGTCATCAACGCCCTTGCTATCCCCATCAATGGTATAAAATAACCCAGCAACATAGCTAATCCAAGGGTTGATAAAGCCATCATAGGCAGCCATGTATTTCAAATTTGAGTAGCGTTGTTCCAATTCTTGATCAAAATTGCCAAGTCTAGCCGTGAATTTAGCAAGCTTGCCCGGATTTTTTTTCTTTGGCTTCCTCTTCCATTTGGGCATGTGCCTTTTGGATCGCCTTACTATAAAACTCTTTGAGTCTTCTTTGGCGCTCAATGGTGCGGTTAAATTCTACCCGTGCATCTTTCATATTACCCAACATGGCATAATCAAGGGCTTTATAATAATTAGTCAAAGCCCATTCATACATGTGCCCTTCATAGATTTTATTGGTTTCATTCCCAAAGGTCGCACCCCCGACTTTAGAGAGGGTTTTTTCCAAGTTCTTATAGTTGGTGTCAAAGACTTTGTCGGCTTTACCCAACATCTCCAAAGAAGGCTTATAAGATCTCATCATAAAGGCATTCACGCCATTTTGCAATTCCCATAAAGGCGCATCTTTTTGTTTTTTTATCTTGATCGATAAACTTTTTGGAAAGCTTATCCGCCTGTGGGTTTTGCTTAGCATAGTAAGCTTGCTGGAATTGTGCGAGCTGTGCGCGGCTCTCTGTGTGCGCACACCCCAAAAACACCAAGCCACTCGCCAAAATCCCGTAGAATTTCCAACTCAAACCAATCCGCATTCGCGACTCCTTACCAAAAAAATAAGAGCCGATCGTAACAAAAGTTAATTAACCAAATGATATCCACGCAAGGATAACGGGGGTCTAAACCCCCCTAGAAGTTATAGACATAGTTGGCATAAAGGACGATCACGCGTCTAAAAGAAAAAGTGTTGGTCTGACCCGTTGAATATGCGCTGTAATAGGGGTTGTTGATGGCTGGGACTCTAAAGCCCACCTCCACGCCATTATGCACTCCAAAATTAGCCCGCACCCCGAAGTTAAACATCCATTGCACAAAAGTAGCCGAAAAGGTGGCGTTGTTATTGCCAATTGCACTTTTCAAAAACCAGTCATTATAGCTCACACAATAGGCATTATTGACCGTCGTTTGGCACACGCCATTAGCCTTGCCAGCCCCCAAAGTCCAAGTGCTCCCCCCCACAGCCATGCCCACAAAAGCCCCAATATCATAGCCCTTAGCACGGAAAAAATTCCACAACGCATCAATCCCCACCCCATAGAAATAATTCCCCAAAGACCCTTGAGTGGGGTATTTGTTGTCCGTTTTTTCTGAAAAGCCCCCACCTTGTAAGCTAATCAAGCCATAGTAACGCACGCCCCAGTGCCGTTTTTTGCCAAAGAATTGTTTATACCCCCCCTGAAAATCCACACCCCCTAGATCGCCAGAAAAGGGGTAAGTCGTGGTTGCATTAGGAGTTTTATACGCACGCGACCCAGCTGCATGGGAGTATTGCACCCCCACTTGGGCAAACCATCCATCTTTAGCTGCTTCTAAAGGCACGCCCAAGAGTCCAGCAAATCCCATCCCTAAAAACACCCGTTTAACCATGTAAAACTCCTTACAAGACTCCTTCTTGTAGCAATTCTAGCAAGTTTTAAAACTAATTGCAAGAACTTAAATCTTTTTAAGTTTTTAATACGCATATAATAAGGGATAAATTATTGCCTACAAAGAATCCAAATACCGCCCCGATCGCCCCTATAAACAAGATGATTGTATCGATGCATTAGCCTCTTGCATTAACCATCCCGATGCCAAACCCCCCTATACCCAAGCCCCCCAAACCCCCGCCTACAGAGGCGCACACAAGAGGACATGGCGGATATAAGGGCTACCAAGCTTTAAGCCCCAAAAAGCGCAATTTAGCTATAGTGTTTGTAGGAATAGAAACCTCTTGGCACATTTGGAGAACTAGACTTTGAGCTAGGGGTAGGGGGTATAGTGGGCGATACCCCAAAAAGAGGTATCTATGAGAACACTCGTAATAGTGCTAGTGGTCTCAATGGTATTTGCCGTGCCATTGTATTAGACTACCGGGCGGGAATCCCCGCCCCCACACTAGCCCTATTATTCCTTTTTCTCCCTTTTATTATGATTAAATTGCTCATTAAACGCTCCACCACTCTAGGTGGGGCTTTCGCCCTTTGCCCTTTGGTATTTGTTTGCCCGTTTGACTATTAAAATGCTAACGCATTTTGCAAAAGCAGAGCTTTGGCTCATTAAAGCTTCGCTTTAACCCTTGTCTTGTGTAGCTAAATGCGTTAATGTACCCTATGGCAACGCTAGACTTTGAGAAATTAGCCCTAGCAGGGGTTCAGCCCAAAGAGGTGTTAGACTTCATCAAGGGCACAGAAAATAACTTCAATTATAACGCCCTTGAGCAGTACTACAAAGACAATGGGCTAGACTCTGAGCAGATCACGCGCGCGCTTTATCACGATCTAAGCAATATGCAAGGCTTTAGCTTTGTTAGCCCTAAGCAGAGCGTTAAAGAACTTGCCAAACCCCTTTTTAACACGCCCATAGACACACAACCCCCAAGCCCCCCCACCACAGGCAAGCTTAGAAGCTCAGAGCTCTGCTAACCCTCCAAGCCCACCAAAATCCCCCAAGCAAGCCCTAGAGGAGATTAAAGCGGTGGCAACACAACTCCAAGAGCAAGACCCTAACTTTTTAACACAGGGGGCATTAGACACGCTAGAGAGTCTAACAGGCTTTAGCACCAGCAAGCAGAGCCAAAGACAGACCAACTATAGCCAGCTGGTTAACCAGGCCATAGAGCATAAAATCCCTTATGAAAAACTCCCCACCAGCGTCAAAAAGTTCTTAATAGAACAGCATTTGAGCAATTCCAGTATCACCGATGCCCTCTTTAACCCATTAGAGTGGCTCAACCCCAATAAGGGGGCATTAGAATACAGCAAGGAGATCACCCGTCAAGGCATTTTAAAGGTCAAAGACGCTAAGCAACTCACAGATGCGCAAAAAAAAGCAAATCTACAAAGATAGAAACATCTTGCGCACTTTGTGGAATAGCGCATTTGAAGACCCTAACGCGGATTTAAAGCAATACCAAGAGGATCAGAGGGCAAAATATCTAGGCAAGCAAGCGGCTAGGGATTTGTATTTCCACAAGAACACCGACCCGCAACACTCTGTTTTTAGATTCCTATTCTCTAGCGACCCCAAAGAGCAAGAAAAGAGCCGCCAAGCGGTGAGGAATGTGATC